>QHYU01000093.1 GCA_003224235.1 Acidobacteriota bacterium
GGGTTGACGCAGCGCATCCCTTTATTGGACAAGATCGTAGAGTACGATCTTTCAACTTCGCCGAAGTTGGCTTGGGAACTCCCCACTTGAGCCTGGAAACGCCAGCCAACAGGTACCATGCAGCGCGTTGTTACGTCAGAATCTGGGGTTCAACTTCGGAATCGGGGCTAATACCAACCGCCGTATCGTCACGCCTCACTACTTTGCCGCCCTGGGCATGCCGTTGCTGCGAGGCCGCGAATTTACAGAAGCGGACAGCGCCGATGCACCACCGGTGGTGATAATCAACGAGACCTTTGCCCGCCGATTCTTTCCGGGTGAAGATCCCTTGGGCAAACGTGTTCGACGCGGAAGCGCAGACCCTTGGATGACGATTGTGGGTATGGTCAAGGACGTGAGGCACAAGGGTTTGGATCTGGATGCTCGCCCCGAGATGTACATCCCGTATCCACAGTTGCCCGAGGCCACAATGACTCTCGTATTGCGCACCGAAAGCGAACCCGGCCGGTTGGTCTCCGCGGTGCGCAAGGAAGTCTCGGCGCTCGACCAGGACCTGCCGGTGGGCGGCATTCGCCAGGTGGCAGAAGTGGTGGCCGATTCGCTTGCCACGCGAAGGCTGGCCATGCTGCTGTTCGGAAGTTTTGCTCTGGTCGCTTTGGTTCTATCTGCGGTGGGAATTTCAGGGGTGATGGCCTATTCAGTTACGCGGCGTACGCACGAGATCGGCGTCCGCATGGCGCTGGGCGCTCAGCCTGGCGATGTCTTGCGTCTGGTGGTAGGACAAGGATCGAAGCTGCTCTTCACGGGCGTCGCCATCGGCTTGGTGGCCGCGGTCGCTCTGACCCGAGTGATGACGAGCCTGCTGTTCGGCGTGACCTCTACCGACCCGATGACGTTCGCCGGCGTCACCGTTCTCTTGGCAACGGTGGCGCTGCTGGCTTGCTACATCCCGGCGCGCCACAAAGGTCGATCCAATGGCCGCCCTGCGCTAGGAGTAATTGCGTGAAGCGTAGCCTGGGTAAAAGGATGTTCTGAGCCGCGTCGGCTCAAATGGTTTCGGTCTGTCCGGGGGTGCTCAGCACCAGCTAAGGTTAAGATAGAAGCATGCTTGCCGTCGGTCTGGTCTACGTCGGCCTCATCGCAGCGCTGGTTGGTGGTATTTCGCTGGTCAAACCCCTGGCATTGGTGGGGATCCAGAGTCGGCTACAAGGTACTTTCATTCTTGCACTCGGTCTGCTCATCGCCGGCGTAGGTTGGGCTTTCCCCGCAAAAGAAGTACGCGTCGCGGTGCTACGAACGCAACTCGATCAGTTTGTGCCAGTGTACCAGTTCAACGAAGCTCACTCCATGCGAGTCATGGCGCCCAAAGATCGAGTTTATCGAGCCATCAAAGAGGTGACAGCGGACGAGATTTTGTTCTTCCGCACGCTGACCTGGGTCCAGCGTCTCGGCCGCCCAGGTCCCGAAAGCATTTTGAACCCACCAGAGCGGTTGCCGCTCCTGGAGGTCGCAACACGGACGAGTTTTCTGCTGCTAGCAGAAGAGGCGGATCGCGAGATCGTCGTTGGGACCGTGGTGGTGGCTCCGCGTGGGTGGCGGCCGAAGAAGAGCCCCACGGCGGAGGACTTCAAGGCGATCCGTGAACCTGGCTTCGCCATTGCGGCAATGAACTTCCTGATCGAAGACGCCGGCCCCGGCGCCTGCACTGTCACCACGGAAACGCGGGTGTATGCGATAGACGTGCCGGTGCGACGCGGATTTGCGAGGTACTGGCGAGTGATTTATCCGGGAAGTGCGCTGATCCGGCGCATGTGGCTTCGAGCAGTGAAGCGACGCGCAGAAGCATCTGTCTTGTGAGCACCGCTCGCTTTCCAAGGACATAAGCACCCTCGATCCGCCGCCGATTCCTGATCTGAAGGGACTTCGATCAGGTACATTTAACCAGCAGCCAATCCGCCTATGCCGACTGGAGCAGATGCGATCTGGCAATGGGTCTGGCGCGCGGCGCCGATCGGGTTGGTGTTCCTAGCCGGCTTCCTGGCCATCCGCTACATGACAGGTATGCCTGGCCGATCATACCAAGGAGTTCTAGAGCCGCTCCCGGAACACGAGTTGGCCCTGCGCGATCAGCTTAAGGCCCACATCGTGATGCTGGCGGGTACCATCGGGGAGAGGAATCTGCTTCGCTATCAAGCTCTCAATGCCGCCGCTGGCTATATAAGCCAACAGTTTCGGGAAATGGGTTACACCGTGCGGGAACAAGCCTTCGTGGTTGAAGGAAAGACCGTCAAGAACCTCGAGGCCGAATTGCCCGGTAAGTCGCACCCTAAGGAGATCATTCTATTCGGCGCGCATTACGACTCCGTCATCGGCTCGCCGGGCGCAAACGATAACGCCACTGGGGTGGCAGCATTGCTGGCGCTTGCCCGATTCGCCAAGGAATACCGTTTCGGCCGCACGCTGCGGTTCGTGGCTTTCGTCAACGAGGAGCCGCCTTATTTTCAAGGGCCAGGGATGGGCAGTCGGGTTTATGCGCGGGAATGTGCGCAGCGAGGCGATCGCATCGCGGCCATGGTTTCACTCGAGACGATTGGCTACTACTCAGACCGAGATGGCAGCCAGTCTTATCCCTTTCCATTCAGCTTCTTCTATCCCAAGACCGGCAACTTCGTCGCTTTCGTCGGCAACCTGGCATCCCGCGATCTTGTGCGCCGGATCGTTGCCGGCTTTCGCAAGCACACCCGCTTTCCGTCGGAGGGCGTTGCCGCACCGGGAGTTATCCCGGGAATCAGTTGGTCGGATCAGTGGCCCTTCTGGGAGGAAGGATACCCGGCGATCATGGTGACCGACACGGCGTTCCATCGGTATGGGCAATACCATACGCTGCGAGACACGCCGGAGATCATTGACTATGAGCGTCTGGCAAGAGTCGTAGTAGGTCTCGGACACGTGCTGGGCGAGCTTGCAAGTTTAGAACGGCACTAAGGCGCAGCAGGTTCGCGTAGCGATCGTGGGAGCGCAGGCTGGCGAATTTTGTTTCACCTCCGTTGAAGGCTTGCCCTCAATGTGGCCGTTTAGGCGCTGTAGCAACGCTGGCTTCGTAAGGAAACCATCCCATTACAACTCTTGCCGGGAGGATAGCGCGCGAACCAGTGTCTGCGAGAGCCTGGATAGCGTGGTCCAGACAGCCCGGCAACGTCTGTGAGATGCGGCAGTGCTCATGCTTGACACCCGGCTGCATTGGAAACGTGCGCGGTCTTCCACTGTTCCAGCGCCCGACTTTACCAGCAACACGAGCTAGCTCCCTTCGAGGTGGCCCAAGGCTCCTCCAAGAGCTTCTTGACCACCAGTCCATGCATATGATCGTGTGCTACTCGCACCTTGCACCTACATACCAGCTTGCCGCCGTTGAGCGTTTGAGCGGCGCTTCTAAGCGACCAACCGACACCCGAACGACGGTTTGCCAGCAGCCCCGGACGCCGCTCTTGCAGTAATGCGTTGGGAAAGATAGGCTTGCCCAACAGGCCCGGGTGGCGGAATGGCAGACGCTGGGGACTTAAAATCCCTTGCCCCGATCGGGGCGTGTGGGTTCGACTCCCACCCCGGGCACTTCAATTTATGGGACTTACACGCCGGATCGATCAGACCAACGGAAGCAAGGATGCAAGTCCAAACCGGGTACGGGGCATAAGGTGAACTCTTTTGCGGTCATACCGAATCGCACACAGCAAGTAGACCCGCCTTGGAGACCGTTGTGCTCTTCCTGTCGTGGCATGCGTCGCCCCTGCCTCGCCCCATAAGACGCGCTACGGAATCACCCCACCCATCTTTACGTACTTTACCGGATTGTGGATGTCGCCGGACAGGTTTATATGAGAAGTGTAAATGCTAAAGCGTATACAAGAAAGAGCTGCAGAAAGGGGTTATCCAGTCTGCTTCATCATGATCCATTAGCTCACTCCAGGAAGCACACCTGGGAACTATGCCGCACCGTGTGGTCACGAAGTTTGTTCCCACGCCCTAGGATCTTCTTGGCCACCGAATTGTGATGAAAATAAGTGAGAAATCGCATGGAGGTGTCTGTGAGCAAAGAGAGAGAAAGCTGCTGCATGAATAGACCCAGTTCAGTGTCCAATAAACCCGGTGCGCTTCGTGGCACGTAGAGACTCAGAGGTCGTCCGGCGGAGCAAGCGTACGAATCCTGCTGGGAAGCCGGTAAGTAATAGAATCCTTTTGGCGATTCCCGACAGCGAATATCACTCAATCCGTCCTCACCTGGAATTTGTCAACTTGCCGCACCATCGCACGCTTCACGAGCCGTATCAGCGACTAGAGTCTGTCTATTTCCCGAACAGAGGTATGATCTCTCTCGTGGTCACAACAAAAGATGGAAAGGCTGTTGAAGTCGGCGTGGTGGGCAAGGAAGGGTTTCTAGGGATACCATCCGTGGTGGGCTTGAGCAGGACTCCGCTGCTGTGGGTGGTACAAATCACGGGAGATGGGTTCAAGGTGAATGCTAGCGTATTGCAACGCACTCTGCAATCAATTCCGCAGCTCCAGCGGGTGCTGAACCGCTATGCAGTACTTCAGTGGCTTCAACTTACACAAACAGCGGTGTGCAATCGGCTGCACGACACCGAGCAGCGCCTTGCACGGTGGCTGTTGATAACTCAGGATAGAGTGGGTTCCAATTTGTTGCCCATTACCCACGATTTCCTCGCGACGATGTTGGGAACGGACCGACCCAGCGTCAGCTTGGCAGCTGGTATTTTGCAGAGAAAACAGGCGATCGACTACATCCGCGGTACACTAAAGATTCTGAACCGCAAGAAACTCGAAGACTCTGCTTGTGAGTGCTACCGAGCTATCCAACCATTTGACACCGAGGCTTTCCTCAAATAACTTTCCGAGTCAGCGTTCGACTGGGTTGTCCCCTGGCGTGAGACAAACAACGGCTCACCCCCGCCAAAGCGCACATGCGTTGTACGGTCAAGGCTTGGGCTCCGTTCCTCTGGGTCTCGATCTGCTGGTAAACAGCGGTTTTCCAGTCCGGGCCTGCAGCTTCCGCTGCTCATCGATGCGCTGCAAGCACTCCTTCAAAAAATCGATCTCCAGCGCCTACGGGCCGACCTTGGACCACCCGGGCCTCTTCCCCAGCGCCGCTGGCCCGCGCCGGGAAACGCGTCCCCGGCCCTTCGCGGAACTCGCGCCGCCAGCGGTGCAGCACGTTCGGGGCTGACTTCAAAAGCGCGCCCCACCTTTGCGACCGACGGCCCCATTCCAGCCGCTGAAGGGCGGCCAGCTTGAACTCCCGTGAGAACCTCCTCCGTCGAGACAATCCCATGACTCATTCCTCCATTCGCTGGATCTTGAGTCTTAACTGGTTGTCTCAAAAGAGGGGACAAGTCCAGGCAAGATCGACAGCCCCGACTGGAGGGCTCACTGAGCATTCCTATGTAGGGAGGCGAACAGACAAATACCACAATCGGATGCAGCTTCTCTCGCAGCTCAAGTGGGTCATCCGGTTCGTGAACGGGAAATCAGAGTCTCGGTGCGATCAAAGTCCTGCTCGACTTGCCATTGTCGAACACGCAGGGGTGAAAACGGTGTCTGTTCAAAACCAAGCGAAGAACTACCCTAGCGCTGGCGCATGTAGATTACCTACATGGGCAGGGCAAACCCAGGCGATCAAATGGCACAACCCAAGGCCAAGGAACACCAGTCTGTGCTCGTTCTTTGACTTGTACGACGCGGACGCTAAGTTGACTCGCATGGATTTGGCAGAGCAGGAATTGGCATAAGTTCCCCTTGCCGCGTCCAAGAGTGCGCAAGGGAGTGGGGCGCCTGGCTTCTCGGGACCTTCACTAAGCGCCTTTTAAAGACATGGGCTGCTCAGGCTTCATGAGATGAGGTGCAAAGTGGAACGACAGATTCTCGCATGGCTGCTTGGGCTCGTCACCCTGTTGGGTATACCCCGCGCTGGCAGCGCATCCGACGACGAGGACGAGTTCATCCTTCGCTGTTCGCCAGAGGCGATCCAGGAAGTCGTCAGACGCCACGGGTTGACACTCATCCACTCGCACGAGAGCCAGGACATCCATTTTGTCCGCGCCCCAGCTACCGCTCATCCGGAGCATTTTTTAAGCAACCTCAGGTCCGACCCGGATGTGCAGGGGATAGAGGCGGACACAGATGTGATGTTCCCGGAGGCTCGTCCAGGGTTAAAAGTCGACCAGTCCACTGCTTCCATCCTCGACACGCTGAGCCACCGGACACTGGTCCCTTTCTACGGGAGCCGGGTGTTGAGCAGTTACGTCAACCAACCGGCGATCATGCTGATTCAGTGCGCGGAGGCCCATCAACTCGCCACTGGTGCCGGGATTGTGGCCGTGATTGATAGGGGCGTGGACCCCAACCACCCCGTGCTGAAAGCCTCGCTGGTCCCGGGTTTTGACTTCACCCGCAACCTCCCTGGCATGCCCTCGGAGTTCGCCGATCTGGGCCAGTCCACGGCCTCCATTCTGGACCAATCCACGGCCTCCATCCTGGACCAACAGACAATCCTCATCTTGAATCAGTCTACCGCGTCCATTCTGGACCAGTCGACCGCGAGCATTCTGGACACCCGGCAAGTGCCACGAACTTTTGGACATGGGACTATGGTGGCCGGGATCATCCATCTGGTGGCGCCCGCGGCGCAGATCATACCCTTGAAAGCGTTCGAAGCTGATGGCACCGCTCACCTGTTTGACATCCTGCGCGCCATCTACTACGCCGTGGACCACGGGGCCAAGGTGATCAACATGAGCTTCAGCACGGAGCAGCGTTCGGCAGAGATGAAGCGCGCGATCAACTACGCGGTCAGCCGCGGGGTTATCTGCGTCTCATCCGCAGGCAACAATGGGTCAAGGCTACGCGTTTATCCGGCGGCGTTTGATAACGTTTTGGGCGTGGGGTCCACCAGCAATCTGGATGCTCGCAGTACGTTTTCCAACTTCGGCGACCAGGTCGTCACATTGGCGGCTCCGGGGGAAGGGATCATTACCACATATCCCGGCGGGCACTACGCCGCCGCCTGGGGCACGTCCTTCAGCACCGCCTTCGTTTCCGGTGGCGCGGCCCTTCTGCTGCAGATGAACACCCGAACGAATCAGGAGGCTGCCGCGGATGCGCTCGAAGGAAATGCCAAGCAACTCCCCGACAGACTGGGACTAGGAGAAGGGCGGATTGACTTGTACCGAGCGCTGATGAGCGTGATCCAGCCTTAGAGCGAAGGCTGAGCATGCAGTTGTGGTCAACCCGCATTCTTCGGCAAAGTTGCATGCACCGAGGGAACCAGGGGAGCACTGTGGCAGCAAGAGTGAAGGGCGGCACGAGGGCGGCACCAGAGATCGTCCTGATGATCCCGCAGGCGGCTGGGGCCGAGTTCCTGGCCGACCCGAGCGAGTCCCCGAGAAGAGTCACACAGTGAAGGAGGGCGATCCACTGAGGATGGAGTAACCCGCCAATACGCACATGCATGCCACAGGCGGCTGCAGATTTCGTCCGCGAAAATCTCTAACGCGCTCAAGTACGCGCCCACGCACGCGTCCCGTCCTTCTAGGGCTGCTTCGAGAATGCTGTTGATTTCTTCTTCGTGCGCGTTCATGAAGTGTGTCATGTGTGGGTCGGTGAATTCCTCGCCCGGGGCTAGCATGTAGAGCGCCGTGAGGAACTGCGAATCGATGTATTCCGCGCCCTCCTCTTTCAGGCGTCTAATCGTCTGGATGTAGTTCTGGTCAGCGAGCAACGCTTCGCTCGTAATGTTGGCCTGCAGCGTTGTCTGGCAGGCTGTCGCTCATTCGGTCATTTCTTCAGTTCGAGGCGTTGCTACGAAAAAAGGGGTGGCCCGGGCGCTCAGGCCTGAACTCGCGTATGGCGCAATCCAAAGCTTCTAGTTAGAATTTCATATAGTCTGCGTGGTTTGGGTGCTCGCGTTTTATGCGTTCAGGAAGTACCTTCTTACAGTCTTTCAGTTCCTTATCGCCGGCCTGTTTGGAAACTAACACGTTGTACTTTACCGGGCAGCCCCGAATTGGGCAACTGAACGCGCTTGAGTCCGCTTTCCAGTTTGCCCAAACTTTCTTTAGTTCCTCGTCAATATCCCGCCTAATCGCTACGACACCCGTTAGCACTTTCTCCATGCTCTCCTCCGCGTGTGTTTGTTTGCAGCCGGCGTCCAGCTCATGCAGCTCTTCCGGCACATCCGGGGGCGCGGTTACTTTATGAGTTTGGGCTGCTTCTGCGGACGGCGACACCATGCGAACTTTGACGATGATGCCTCGAGATCCAGCAGGGCAGCAAGGGCATCTTCGCAAGACGGCAGCCTTCTAGTAAGTAACTTAATGGGGCGACGATCTGGCTACCTTGCCCTGCTTGGGGATGCTGCCAAGTGACTAGGTGCTTTTAAAAAATTGTGAGCGACCAGTATCAACAACATCCAAAGAGCTTCCGCGATAGCCTTGAACCCACCGGTGGAACTACTGACAGGAGGCAGACGGTTCTGCGCGCCTATATTTTCAACACTATTGAGCAACCCCTAGTTGGTGAGGGATGGCCGACCCACGGATCCCCGCCAGCGCACTCCGGGGGAGCGCGAGCGGTCTCACTAGCACGACCTGCTTCTTCGAGTCATTCCTCCTCCGCTCCGCTCTGGCGACTGGGTGGGAGAAGGACAATGTACGCTGCACATTACCCAGGGGCGGCTCAAGTGGCCGTAATCGGAGTGCCTATCCTGTTGTACCCTTTGCCCGCGTTAATAGCTTATATCAACAGAAGGAAGCACGCCCGCGCGATCATGTTGCTGAATCTCTCGTTCGGCTGGACGTTTCTCGGCTGGGTCTTGGCCCTGATCTTGGCGTGCATGCCCAGCGACAACGTAGCCCAAGCACCGGGTGCCTGCGTCAAGCACCGGCGTTCGCTCGACCATCCGTCAATGAGGCCAGAAAGATTAACAGACCGCGCCAGTAGGGTTGAATGAATGCAGAGACTGAAGAGGCGTTTGCTGCGCGGGGCCGTTGATATTAGGGGAAGGACCGCGGCAGTGCGGATGGCATGAGGAGGAACAATGGCCAATCGCGGAAACGATTCGAAACCCAACGGCTGGAACACCGACCAGCGCTGGAAAGGAATCCTGCGCCCGTACAGCATGG
>QHYU01000053.1 GCA_003224235.1 Acidobacteriota bacterium
AGCGCCAAGCAGTCCCACTTCTTCTTCGGTAGACCAGAGGAACGTGACGTCCCGGCCCGGCAAGTCCGGGCCGAGCGCCCACGCTGCGGCCACCAACGCCGCGCAACCCACGCGGTCGTCAAAGCTGCGGCCGTTTGCGCGCGTGCCAAACAAGTGCCGGTATTTCTTCGGGACGGTGATTGGGTCGCCCACCTTGACGCTAAGTTGCTCGACTTCGGCAGCGCTGCGCGCGCCAACATCTGCCCGGGCGAGAGAGATTTCACCGGTCTGCGGGCCGCGTGGCCACTCAAAGCCGGGCCGGTCCCAGCCGAGTGGGAGTTCCAGCACGCCGGGCCGCGGGCCGCTTGCCGTGTGAACCAGAACGGCGTGGCCGAGAAAGAACTCGCTGATGGCGCCGCCACGCGATTGCAACTCGAGAATACCGTCCACCGAAATCGAACGCACGACGTAGCCGATTTCGTCCATGTGTGCGACGAACAGGATCCGCGCAGGCATCTTCCCAGGCGGTGGTTCCGAAGGGACAGCTTTTGAGGCCAACCTCAGGATCAGATTGCCGGCAGCATCGGTTTCAGGTTTGGCCCAGGGCGGCAGCAGGCGCGTGATCACTTCGCGCACCATACCTTCGTGGCCGCTCACCCCATAGGTCTCAACCAGTGTCTTGAGGATTTCGGTCGCGGGTGGCCCGGTTTGGAGTGGGAGCCCGGTAAAGTTACGCGAGACGTGACGAGGAGGCTGGATCCCCGGCGCCACCTGTGTGGATGCGGTACTCGCGGCCTCGACGCTCGTCGATCCTTGAGCGTAAAGCTCGAGGAGGGCGACAAGATTCTGGAGATCCCCGTAGGCAACGAACTCTGCTGGAGTGGTGGGCCATCTGACCGGAATGCCGAGATGGGCAAAGCGCTGTGGCATTCCCGATGACTCAGGAGCGCTCGGTGCGTAACGCGGGCGCGAAAGCGGCGCGGAAAAATCCGCCGCGAAAGGGATTTTGTTTGCTTCCGCGAGTTGCTTGAGCTCCTGAACCAGTCCGGTAAGGGTAGCTTCCGGATCTGCAGTGCCGAGCGAAACACCGCTTCCGGGGATGCCTTGCGGCAGGCGTGGCAACCCGGGCACCGCGGCAACTCGGCCTGCTGCTGCGCCTGTTGCCAGCGCAACGGAAACCCGGCGCGGCAGCATCCGCCCAACGAAAATCGTCTCGTCGGGTTTTATTTGCTGCAGCAGCTGGTCGAGCCCGCGCCCGTCGGCCCACTGCTGGGTGACAAACGCAACCGTTAGCCTGCCGCGCAGCTTTGCCGGGTCGATCCGCCTCAGCAGTTCCACCAACGCCGCGCAGCCGAAGCGGTCACCTACCGCCGGAGACGTTATTCGGCCGAAGCCCATCGCGTAGGGCTTGCGATCGAGCGCGATGGGGTCGAGCAAATCCACCCCGGCCTGATGCACCTCAGCGGCGGAGCTTGCACCGATATCGATGTAGATCTCATCGGGATGCGCGCCGCGCGGGACGTTCTGCCTACCCGGCTGGAGGTGCGTGGAAAGCCCAGCCACCACGCCGGGAACCCATTTGCGCTTGCGCGTGTGTATCACGACGGGCTGGGCAGCGTGCAGTAGGTCGAAAAACGGGTGCGGTGCCGTCTGCGGCAAGCGCTGCACGCGGAGGTAGCCGTCGTCGGTAATGCCGCTGACCACGTAGCCGGGCTCGTCCATTGGCGCGACGATCAGCCGGTGCGGTCCCGAAGTTTCGCGACTCCCCAGCGTGACGTAGAGATTGCCCATGTTGTCGCCCTGCGGCGAAAGTTTTCCCATCTGCGCGCGAATCTCCGCGGCCAGCGTCTGCTCGTAGCCGGGTACGGCGGGGGTTTCGGCAAATCTCGCGAGATCCTGGGACAAAGATTGGGCGGCAACCGGCAGACTGAGCAGAAAGCAAAAAATCGGAAATAGAAAACTGAAGATGGGCCGGAGATGCTTCATCGGCGAGTGTATTTTCAAAGGTGAATCTCCCGGTAGAAGATCGCGGTGTCGTCGAGCGGCGGCAGGAAGCCGATCGACGCGCCACTTTCGGCAGTCGCGCAGCAGGTCGGTGAATTCGTCCAGGTGATTTCCAGCTTGCGCTGCGCCCAAGAGTTCGATCTGATACATGTTTCCCGGTCCTTTGCCCGCGCATTCTACACTTCCCTGGCAATACGACGCGCGTTCGTTCTTACCAGCGCGCAGGGCCACTGGCTCCCAAGTCAATTGGGAAGTAGCTTTGAGCGGGTGGCCCAGCCGCGTCCCGCCCGAATTTCAGACGGCTGTTTCTCGTCACAGTGCGATTCGCTAGGGCGCACCGACCGGCGGCCGCCTTTTCCTGTCAGCCTTGCAGCGCCAATCCCGCGCTTCGGTGCTACAATGGCACAGGTTATGTCTGACTTGGCCAGCAAATTCTGCGTCCCCTGCCGCGGAGGCGTGCCACCGTTGAAGGGTGAGGAGCTCGCATCGTTCGAGAAGCGGGTGGACGGTTGGAGCGCCATCGACGAGCACCACATTACGAAGTTGTTTAAGTTTACGAATTTCTGTGAGGCTCTTCGGTTCGTCAATCTGGTTGGCGAGCTGGCGGAAGAGCAGGGTCATCACCCCGATATCTACCTGGCCTGGGGAAAAGTCGAGATCACCACCTGGACGCATAAAATCAATGGCCTGACGGAGAACGACTTTATCCTGGCCGCCAAGATCGACCAACTGGCAACCGCGTTCGCCGATGGGAAGGTTCAGGACTCCCAAAAACTTACCCAGGCGGATCCGCAAGTACAGCCCAAGAAATACGCCAAGACCAGTCAGCAGTAGATGCCCCGCATCGACTTCGACGAACTAAATCGGCAGACGGCAGACTATTTTCAGGGGTTGCAAGGACGCATCTGCGCGGCGCTCGAGGCGCTCGAACACCGGGAGGGAGCCGCGGCAAGGTTTCGCGAGGACACCTGGCAACACAGCACGGGCGGCGGCGGGGTCACGCGGGTCCTGGTGGATGGCACTGTATTCGAAAAAGCGGGGGTGAACTTCTCGCATGTGACCGGCTCGTTCTCGGAAGAACTCGTGGCCACCATGCCGGGCAGCGGCACGGCCTTCTCCGCGACGGGCATCTCACTGGTTATTCACCCGCGCAACCCGCATGTGCCGACGGTGCATGCCAATTTTCGTCACATCAGCAAAGGCTCGGGCGAGGGACGCGCGGCGTGGTTCGGCGGGGGGTCCGATCTGACGCCCTATTACCCGCGTCGCGAAGACGTGATCCACTTCCACCGCACCTGGAAGGAAGTCTGCGAGCGCCACCCCGTCGCCGATTACGCGCGCTTCAAAAAATGGTGCGACGAATATTTCTATCTCCCGCACCGGGGCGAAGCTCGCGGCGTGGGCGGCATCTTCTTCGACTACCTCACCGACCGGCTCAGCGAAGTGTTTGCGTTCGTGCGCGACGCCGGGGATCATTTCCTCGCGGCCTACGTCCCCATCGTCGAGCAGCGTATGAGCGAGCCGCACAGCGAAGCCCAGCGCCTCTGGCAACTCATCCGCCGCGGCCGGTATGTCGAGTTCAACCTGCTCTATGACCGCGGCACCACCTTCGGGCTCAAGACCGGCGGGCGCGTCGAATCGATCCTGATGAGCCTGCCGCTGCGAGTGATGTGGGGCTACAACGAAACCCCGGCGCCCGGCACGCCGGAGGCGGAACTGCTCGACTACTTGAAGCCGCGAGATTGGGCGAACGATTCCGGCTGAGCGGGGAGATGCGGAATCTGGGAAATGCGTTCCGTGGGCAGGGCGCCGGAAGGGTCTTTGCCGGCGTATAGCCGGCCTCGCCGCAGCGGGCTCCTCGGCGTGACCGCTTCTCCTTTGCCCAAAACCGATTTTCCACTTATCATGTCCAGGGTGGCAGATTTATGGTGATCGGCGACCGCATCCGAGCCCTTCGAGAGGCAAAGAGCCTATCTCAGGGCGACATCGAAAAGCGTTCCGGCCTTCTCCGGAGCTATCTGTCTCGCGTCGAGCACGGCCACACTGTTCCTTCGGTTGAGACCCTGGAGAAGCTGGCCCACGCTATCGGTGTCCCGCTCTATCAGCTGTTTTATGAGGGAGACGAACCTCCCGAAGTGCCTGATCTTCCAAAGCGTCTATCGGCGGGGGAGCGCCAATGGGGCAGTTCTGGCAAGGACGCCAGCACTCTAGCGACCTTCCGCCGGTTGCTGAGCCGCCTTGAAGAGTCTGACCGACGATTGCTGCTCCAGATTGCCCACAAAATGGCCAAGCGATAGGCGGTTGGACAGAGGAAAGCGGAGTCGCAAGATCCAACCAAGACAGTGTCTCTGGCAGTCCCGCCGTCTGGCTCACTCGCTCGACCCGAGTCTTCCCCTGGTCTTGCAGTGTGCTGGCCTCTGGCAGCCGTGACCGCCAATCCGGCGCAAGAGCCGGGCCAGGCTTGCCCGCTGAGGCTGGAATGAGAAAACGCCGCGCGCTAATTGCATCCCCGCTGGAATGGCAGATGACCGCGGCCCCCGTGCCGCATCCCGCCCAACCGGTCGCCGCCGAACGTGGTGGAACGCAATTGCGCACTCCTCGCCCCGTTGTTCTCGTGGATAGCCGCGAGCGGAACCCATTTTCTTTCGCTCGCTTTCGGGGCTGGTTCGCCGGCGTGGAAAAAAGGCCATTGAAACTTGGTGATTATTCCCTGGACGGCTTAGAAGAAGTCTGCGTGGTCGAGCGAAAAGACCTTTCAGACCTGGTGCACTCTCTGACGGTCGAGCGCAGCACTTTCCTTGACCGGCTGCGGCGGATGAGCCGGTACCCACAGCGCCTGTTGGTCATCACGGCCGCGCTGAGCCAAGTAAAATCGCCTTATTCATACAGCAACGTCAGCCCCAACAAGATCACCCAGTCACTGGTGGCCGTTCAGGCGGGCTTGCAGGTGCCATTTCTCTGCGTCGAGACCCACGAACTCGGGGAAGAGATTGTTGCATCCTATCTGTATCAGGTCTTCCTTTATCAGTGGGTCGAAGCCCATGACTACGGCCGGTTTCTGGTGGAGGACGATCTGTAGGTGGCTTGTTTTGCTGCTAGGCACGCGCAGGGTCTTTCAGCGGGTTGGTTGTGTCCTACTACTTGCTTTAGCGCGCGAGATGCGACGTGAGGACTTCACGCTGGTCGCCGGCAAGGTGATCACAGCGCTCGAGCGCGACGACATAAACCCACCCGGCAATGGCGCTCAAACCGAGGAAAAGTCCCGCGGCCAGCCACATTCCTCCGAACCTGCGAGTGACAAGCAGAATCGTCCCCACCAAACCGAAGAGAGCAATTTGCACGAGCAGGCCGATGAGCATGGTCATCCCGGCCGCGCGCTGTCTGTGCAATGCACCGAACTCGAGGCGGCGCGGGTAACATAGCGAAAGCAAATTTCCGGTCGTAAACTGCACGAGCATGGCAAGAAGTAGCGCGGCGAGTGTGGCAGTGACCGTGGCCGCCCCTGGCGATCCAAGGAGAAGACTCAATAGCAGCCAGACCAGCGCTGTCTCCCCCGCAACGATCAGGCCGAGGGTCAGATTCTTGGCCAGCAACACGTCGCGGAACCGCACCGGAGCAAGGAAGAGCAACTGGATGCCGCGACCCTCGTAAGCAAATGCATTGTTTCCCAGTTGCGACAGGAGCAGAAACATGTAGGCAAGGGCTGAGGGAAACATCAGCTCAGGCGAGCGGGCGAAAAGGTCGGGGCGCCCTTGGGGTCTGCTCCAGAAGACAGCGAAAAACCCAATCAGCATCGGCGCTAGCGCCAGGTTCATCAGCAGGACGCTATTGCGACGGATATAGCGAAGCTCTTTTTCGAGCAACGCTGCCACAGGGGCGCGCAGGAAAGAGGAGCTAAAAGACGCAAAAGATGTCGAGGAGCTGACCGAACAATGAGCGGCCGGGGCGGAGGCGGGAGCCTGGGACTCCCCGAGGTCTTCGCCGAGATACTGCGCGCGGAGCCTGTGCCGCAGGAATAGGCCAAAGACCAGGCCATAGGCGGCCACCAGTGTAGCGCAGCTCAGAGCTTCTGCAGCGTGGCCGCGTGCCGCGCTTGCCAGTGCTCGGCCTACCAGGCCCGGTGGGAGGAAGCCCGCGATCGGCGGCAGCTTGAGCGCCACTGGCGCGACGCGCCGGCTCCAGCTCTCGACGAACGCCCCCGAAAGCTGAAAGCCGAGGATGACGAGCATGAGGAGCACCCACACCGCTTCGCGGGTGCGACGCCGGGCCAGCAGCCGCTCGACCCAGGTAAAGATCATGCGGCTCAGAAGCAGGTTCATCGCGGCAAACAAGGCAAAGATCAGCAGTGTCCAAGGCAACAGGTCCGGCCGGGCCAGCGAGATCCCCACGGCAATGCAAACCAGCCAGAACAGCGCGGCCACCGCGACGGGGTCGAACAGGCCGTAGGCCAGACTGAGCAAGAAGAATACGGAGAAGCGCAAGGGGAAACGCAGCAGGTTGCGGAAATCGAAGCTGGCAGTGGAGGTGGCGAGCAGCACCGGCAGGAAGTGCCAAGCGAAGAAGATGCCCCACAGCAACAGGACGAGCAGCCGGAGCTTGCTCTCGGCCACGATGTAGTAGGCGCCCGCGGCGAATGCCAAGCCGATGCCGGCGACAGCGAATCCGCTCAGCGCGCTGACCAGAGTGAGCGCGAGGAGATCGAGCTTGCCACTAGTTGTGCGCAGTGAGTTGCGAAATAGCCGCCACCGCAGCCCGGCAATTAGCGTCACCTGCTGGGTGAATCCCGCGGAGAGGGCTACCTCAGCCACGAGAGTTCCTCATCGGCCCGCCGGAGGGAAGCCTCCTGGCCAACGATGGTGAGAAAGATCTGTTCGAGCGTGAGTCTTTCTCCCGGTGTCGCGGGAGAAAACCCAACTCCGTGTGATCCGTCGGCGCTGGCGGAAGAGGCCACTCCGGCGCGGAGCTCCTCAAGCGAGCCCTGGGCCACCAGCCGGCCCTGGTGGATGATGGCCACGTGGCTGCACAGCCGCTCAACGATCTCCAGCACGTGCGAAGTGAGGAAAATGGTGACGCCGCGCGAAATCATGCGCGTGAGCATGGCCTTGAGCGTGCCCGCGGCAATGGCGTCCACACCCTCGAACGGCTCGTCGAGAAAGAGAATTCTCGGGCCATGAATGACGGCGGCGGCCAGCGCCAGCTTCTTCCGCATCCCGTGGGAGTAGTCGGCGATGAGCGTTTTCGGGCGGTCGGTAAGCTGCATGAAGTCGAGCAGCTCGGCGGTGCGCTGCGCTGCGGTCGAGCGGTCCAGCCCATACATCCTGCCGGCAAAGTTCAGATACTCCGCTCCAGTAAGGCGTTCGAACAGCGCTAGGCCTTCGGGGACCACGCCGATCTGGCGCTTCACTTCGATCGGATGCTCTTCGAGATCGAGTCCCAGCAAGCGAACGCGGCCGCTGCTGGGTGCCAGCAGGCCTGTGAGCATCTTGATGGTTGTGGACTTGCCTGCGCCGTTGGGTCCCAGAAAGCCGAAGAATTGTCCGGCGCCCACCGTGAGATCGATCCGGTTGACAGCCACCAGTTCGCCGAAGCGGCGGGTCAGGTTCTCGGTGACAACCGCCGGCTGGGTCATTGTTGCTCCCTGGGATTCGACTCCGAATCTAGCATAGTAGAGGTTCCCTTAGCGGGACTAGCAGCTAGCGCGACATCTTGAAAGGCAAGAAGAGGCCGCTGGGCAGGGCAAAGCCGACGCCTAAGAGGGTTCCATCGAGGACGACGGGGCCATCGAGTCTGCCGCGATTCCTTCTTTCGCCGATGCGGCGTCGCGCGGCGGAAACAGCAACAGGACTGCGGGAAATTGGATGCGGAAAGTGGCGCCGCCTTCGGGCCGGTTGAAACAGGTGATCTGCCCGCCGTGCTCCTGAACCAGACCGTAGCAGATGCTCAGGCCAAGGCCGGTTCCCTTGCCAACCGGCTTGGTGGTGTAGAAGGGATCGAACACCAGGTGCGGTTCCTTGATGCCGGGCCCCGTATCGGAAAACTCGATGACCACGTTGGCCCGCTCGCGCAGCGTCCGCACGTTGAGCACGCCGCCGCCGATTTCTTCCATGGCGTCAACGGCGTTACTGATGATGTTGAAGAAGACCTGCAACAACTGGTTCGAGTCTCCGCGCACACCCGGCAGAACCGGTTCGGTCCGCAGCTCGATGGTGATTTTTCTCCCGCGTAGGGCTAGCTGGCGGAGCTGGATGGCGCTGGAAACCACGGCGTTGACATCCAGTGGCTTACGCTCCGGGGGAACCTGCCGGGCGAAACTGAGCAGATTAGTGACCAGTGTTTTGGTCCGGCGCGCCTGGTCGCGGATCTTTGTAGCGATGGTGCGCGGTTTCTCTCCCAATGAGCCGTCGTCGATCAGCAGATCGGAATAGCCGAGGATGGCGGTGAGCGGATTATTGATTTCGTGGGCGGCTCCCGCTGCGAGCTGCCCGAGCGAGGCCAGCTTTTCTGCTTGCACGAACTGTGTCTGCAAGCGCTGAAGATTCTCGATCGATTCCTGTGAGGCGCGCAACAGCCGCAGGCGATCCCGATCCACCAAGTGCAGCCGCAGGAAGACCAGGGAGGTCAGTGGCACCATCGCCCCGAGCGTCACTTGCAGGCGAAACTGGCGCACCGCGGTCGGCTCCTCGCTGGCGAATACCGACCAAGCCGCCAGCAGCGGCAGCGAAAGCACCGCGGCCATCGCCAGCCGCGCCGCCCACACTCCGTCGTTTTGCCGGTTCTCCGCCACCGCCGGCGTTTCCTCCGAAGGCTTCACGGACTCCCCTTCTTCCGCCCGGCAGAGCCGGTACGCCAGGATGCCGGCGGTCCCGAACCAGACAAACGAAGCCACGAGGGCGATATCGTAGGAACTCCCGGTGTAATAGACCCGCCGGTCAATCCCCACATTGATGGCCAGAGAGCTTGTGGTGTAACAACACGCTGCGCCGAACAGATTGGCATAGATCACTCGCCAGCGGCCCGAAGTACGCAGCCAGTACGCTCCGAGTCCGGTGAGGAGCACCATATTTTCCGCGATGTTGAGCAGATTGTAGTTCTGCCCGTAAAGCGCGACGTTGGCCAATACGTATCGCCAGGGAATGACCACGAACAGGTAAAGATAGACCCACCAGAGCGAAAGCAGCGAGAAATCCAGATAACCGAAGCGCAGGCCGGGCTCGGGTTGTCGCTTGTGCGGCTCCAGGGCAAGCGCGGCTATCATCGGGACCGTATGGAGAAAGAAGATGAAGTCGCCGGTGAAGGGATTGGGGACAGGTTGATGCAGGTAAATCTCGAAGTAGGTCCACAGGAGCTGCGCGACCATCCACAGCGTACAGCCGAGCGCCATCAGCATCCAGAAGGAATTTCTGCGCCAGTTGGACGAGCCCGCGTTCAGCAGCAGGCCGGCATTGGCAAACAACGGCACCACGCATTGCGCCAGGTCGCCGTAGGTGGTCAGCCCCGGGCCCGGGCGAAGCAGCAGAGAGACCCCGGCATAGCTACCAACAAACAGAATCCAGGCAGCCAGAATCCACCACGTGGAGAGAGAAGGGCGCATGAAAGACCAAAAGAGTAATTCTAGCTTGACTCTAACCAAGCCAGTTGCCGGAGTCGGCTCGAGGAACGAAAAGATTACCAGCGCGGTGGGTGATGGGGCCGCCCGTGTCTCTTCTTAACCGTCTGTGGAATTTGGCGGCCACGCAGGGCCCCTGGGGATGGCGGAGGAGGAGGGATTCGAACCCCCGAGACCCTTGCGGGCCTAACGGTTTTCAAGACCGCCGCCTTCAACCACTCGGCCACTCCTCCGCTTGCCGCGCCCATATTGTAGCAAGGCTACGACTGTCTTTCTGAAGAAAGCCCGGCGCGAAACCCTTACGATTCGTTGCTCTGCAACCCGCTGATTATTCAACAGAGACAACGCAAGGATCGATCCCAACGACGTGAGTTCGCACCAAGGTCTCGGGTAGGCTTATCTGCAAAACAAGGGAGGATGTATGAAGCGGACGCGTTGCTTCAACCGCAAGTCGCCCTAAGTCGCTGAGATTTCTGACTTGTCGCGCGAATGATATTCAGGAGACGAACCGCCGGCGGGGCGGGCCCGCGGGCGTTTACGCTCGTCCGGATTCCAGTCGTCTGGCGGGAAGGCGATGCCCCAGAAGCTATGCGGCGGACTCATGAACTCGATCCCCACGTTGGTCTCGCCGTTCTCATTTGGTTCCAGATAGGCGACTTTGCATTCCAGATCTTCCCCGGTCTTCGGATTTGTCAGAATTAATTTTTGATCCTGATTGACCATCGTGACCAACGTAATGACTGCGCCATGAGCATGCACGGTCAGGGTATTCGTTTCCTCGAAGAAAGGCTCCTTGTCTGACCCGTGACCGTAAACGTGCACAGCGATTTTGAGATGCCGTCGAAACCAGAGAGTGCGGCGAGTCGCCTGTCCTTTCTGCATCGCGACTTTCGCTGACCCCGCGGATCCGGAGACAGGAGCATTACTATCCAAAGCGAGGGCGATTCGACCCTCCTCTATTGGTGATTTCGTACTTCCAACCATGGGTTCCCCACGGACACTCCGTGCTACGGTTCCTATCTTATGTCGGTCATGAGTCGTGGAGAATAGTACGGGGGATTGACCCTCAGGTACGCCAGTTTAAGCTTACTGCCGCTTGCTTTCCGTACCGTCGCAACGCCATTAGATCGCAACGCGCTGTCAAATAGGCAGTACTGAATCGGTAAATCTGCGGGGGCGGAGGTGCCCAGGCCCGCGCGGATGAAGGTTTCAGGGGCCCACCGTTCGAAACAGAACTGGTGGCGCTCTCCACGGATGGTTCTTATCGCTTCTTAACGAGAAGGCGACACGCCCAACCTTTTATCATCCGCAGCATCTCTTTCCATACGATAGTTATTCACCCTCTCACGAGGCTCAGCGGCATGAGTGACGCTCCGTCAAATCAACGAGCGACCCCAGGACCGACTCTGCATGTCCTATTCCTCGAATGCAGCCCAGCCGATGCGGAGTTCTGCCTACAGCAACTGAAAAAGGGGGGATTTGATGTCCGCGCCGATCTGGCCCAGAACCTCGAAGAGTTTTTTGAGCGGCCGCGCTCGGAATCCTATGACATTGTGCTGGCCGACTACCCATCGTCCAACGGGACAAGGATAGACGCGCTTCAGCTTTTAAAAAAAGAAGGGAAAGACATCCCCATTATCCTGGCGACCAGCGCGTCAGGAGAAGAATCCGCTGTGGAGTGGGTCAGGAAAGGGGTATCGGATTACGTTCTCAAAGACCAGTTGGTCCGTTTGCCGGTTGCAGTGCGACGCGCCCTGGAAGAAAAATCCCTACGCCAAACGTGCCAGCGCGCGGAAGAAGCGCTTCGCGAGAGCGAGGAACGGTATGCGCTTGTTGCCAGCGGCGCCCACGACGGGTTGTGGGACTGGAATCTGAAAACCAACGAAGTCTATTTTTCTTCCGGTTGGAAATCCATGCTGGGCCTTGAGGAAAGCGAGGCCGGAAATAGTCCCAAAGAATGGTTTCACCGAGTGCATCCTGAGGACATCCGTGGTGTAAGGGCGGGGATCGCTGCACATCTTGAAGGGCGTACCCCCCACTTTGAAGGTGAACATCGGATGTGGCACAAGGACGGGACCTACCGTTGGGTGCTGAGTCGAGGGATTGCCATTCGGGATGCGGGCGGTACGGCCTATCGCATGGCCGGGTCCCAGACGGATATCTCCGATCACAAGCTGATCGAAGAACAGCTGCTCCACGATGTGTTTCATGATGAGTTGACAGGTCTCCCCAACCGGACCTTGTTCTGCAACCGTTTGGAGTTTGCAATCGGACGCACAAAACGCCCGGGAGATTATTTCTACGCAGTTCTCTTCCTGGACGTCGATCGCTTCAAGATCGTCAACGACAGCCTCGGACACTTGATTGGGGATGAACTTCTCATCGCCGTATCTCGAAGGCTGAAGGAGTGCCTGCGTCCCGGAGACACGGTCGCTCGTTTTGGCGGAGATGAGTTCGCGATTCTCCTGGACGATGTCCATGACGTCAACGACGCAACACGCCTGGCCGAGCGGATCCAAAAGAACCTGACCGTGCCGTTCACCCTACACGAGCACGAGGTATTCGCCACGGCGAGCATTGGAATCGCCATGGGAGCGGTGGGGTATGAGCAACCGCAGGACATCCTGCGCGATGCAGACCTGGCGATGTATCACGCCAAGTCGCGGGGCCGGGCGGGTTGGAAGAGGTTTGACAGGAGTATGCGTGCCGACGCTGTGGCCCTCTTGCGGTTGGAGACCGACCTGTGGCGGGCCGTTGAGCGCCAGGAGTTCCGAGTTTACTTCCAGCCGCTCGCGTCGCTTGAGGATGGCATAATCACCGGTGCAGAAGCTCTCGTGCGCTGGCAGCACCCGCAACGTGACCTTCTTTTGCCGGCAGAATTCATCTCCGTGGCCGAAGGAACCCGACTTATAGTAGCCATCGGCGAGTGGGTCCTGCGAACGGCCTGTGCCCAAGCCCAGGCTTGGCGCGCTTCGGGGCATTCCCTGCGGGTGACGGTAAATTTTTCCGCACACCAGTTTGGGCACCCCGATCTTGTGGGACTGATCAGAACAGTGCTCAAGGAGACGGGTCTGCCTGCCTCCGCTCTCGAACTGGAGATTACCGAGAGCGTTGCCATGAAAGACATCGAGCTCAGCAGTGGGATCTTGAAAGAACTCAGTGCGGATGGCATGCACGTTTCGATTGATGACTTTGGGACCGGTTCCTCCTCGTTGAGCCGCTTGAAGCGATTTCCAATCAATAGTTTAAAAATCGATCAGAGTTTCGTGAGGAATCTTGCCGGCGATGTTAGGGACGCGGCGATCACCACGGCGATGATTACGATGGGTCATAGCCTTAAATTGAATGTGATTGCCGAGGGGGTGGAAACGAAGAAGCAACTGGCATTCCTGCGTTCCCGACGGTGCGACGAGATGCAAGGCTATCTGTTCAGCCGTCCTGTGCCAGCAGCGGCGTTTACGAAGCTATTGCAGAAAGCGCGGAGGCTCTCTCCCGCCCACTGATTCCGTGCGGTGGACCCTGTGTTCTCCCCTCTGCCAGAACGGCTTGTACTCAATTCGGTTGGAGACTGGCCGCCAGGTTCGTGATGAACCGACCGTTTGTACTCTAGCTTGCCCAGCCCGCGCTCGCCATCCCTTTCCGGCGAGCCGCAACGGTAGGCCGTTCCGTCGTTTTTAAAGCACGAAAGATTATAATAATACTTTACAAGGGAAGTGAATTAGCCTAAGTTGGTTATCTGACTGAGAGAGTCTTCAGGTCATTTGAACTGGTCATGGTTATCTGAGGTCGCCCTCTTGGCCGCAACCAAGGAGGTTGACATGTTTGCTCTCAAAGTTTCCATGCACCTGAAACCCTATTGCACTGAGGAGTTTACTCGGACGAACAGGAAGGAGATCATTCCCATCCTTCGAAGACAGAAAGGGTTCCGGGACGAAGTCACCTGCGTCGCCGCGGGCGGAACGGATGCGTTCGGAATCAGTTTCTGGGACGAGAAAGCGAGCGCGGACGCTTACGGCCGCGACAGTTATCTGGAAGTGGTGAAGGCCCTGGCGAGGGTCATTGACGGCGTTGTTCAAGTTCAAACCTATGACGTTGTCAACTCGACCTTCCACCAGATTGAGGTGTAGCGGCCTGAAGCCGTCCTGTAGACGGGAGGAATGAAGGCCGCAACATCTGTGAATCCCACGAAATTGCGCTAGCTCTCAGCGTCCGGCCTATAGATTCCGTCAGGGCATAGGATTTAAAAGCTTGATCGGGCCGAAGACCGGGCAGCAATACTATTGCTGATTTTATATTCAAGGTCCCGCGAAATTATCGTGTGCCGACCGAAGATCCGGATATTGGCTGTGGCCTCCGAAGATGTCTGCAGCCACATGCCGCCGGCATCACCGTAGAGGAGCGCAATGTGGATATCGCGCACCCACCAAGACGGTGTCTTTGCAGGCTCACCCTCGGTGCGGCGAAGCAAGTACGTGCTGGCATCGACCCAGATGTTTCCGCGGAGCAGATGTTTGTCTTTGCGCCTGGGAAGCAGCTCAAGCAGGTAGCAGCGTTGGTCACTTACATCTTCCTCGCCGAGGAAGCGGACATCATAATTGTCCGGTGAGATGTCGGTCGAGCTGTAATCTTTCGCGACCTCCGCCTCGCTTTCCAGCATTCGGCGAACGAGTTTTTCTCCCAGGCGGGTGCCGTTGGCCTGCTGGATGGAGTACTTTTTGAGGTCCGGGGGAACGAAGGTTACATCGGCAATCACCCGGGACTTGGTTGTATGTCTTTCCTTGCCAAACAGTTGGTAGTCGCGCGTGACGACGTAAGGACGAAGGCGGGCCCGGTTTTCAGCACGGGCCTGCGCCATGCGGGCAATGATGGTTTCCACGGTCGGGACTGTGCTCCCGGTCTGAGCCGATGCGCATATCACCACGCCGACTAAAAAGAGAAAAAGCGACCACGAGTTTCGTTGCCGCACAGCCAGGCGCAAAAAGCTCCGTCCCGCTTCGCGGATTCTTCGATCCAGTCGAGAACCCACTGGATTCCACAGCGGCGCTCGTATCCGATACCAAATTGCGCCCCCGTGAGCGACAACTGGGACGAGAAAACAGATGATGGTGATGAGGAGAAGTGTGGCAAAACCAACACTGAATAAGAAAAGAGCCGCGATCAGTTCGCGCGCGGCGTAGGATGCAGTGGCCAAAAGTCCAAATGCGAACAGCGGGCCGAGCATGAAGAGTCGTTTCACGACGGTTCCACGCCTTTAATCATTGAGACCACGAATAACCTGAGGCAGAGCATCCCGGTGGGTGGCCAAGATCCAAACCACCGCCTTGGGCTCCTAGGGACGACAGCTACGACCGGGACTCACAAGCCGTGCTAGACAACTCCATCCCTCGGCACGGGCTTTCGTCTGACCTTCGCGGCCCAGCCGAAACCTCAGGGTGATGCCGTAGACGCTGTCCGCCCGCGGCACGAACGCGCCCCCCGAGGGTTGCGAAAGCCCGAGCCGGAAAGGCCCAGCTGCACGTTCTCCATGTAGCGTGTGCTCTCGAAGCCGTCCAGTTGCAGCCGCCCTCCCCAGAATCGCACAACCGCCACGCGTACCTGTCTAACGAACGGAGTCCTAACCACCTCCATCGGGAATAGGCGCTCCAGGGTGTCACGGTGGTGCACCGCAACGAGCAGGGCAGTAAAACCGGCAGGGCGCTCCGCGAGTGGCTGGGGTGGCAAAAAGGCAGTACGCGGCAAGTGGCTGGGTGGCGCTGCAACCAGCGTGATCGGCGCGGGACGTTGTTGGATAAGGCTCAACTGTGCTGAGCGGGTCTGCGCACCCGCCGGCACGTAGCTACTCAGCAGCACCGCAAGCGTCAAAAAGAGGCGTTTCATCAACGCTTGTCCTTTGTCGCGTGCGAACCCGCCCTGCGCATGTGAGCAACATCCGCCTCCCACCAGATCCTGGCTGGCACCTAGAGGCACACCGCTTATACACTTGGCTGATTCGCGTGTCAGTTCAGTACTGCTCACACAGGTGGTCAAAATTGCTCATCGCAGTTAATGACGGGCAAACACAGGAGGCCGGTCTGAAATTACCGCGGTGCGACATAGACACTAGTCGTGCAGGACCACGCTCAGGAGGCCACTATGGACCGTCAACCCGCCACCATTGTAATCGACAAAACCAAGCTTCTTGAACTTATTCATGAAATGGCTCACCCGCGACCGGGTTGTGCCGACCATTTGTGCCAAGTTTTCCTGATTGATTCTGGGAAGTACGGGCTCGGCTCTGCTCTCCTTACCAAAATGAGAAAGCAGCAATAGAATCCGGGCCAGGCGCTTCTCGCTGGAATTGAAAAGCTGGTCGACCAGATCCTCTTCGTATCGCATGTTGCGCGAAAGCAGATGCGTGACGAACAATTCCGAGACGCGGTGTTGTTCATGCAGCACGCGCGCCATCAGCGTCTTTTCGACCCTGGTAAGCGTACAGTCTGTCATCGCGGTAGCCGTGGATATACGCAACGGCTGACCTGCAAGGCACCCCTCGCCGAAGAATTCACCGGCGCCCAGAATGGCGACGATCGCTTCCTTACCCTGTTCAGATGTAACCGAGAGCCTCACTTTGCCCCGTTGGAGGTAGAACACGGAATCCGCAGGTTGTCCTTGCCCGAAGATGTTGCGGTTCGCGCCGTATTCTGCAATCGTCTTGCCGACAGAGATGCGAGCGAGGAAGGTTTCCCAATCGACAGGCTGGTTTTTCTTACGCGCCATAATGGCCTCCGTCAGCTTGCCGAAGGGCAAGCCTTAGCCTCCACCTGGATTGGCTCTTGGCGCCGGCCAGCTTGAGATGCAGCCAGACAAAGCAGCCACTCAGATTCCTGCTCGTTTGTCCCTGGGCTGGGAGGTGGGGATGAGCCCGCCTGAGCATGCATTGCGCCTCTCCTGCTCCGCTCAGACTTTGGGAATTACACAGCAAGATACGACTTCTGCTGCCTGGTGTCAATTCAGATCGCGCTGCTCGATGCAGCTTCCGCTCGCGCACTACCTGCTGGGGATTCTCTATCTGGATTCGACCCTCAACTTCGACTGAACAACCCCTCTGCCTAGCGCAACATGGGAAGAAAACTGGGGTTGGATATTGGCGAGGGGTGCGGGATTGGGGGCACGCTTGGACAGATCAATAACCCGCGTTCATGCCAGTTTGGCTTCTGATTGCAGCCTGTTGTGCGATTGCCGCAAGCTGCGCTTCCGATCTAACCAGGCCTGCTGCGGCGAGCTGATTCAGGAGAGCCTCTATCAACTGCTGGCAGTTGCCAGGCACCGGGCTGGACCAGGAGTCCAAGACCTGCTCAACCGTTGTCAGAATTGCTGTGTCGGCGGCATTTGCCAGCTGTAGCGAGACGACAAGAGAAGACTCATAATTCGTGAGCAGGTCCCCCCTTGCCGTTACTCGCAGACGCGTGCGGCGGAGTAGTACAATTCCGTTGGAGGCCATTATGGCCGACGGAACCCTAATAGTGACTCCATTTGCATCTACAAAACACACGGCTGAGATTCTTGGTGTGTCCAGTTCGCGAAAGCGTCAACTCTTGAGGATCCTGGAGTCTGAAACGCCTTTCAAACAAGGTCTTTACATCACTGTAAAACCTTCAAAGAAGAACAAGGGAGCGAGAAAACGGAAGTCTAAGCCTCTTGGGGTTAGCAGCAAGACTTGGACACTTAGGTGGAAATCCTCAAAGAGGAGCCATGCCTCTAAGAAGGCGCGCGCGCTCTCGAAGGCCAGGAAATCGACCCGCTAGCGTTTTCCTGAATATCCCCTACGACGAGAAGTTTGAGAAGCTTTATCTCGCCTATATAGCTGGCGTCAGCGCCTTGGGACTTATCCCACGAGCCACACTGGAGCTTCGAGCAAGCGTCAGAAGACTGGATCGCATCCTCGCTTTGATAAAGGTGTGCCCCTTCGCCTTGCACGATCTGTCGCGAGTGGAACTCGATAGAACTCCACCGTGCACACCGCGCTTCAACATGCCTTTCGAACTTGGACTCTCGGTGGCTTGGGACAAGTTTGGATCAAGACCCCATGGTTGGTTTGTATTCGAGGCCAAGGGTTTTAGGCTCGCAAAATCGCTGAGTGATCTCAGTGGCACAGATATATACCTCCACAATGGCAGAATAGACGGTGTCTTTAGAGAGTTGTGCAATGCCTTTGTCAGGAGGGACCTGAGGAAAAGCCTTCCTAAGATTTTGAGAACGGCAGGGGTGAGATCTGCTTTTGAGGCTCGCGTATTCAGAGACGTGTGCGTGCTGGCCAGTGCATCTGCTCGTAGGAACGTAATCTCCTAAATCGCGTATCGCAGAATCCGGTCTTTCCACGAAGTTGAGCTTGTGACAGCCACATGCGCGCAGGCCGGAAACCCTAGACTGTCACCAAATTGTCACCAAAGACGGCGCAAAACGGGCGAATCGAGCAACCCCAAAAAATTGAAACTCGTGCTATCTGACGGCTGGCAAAGGGATTTAGTTGGATTTTGTGTCACGCACGTTTTGAACTGAGGCGGGCGAGGCGTGCACAGCCCGCTCGACCGGCTGCGGATGCCCATGTCCGGCGAGACACGGAGGATTAGGCGAGGCCACCCGGTCCACCTAAGAAGATGGAGGCAACACGCATGACAGATCGTAGATAGTTGTATAATATAAGAGTTAAGAAATTGAGTCCTATCTACGTACATCCTCAGCTCCAGAGGTGGCGCGATGATCGGTCGACTTGCCGCCTTCTTTTTATTGTCGGCCATCGTAGCTCAGGCCGCAGAAATCAAAGGCAAAATCACCAGTGTCGTCGGTGGCGAAGGGCTCGGACGAGTCCAAGTTTCCGTATTAGAAGCCGGGGTGGCTACGACGACCTCGGTGGATGGCGCCTTCGTCATCCAAAACCTTGCACCGGGCAATTACACCCTTCGTTTAAATGCAGTGGGGTACCGGCTCGTGACGGTGCCGTTCTCGTTGTCCACTGCTCAGGACGTCAAAGAGTTTTCCATCAGCATGGCTCCGGACACGTTTCGCCGTACTGAAATTGTGGAAGTGAATGGAGATGTCTTCCAGGGGGGCGATCCTCCTTCAATGAACGAAATAAATCTTGTCGCCTCGGAAATCAAGGAAACTTCAACCGTACTCGCAGATGATCCCTTTCGGGCAATTCAGGCTTTACCCGGAGTTTCTGCCTCTGGGAACGACGAGTTCTTTGCCCAATTCTCAGTCATGGGCGCGCCGTTCCGCCATGTAGCTGTTTATATTGACGACGTTCTTGTGTCGCGCCCCTTTCACGACATTCCTGGCGAGAGTGGCGCTTCCTCGAGCGTGCTGGCGAGCGACACAGTAGAAGAGATGAAACTATTGCCGGTAGCCTATCCCCCCAAATATGGCGATGCTACCGGCGCTGCCGTGGACATACGCACACGAGACGGCAGCCGGACCGCTCCGCTCTTCCGCCTCTCGGTGGGCCTCGCCGAAAGCGAATTTCTTGGGGAAGGACGCTTGGGCAGTACAAAACGGGGCTCCTGGCTGGCCTCTGTTCGAAAAAGCTACTTGGGATATCTGCTGCGGAGCCGTCTTGATTCTTTCACAGATGTTTCTTTTTACGATGCCAACCTCAAGTTTACTTATGACCTCGCACACAATCACAATTTGAACTTTTATGCCCTGGGTGGCCATACCGATGCTAATGTTCCAAGCCGCGCTTCACCCTTGGATATCAATGACTTTAAGAAAGGCACCAGTGACTTCATCCTCTCGAGGGTTGGATGGCGGTGGGCCATTACCTCCCACCTGTTGCTCGACACCCATGCGGCTTATATTCGCTCGCCATTCGAAAATCGCAATTCATTGAAACAGGTTCTAGTTACCGATGATTACGGCGAATGGGTCGGGGGAACATCCGTCGCTTGGAACTGGAAAAAGGATCAGGTGCTCGAGGCTGGCTGGACGGCCCGTCGTCTGCGCGACAGTGGGTACTCCGCGTTTTACGGCCTTACCGGACCGGAATCACGAACACAATTCGGCGTTTCAAATGGCACAGGTCTGCGTCAGAGCGTCTATGCGCAAGGCGCTTTCACGTTCTGGAAAGATCGCGTGCATGTGCTGGGCGGCCTGCGCGGAGACAGTCAGCAACAAATTGGCGTTCATCAGTTTTCGCCGCAAATCTCCGTATCCATGCGCGCGGCACCTTCCACGCACCTTCAATTCGGGTTTGGTCGCTATGCCCAATTCCCGGATTTTCGCCAATTGGCAGGTGATTGTTCCTTTGTTGGGCAGTTGCTACGAACGGCGAACCATTTCACTGCTGGGGTGGAGCAGCGTCTCGGCGAATATGCACGGATACGGGTGCAGGCTTTCGATCGCCAAAATGAAAATTTGGTGGGGAGCCGTAACCCCTTTTCCTGTGGTCCGCTGAGGCCTCCTACCGCGCCGTATCTGCGGGACTATTCCCGTGGCGTCCAGCTGATCCTACAGAGGAGAAGCGCCAATCGCCTTTCCGGCTGGTTAGGATATACGTTGACTTTTGCGCGCCAGAGGGTCTTATCAATTCTTCTCCCCGGTGCTCCGCTTTTCTTCACTAGCCCTTATGTCCCCACATTCGAAGACCAGCGCCATTCCCTCAACGCCGTCGCCAGCTACCGCCTCACTCCCACCATAAATCTTGGCGGAAAATGGCTCTACGGCTCAGGATTCCCCATCCCGAGCGGCTTCTACGCACTGGTGGGGAATACATTCGTGCCGGTCGGCTTGAATCAAGTGCGGCTTAGCCCCTATGAACGCCTCGATCTACGAGTGGATAAATCCTGTGCTTTCACTCACTGGAAGCTTACACTGTACGGAGAGGTCCTCAATGTAACCAATCACAACAACCGACGATTCGTCACTTCAACGATTATAAATCCATCAACTGGACAAACCTCTGTCCAGACGAGGCGCGGCCTTCCCATTACTCCCACCGCAGGCCTCGTTTTTGAGTTTTGATTTGTCGTCACCCCCGCACCACCTACAAGGAGCTCCGCAAGTCGCTGTAGCGCCGCCGTTACGGTATGGCTTGCGCGCCGTAATCATGCTCCGATAACCATAGCTGGCGGCTTCACTTCTGGATTTGCGAATACTGCGTAACACATTTCAGGTAGGGTCTGTAGAAGTGGCCGCACTCGGCATTTCGATTCCAGATACCAAAACGGCGATTTTGGGTTTCAAGACCGCCATTTCTAGACAGCGATCAGCTCGCCCGTTAACCCGGCAATACGTCCATTGAAGGATTTTGTGCAGATCAAGTTCCTCGACCCGCACTTCCGGGGTCTCAGGCGTGATTTCACTTGTCCGGTAAGAGCATTTAATCAGGTCATGTGACGCTCAAGACGCATCGAGTTGTAGAGCGACGATTCGGGGTAGGAGCCTCCGGCAAAGGCGGTTAGGTGCCGTCCTTATCAGCCTCTTTGGCTGCAGAGGGCGGAAAGACCTCCTCTGAAATAACTTGGCTGCCCAATGCGACCCTCAGTAGTGTTGAGTCTCTCATTCTGTAGGCGCTCTGAATGGCAATCGGAGCCGAATCATCATAGTTGGTCAGCTAACCGAGTGGGGGAAGCGACTCCTGCTCCTTCTTGATCTGCTCGGTTTCCTCCGGTGTCGGCAGTTTCTCCGCTTTTGCCCCGGTCGTGTCAGCAAAATGTTTAAGACCGTCGGCTATGTTGTCGAAGCAAAAGACCGCTGGTTCTGATTGGTACAGCCGAGCCAGCTCTTGGTAAAGAGCAGCATTGAGAAAAATCTTGCCCTCGTGCTCCGTGCCATAGTCCGAATCCTTCGTGATGATCCATAGTCTGGGCTTGTCTTGACATTGGCTTAGCCGTTCCTGACCACCTCCTCAGCACCGTAGACGACAGAGTCGTGCACATACGTGAGCAACTCCAGAAGATTCGCGAAAAGGTCAACGAGACAAAGGAAGAGTTCAAGAAGCTAACGCATGATCTTTTGGAGCAGGTAAGTCAGTCTAAAGATGAGGTGTCAAAGGTGCTCGCTGGTCTTTTTTCCCAAGCGGTCGCGCCTAACGAAGGCGAATTGCAACGCGCGCGGGCGCGAAAGGAACGCGGCAACCCACCCGGCAAGAAAAGCGACCCTCTTGGCGACGAACTAAGCTGGGAGCAGGGCCTGCTCCGGAGACATATAGGCCAGTGTGCCCAGGGCGATGCCAGGAGTCGTGAGATGCGGTTCGGCAGAGTCCGCGGTTGGTTGTGCCGAAACACCGACAGCCTCGGCCACACGATGGGGTTGTGGCGCTAGCTTGGCCAAGCCGAAATCCAGTATCTTGGCGTGGCGCCGTTTCGTAATGAAGATATTCGCAGGCTTTATGTCCCTGTGGATAATGCCTTCTCCGTGAGCGGCATCCAGCGCATCAGCGATTTGAATGCCTAAGTCCAATAGCTGCTGTCTCTCCATCGGCTCGCCAGCAATGTGGTGCTTGAGCGTCTGACCATCCAGCCACTCCATGACGATGAAGGCGTGACCCTCGTACTCCTCAAAGTCGTGAATGGTGCAGATGTGGGGATGATTCAACGCGGAGGCAGCGCGTGCCTCGCGCTGGAAACGCTGAAGCGCCTGGCGGTCTCTCGCCAAGCCCTCGGCCAGAAACTTGAGCGCGACCAGACGGCCGAGCTTGGTGTCGGTGGCCTTATAGACCACACCCATGCCGCCGCCACCCAGCTTCTCCAGGATGCGGTAGTGCGAGACTGTCTGGCCGATCATGGCGGAGACAAAGCTTCTGGCTGGCCATACTAGGATGCGCTTGAAAGCTGGTCAAGGGCCGTTGGCCGGTTGCGCTCCGGCCTCTGGGACTCCGAGCGGGCAGCACGGGTAGCCAGGAGTTCTGGGGGCAAAGAGGTGGCTGTTGAATTAGTGGTGGCGTTGCGTCTGGCGCAACACGGTTCCGAAGGACCTGCCAGCGAAGGTGACGCCTGATTGGACGCGACCGGTCACGGTGACGTGTGCTCCCTTTCCGGGCACGCCGAATCCTTCGCTCAGAACCCAGATTCGCCCGGTTCCGTCATCGACTTCGAAAGCGCCCTCGTTCAGCACGCCGAACGATTCCGTGGCTTGGCCGGAGATGGTGACGTCTTTCCCAGCATATCGCCCGGGGTCGCGATTGATGTCGCCAATCTTGGTCGTCTCACAGCCGACCAGGAAGATCATGACCAACACAGACCAGATAAGTAAAACGGAATGGTTTGTGCTCCTATCCATGTGTCCCTCCTGCAGCAACGCTCGACGTGCATTGTGCCATGGCTGGGTGATACCAGAACAGAGATGAGAGACTCGCGACCCACGGGCGCGCCGTTGTATTCAGCCGCTCGCCCGGGCGTTGCCGACGAAGAACCCTGGGGCCGGGCTACAGAGCTTTGCCGTTGGGGCACGGCACGCCGTGCCCGTGCATGCCTGTTCATCATGCCACGGTGCCGCGAATCTCTTTCGAATGCGAGTCTTGCGCATTTTCTTTTGTCGCCGCTCAGTTTCCCGTTGACATACTTTTTACCTGGGAGGTAACGTGAAGTGCAAAGCCCGCCAAGAGCTTTGCAGAAGCGACTGACATTACATCGTGACGCTCTTTGCCACCACTACGCCCGCAAATCCTTTGGAATGCGCACTTGCGAAAAACGTCCCTGCAAACCCTTTGGAATGCGCATTTACAAAATCATTGGACTTAAAGTCTCCTGAAATCAACACTTGCAGAAAATATGGGGGTGTCCCCCCTCCTTGCCTCTTGCAATCTTCGTTTGTCAAATTGGTGTTCACCCTGTGCAGGTTCATCGTGAACCGATTCAGCCTGCCCGGAGGCATGGACTCCCGGACCCGCACTGCTTCTCGCGACGCACCACGAGCCAACCCTCAAGCCCGAGATGGCGCAAGAGGAGCAGTACGGGGCGAAAACAGGAAAAGGCGGGTTGCGGCACACCCCGGGGCGCGTCGTTTGTGCTCCGGGTTGGGGTGGAAGAATCTTTTAGATGGGCCGGGCAGGTTCTTCGGGCGCGACGCAATCGGCTGGGGAGAAATCCACGCCCCAGAAGCGCGGCGCGGGCGAGAGGAACTCGACGCCGACGCGCTGGCCTTTTTCATTGGCCTCGCCCAGAAAGACGATGCGGCACTCCTGCTCTTCCTGCGTGAAGGGATTGGCGAGGACGATCAGCAAGCCGTTCTCGAGCGGCTGGTTCAGATAAAGCAGCGCGCCGTGGGCGTTAATGACAATGGTTTCGCAGGTCTCCCGGAACTTGCGGCCGTCGGTGTTCTTTCCTGTGGCCATCACGCGAACCCGCATGAACATGCGCGAACTGCGTCGCGGCTTTTCGTAGTTGACTTCGGTCATCGTGAAGCTATGCTGCGGCAGCTTCCTGATTCCGTCAATAATCGTGTCGCTGCGCTGTGCTTTCCGCGCACACTGTCCGGGCGAACAGGAGTGGTTCAGGTCGAATCCCTGGACTCTTGCCAGCCATCGAAAAGGCCTGGCAGCCGATCACAAGGAGTATCCCGAAGCGGTCGGTTACACAAAGATAGCGGCAATGATTCTGGCCGGTGCCATCGCCGCGTATGCTACAGCTCGATGAATTTACGTCACAGCGAGCTGACCCAACCGCGGCTGCAGTTTCTCGACACTCCCCGCCGGGCATGCCGCTTGCGCCGCGACAGCCGGTCTCCGTAGAATGTGATCCTTGGCATTTCCGGAGTTTCTTGGTCAAGGCCACCGGGCAGCCGCAAATCGGCGCCGCAGATCGCGCCGGAATCGGACAGAAACACCTGAGGAGCCGTTCATGAATCTTACGAAATACATCGAGAGCCATCGCGACGCTCACCTGAACGAACTGTTGGAGTTTTTGAGGATTCCCAGCGTCAGCACCAAGAGCGAGCACAAGCCCGACATCGAGCGCGCGGCGAAGTGGGTAGCCGAAAAGCTGCGCGGCGCGGGCATGGACACGGTGGAAATTGTGCCCACGAAAATGCACCCGTTGGTGTACGGCGAGTCGCTCGAAGCGCCTGGAAAACCCACCGTGCTCTTCTACGGCCACTACGATGTGCAGCCGCCGGAGCCCCTCGACCTGTGGACCTCGCCCGCCTTCGAGCCCACCGTGCGCAACGGCAATCTTTACGCGCGCGGCACGGCCGACGACAAGGGCCAGGTGCACATCCACCTCAAGGCGCTCGAATCGCTGCGCCAAGCCGAAGGGAAACTGCCCATCAACGTGAAGGTGATGATCGAAGGGGAAGAGGAAGTGGGCAGCGAGAGCCTCTGGGGCTTCGTCACCGAAAACAAGCAGCGGTTGAAGGCGGATGCGCTGGTGGTTTCCGATACCTCGATGCTGGGCCGCGGCGTGCCCTCCATCACCTATGGCCTGCGCGGGTTGAACTACTACCAGATTGGGGTCACCGGCCCGGCGCAGGATCTGCATTCGGGCGTGTTCGGCGGGGCAGTGCCGAACCCCATCACCATCCTGTGCGAACTGTTCGCCAAACTGCACGATAAAAACTTTCGCGTCAACATCCCTGGCTTCTACGACGACGTCGCCACGCTCTCCCGTGCCGAGCGAAAGGCGCTCAATTCGCTGCCCTGGAAGGAGAAAGAGTTTCGCAAGACCGTCGGGGCGCCGGAGCTGTGCGGTGAGAAGGGCTATTCGATTGTCGAGCGGGTGTGGTGCCGGCCGACCCTGGAGCTGAACGGCATCTGGGGTGGTTACACCGGGGAAGGCTCGAAGACGGTGATTCCGTCCAAGGCCTACGCGAAGTTTTCGACCCGGCTGGTCCCCAACCAAGACCCGCAGAAGATCGCGCGGCTGGTCGAGAAGCATATCCGCAGCCTGCTGCCCAAGACGGTGAAGATGAAGTTCGAGGTGCTCAGCACCGGAAAGCCCTGGGTCGCTCCCTTCACCCACCCTATTTTCAAGACCGCGCAGCAGGCCCTGGAACAGGGCTTCGGCAAGAAGGCGGTGTTCATCCGTGAGGGCGGTTCGATCCCGTTCGTCACGCAGATGTACGACACCTTCAAAGTCCCCTGCGTGCTGATGGGCTTCGGCCTGCCCGACGAGAATGCCCACGCGCCAGACGAACACATCGCGCTCGAGAACTACTTCGGCGGGATCAAGTCCATCGCCCATTTCTATGAGGGCCTGGCCAAGCTGGAGGCCGCCGCCTGAAAAGCTTTGAATTCCGTTTACTCACAGGGGTGGGCAAGCCATTTTCTCCCCTTCCGCACGCTCCGAAGCCGCTTCAGGAGCGGGTTCTGGAGCCCGGGGCCTACGGAAGGCGCGTTTCTTCTGTCTTTTTTCACGTTTGCGCTTGCCTTGCCCGCACAGTGCGGCTATAGTGCCTGCGGCGTCTGCGCCGAATCCCGATCTCGGGGCCAGGGGATTCGGGATTGCGCAGGAATCGCAGCACCCACTTCTGAGGAGGAGATTCGAGCTGATGGCAAAGCCAATGAGCAAGTCCAAGATCGTGGCATATATCGCCGGCAAGCTGAGCACGTCGAAGAAGACCGCAGCGGCGTTCTTCGACGAACTGTTCAAGCTGGCGGTGAAGGAGTTGAAGGGTGGCGCGGGCAAGTTCGTCATCCCCAATTTCGGGCGAGCGGTGAAGGCGCATCGCAAGGCGCGCATGGGCCGCAACCCGCAGACTGGCGAGCCGATCAAGATCAAGGCCAAGACCGTCGTGCGGCTGCGCCCAGCTAAGGCGTTTAAGACCGCGGTGCTTGGCAGCTAAACGCCCAGTCTGCGTTCCGACTCTTGTAGCTCGGACGGCTATTCTTTCTGGCGGATTCCTCTGACGAGGCCCTCAGGCACAGCGCCTGCCTCTTCGGCTCCCACAGCGTCGAGATCAGGAGCAGCGCGACGTGGGGGTTTTGTCTTTTCGCCATTCGCAGCACGTGTGGTGCTTTCTGTCATCCTCCCCTTGCATGTGCTGCGAGCGGGCTCGCCTCGGAATTGGAGTGACCCCCGGGCTTGAATCCATGCCTGCGAGGAGGTCATGGCGTCGCCCTATTGGGATGAAGAGTTGGCCGCGCGATTCCGCCAGTTCCGCTACGAGTTTGCCGGGCGAGCGCTGGACGACCGCGTCATTGCCGTGGCCGGCGGGACCGGCGGCTTGGGCGCTGCGGCGGTCACGCTGCTGGCGCGGGATGGCGCGCGGCTGGTAGTGGGCTATCGCGCAAACCGCGAACGAGCCCAGGCGCTCAGCCGGGCCATCGCGGCGCAATTTGGTCAGAAGCTCCAGCTGGTAGAAGGCGATCTGGCGGAAGCCGCCGTGCGCCGAGCGTATCAAAGCGCCGCCGAACAACTCGGTCAGCCTCTCTATGGCGCTGCCATCTTTCCTGGAGACCCCGCGCGGGTGCCGTGGGAATCACTCGATGCTTCGGCTATGGAAGCGTCACTGCGCGCCAACTACGTGGCGCCCATCCTGCTGGCGAAAGAGCTGGGCAGCCAGATGGAGCAGTCAGGCCAGGGCAGCATCGTGCTGCTGGCCACGATGCAGGCGGTGGCGGCGTTTGAGTCCAGCTTGAACTATGCTGCGCCGAAGGCGGCGCTGGTGCACGCGGCGCGCATCCTGGCCCGGCAATGGCGCCGCGTCCGCGTGAACATCGTTGCTCCCGGTGCCACGATGGCCGGCATGGCAGAGGCCAGCGTAAGGGCGGGCAAGTATGACGCGTACGTGGCGAACCACGCCGTCCCACGATTCGGCCGGCCGGAAGACGTCGCCCGCGCGGTGAGGTTTTTTCTCGAGCCGGATAACTACGTCACCGGCCAGGTGCTGGTGGTAGACGGCGGACTGACGTTGCGCCGTTAGCGGCGTTAGCGCGTCCTCACATCTTCTTGTCGCGACAAGCCCGTTCGTGACTCCTGCCCTTCCCGGCCCCGCCCACAACGTGTCCCCCAGACTCCGCGAGGCAAGTTCTCTGCGTCTCACGTGTTACGAGGCAGGAGCTGAGAGTGGGTCCCCTTGCTGGCACCGCCTACGCGCGGGATGGCATAATGCCCCACGAGTGAGCAGGCCATGAACAGCTATTCGGGGCACTCCGGGCTGCTGACGGATCTCTACCAGCTGACCATGGCGGCGGGATACATCGAAACCGGCTTCGATGCCCGCGCCACGTTTGAGCTCTTCGTGCGCAACCTGCCACCGCGGCGCAGCTACCTGGCTGCGGCGGGGCTCGAACAAGCGCTCGATTACCTGCAAAACGTTCGCTTCACGGCCGACGAGATCGCCTACTTGCAGCGTCATCCTGCTTTCCGGAACATCAGCGCCCAGTTCTTTGACTACTTGGCGCAATTCCGTTTCGCTGGCGACGTTTGGGCCATGCTCGAGGGCACAATGTTCTTCCCTGGCGAGCCGCTGCTGCGCGTGACCGCGCCGATCACCCAGGCACAAATTGTCGAAACCTACTTGCTCGCCACGCTCAATTTTCAGACCCTGATTGCCAGCAAGGCGGCGCGCGTGGTTACCGCCGCACGTGGACGCAACGTTATCGAGTTTGGCACGCGCCGCGCGCACGGCATCGAATCCGGCGTGCTCGCCGCGCGCGCGGCCTATATCGGCGGATGCCAAGGCACCTCCAACGTGATGGCCGGGCATCGCTTTGGCATCCCCACTTTTGGCACGCAAGCTCACTCGTGGATCATGGCCCACCACGAGGAGGAAGAAGCTTTCCGCAAGTTCCTGGAGATATTCCCGGACCACGCTGTTCTGCTGGTGGACACTTATGATGTGCGGGCGGCGGTGGAGAAAATCATCGCCATGGGGCGCAAGCCGCGCGGGGTGAGACTCGACAGCGGCGACCTGGCCGCGGACAGCGTTTGGGTGCGCCGGCGGCTGGATGAGGTCGGCTGGAACGACGTGGAGATATTTGCTTCGGGCGATCTCGACGAAGACCGCATCGAAGCGCTGCTCGCAGGCGGCGCGCGCATCGACGGCTTCGGGGTGGGCACGGCACTTTCGACCTCGGCCGATGCGCCCGCACTCGGCGTGATTTACAAGCTGGTAGAACTTGAGCGCGGGGGCGAGGTCCACAACGCGGCGAAACTGAGTCGCGCCAAGATCACCTATCCGGGGCGCAAACAGGTCTACCGCTTTGCTGGGGCAGGTGGCAAATTCAGCGAAGACATCATTGCGCTGGAGGAAGAGCGTTTCCCGGAGGCCGAAGCCTTGCTCGTCCCGGTGTTACGCGCCGGGCAACGCGTCTTGCCGGCGACGGACTTGGGGGAGGCCCGGCGGCGGTGCCTCGAGGGCCTGGACCGCCTGCCCGAGCGCGTGGTGGACCCGCGAACGGGTGACGCGGCCGCCTATCCGGTGCGCTACAGCTCGCGCTTGGATGCCCTACTCGACGAGGTGCGCCGCCGCGTCGAGCGGGCCGCACGTATCTAAAGAATGGGGGTCTGCAATGGTTTCGCCAAATGTGATCTTCTGGGAAGTGGATGCGCAGGCCGACTTCATGGTGCCCGGCGGGAAGCTCTATGTTCCGGGCGCCGAGAGGCTCATCCCCAACCTGCGGCGGCTGGTGAACGCGGCCCGCGAGGGCCGCGTGTTTCTAGTTTCCGACGCCTGCTTCCATACGCTGGAAGACGAAGAGTTCAAACAATGGCCGCCGCACTGTGTTCGTGGCACACCGGGGGCTGAGATCATTCCCGAGACGCTGGCCGAGAATTTCTATAGGATTCCCAATCAGGCAGGAGTTGCCCTGCCGGAGGACCTCGGAAAATTTCAGCAGATCATCCTCGAAAAGCAGACGCTCGACGTCTTCGACAATCCGAACACGGAAAGCGTGCTCGAGCGCCTGAGGCCCGGCGGCAAACCGCCGATCAACAAAGACGCGGAATTTGTGGTCTTCGGCGTGGTGACGGAGTACTGCGTGCGCCTCGCTGCCAAGGGGCTGCTCGAACGCGGCCGGCGAGTGGCGCTGGTGACCGACGCGATTGAGACACTCGACCCTGCTGACGGCCGCCGCACGCTCGAAGAACTTACGGGCCGGGGCGCGCGGCTGATCAACACTGACGAGGCCTTGGCGCTACTGGAAGCTGCCGTCGCGCACCATGCGTGAAGATACAAGTGCCGCTGGCGGTGAACGTAATCGGAGGTTTCTCAGCGGCTTTGTGTAGAGGCTGGCGCTAGAGCGCCTTCATCTCTTCGTCCGTAGTTTCAGACTTTCAATTCTTGCGCCTCGCTCCGGAATATTCTAGTGGTTTAGGCCGCGCCCAGGGCTGCGAGGCCAGGGGTTTAAAGCTGCTGATCTGCTTGGTTTTCGCCTACAATTGGGCTGGTTTGACACTCGCGTCGCGCTGTGCTACCAAAGCATCGGGATGAGTCTGGACAAGCTCGAGCAGGCGTGGCAGTTGCTCCAAGAAGCCTACCAGGCACAGATAGAGGGCGACTACGACCATGCGGTGCAACTGTACGAAAAATCGCTGGCCGTTCAGCCCACCGCCGAGGCACACACTTTTCTCGGCTGGACGTATCGCTTCCAGGGCAGGTTGGAGGAGGCCATCGCGGAGTGCAAGCGCGCCATCGAAATTGATCCGGACTTCGGTAACCCCTACAACGACATCGGTGCCTACCTGATCGAGATGCGCCGCTTCGACGAGGCCATCCCGTGGCTGGAGCGTGCCACTGAGGCCAAGCGCTACGATCCGCGCCACTACCCCTACTACAACTTGGGTCGCGCCTATCTGGCGAAGGAAATGTATGCGCGGGCAAGAGAAAGTTTTCAGACGGCCTTGAGCTTGGAGCCGCGCTACACCCTTGCGCGCGAGGCCCTCGACCGTCTGCGCCGTATCGTGAACTGACCCCACAAGGATCTCACCCCGAGCGAGCAAAGTGCCTGGCCTCACCGGTAACGCGCGCGTGTCGCTGGCGGGGTTTCCAAGCCGCCGCCGGAGGCAGGGGTTACTCACAATCAATCTGCCGACCTACGAGGTGGTTGGAGGGGACCCTTCGCCGGGCTTCAAAATCAGGTTGTAAGTCCACATCAGCAGCGTGGTGGCGATTCCGATGGCCGTCACCACGTACCACATCTGATGCGGCCTGCGGAGCACTTCGCCGTAGTAGTGCGTCAAGTGTCCACCCAGCCATCCGCCCACAAGCGAGCCAATGCCAATCGGGAGGAACGCAAAGCCCATATAGGTGCCTTGCTGCCCTGGCGGCGCAAGTCGCGAGATGTACTCGTAGTAGCGCGGCGATTGCGTCATCTCGCCAAGCGCCAGCACGATCAGCGAAACAACCGCCGTCCACACGGCCGGATGGCTCGCCAAGATCACCCAGGAAACCGCTGAAATGAGGGTTCCCAGCGTGATCGCTTGGAAGGAAGGGATCTTCCGTGTCAGATAACTGACGAGCACTTGCAAGGCAATCACCGAAGCGGCGTCCGTGACCAGAATCAGCTCCACATCCGCCTTGGGATCAAGGTAGCCGTGGATGTAGAGCGGCAGCGCGATGAACTCCTGCCAGAAAACGATCCAATAACCTGAAAAGATCAGGAGGAAGAGCATGAACTTCGGGTTCGTCATCACGGTCCAGAAATTTCGGACTGCCTGCCCTAGGCTTGCGGTTTGCCCCGCGCCCGAGCGGCCTGGCTCCTTGAAAAAGAGCAGGACCGCGAAAAACATCAAGAACACGCTGAGCGCCGAGAGCCGAAAAACGTTTTCCACACTCAGATGCCGATGGACCCACGAAGCCAAGTACGGTCCCGCGGCTCCGCCGATGTTGACCAGCGTGTAGTAGATCGAGTAGCCGATGGACCGGACATTCTCCGAAGAGGCGCGCGCTGTCGTCCCCACCACGCACGGTTTTACGAGCGCGATTCCGAGCGCCGGCAGCATGAGAACGAAGACCACCAGCCACAGAAGCGGCACTGCCTCGCGCACGGGCCCCATCCAGGAGGCGCTGATTGATCCCAGCAGGAAGTAGGCGCAGCTCAGGATGGCGTAGGCGAGCGACAGTGCGCGTCGAAATCCCAGCCGGTCCGCGAGTGCCCCGCCGAAGATGGCCAGGAACCAGACCAGCCCTCCAAACAATCCGGTCAGGGTGCCGGCCTGCGACGTTGGGAAATTCAGCTTTTCATGGAGGTAATTGGCGAGCGAAGCAAAAGCCGCGTAATACGACAGCCGCTCGAACAGCTCAGTGATGTTGGCCACCCAGAAAGCTGGCTGAAAGCCCTCGCGAATCTCTTGCAGGCGCTGCGCAAAGCTCACTGAGTCCCCCTTGCGGCCGGCCGAGAGTTGCCCCCAGTCGCAGTTTCGCGACCCGCCTCTCGAAGAGGCAGGGCCTTTCTTGCGGGTTGCCTCGGATCGACCGCACGCGATCCGACTGGATCCGAGGCGCGGGCGATTGTATCGGAACCGGGCTTGCGCGTCGCCTGGTTTTGTTGCGGCTGCGGCTGGCAGCCGAGCTGCCAAGGTTGGTAAGCCCCAGACCACAAGAGACGGCTGTTCGTCCCGCGCCGCCCACGAATCTAAGCGGCCCTAGCTCGTCCCGTCTAATTCAAATCCGTTCCCCCTTCGGAACTCCAAGTCTTCCCGCAACTTGGCGGCACTTTGGCGCTTTTGCTTAGGAGGTGCATCCCTGGCACAGGCTTTCATTTTGCTACACGAGTTGGGACATTCGACGGGGGTACTGGAGTCAGATAAAATGAACGCCGACGCTGGAAAAACGAAAGGACAACAAAATTCATGATCGATGCAGGAAAATGATAGGCGCAGCTAAGAAGAGCTAGGGGGAGAAGCGATGGTTTATCGAATGATTTTCGCAATTCTATCATTGCTCTTGCCGGCAGAGAGATCCTCACGTTCATGTATCAGTAGTCGGTCCGCGTGGTGTCACTATTCCACCGAACCGGTATTTCACGGACTGCGAATGAGCGTTCAAAGACATAAGAATGAGGTGCCGGGATGCGCAGAACCCTAGTTCCTTTGTTGATCTGTATAGCCACGCTCCAGTTTGTTTCTGTGCCTGCGGGGGGGCAAATAACTTCCAAGCAGACCCACCGCGGACCAATACCAGTTCTATCTACGAGAGGTACTGCCAAGGTCCGGACTGCCCTAACGGATTTGAGGAACCCGAACACATTCCTTACGCAGCAGGGTGGCGATCCCAATGCGCTCCGCTTCCCCTGTAGGTAGGAGGCGCAATGAAGGTCAGCTCAGGCTTTGCGTTCTTTCTATCCTTCCTGCTCTTTTTACTTCTTGGCCAGGCAGCCTGCGGAGGCCAAGCTGTACCACCTCCGTCCTTCGGCGTCGGCGCTGACCAGGCCGAAATCGTAGATGCTTTGGCCGAAATCTGTCCTAGAAACAACATTAGCTGGAGTCAAGATGGAAGTGTATTGGGATGTAGCATCTGCCCTGCGGGCACGACGTTTCAAGACGAGCATGGGGCGGGCTTTCAGTTGCAGTTACGCCGTGTAACGTTTGGGCATTTTACTTCGCCGCAGGCTGACAACATCGTCTTGAGTTTCGTCGGATGTGAGCCTCATTCAACGAACTTCGGCGGCAGCTTTGTGTTTGTCCTCGAATTAGGTCGACCGCACTTCTTGGCATATAACCAGGCCCTTATCACAGAACGTTGTCACAAGCTCAGTTTCTCAAACGGCCGAGATTTCCTGGTCTGTCAAATTCAGTGGGGAGGACAGGGGATGCAGTGGTCTTACATCTATTCCGTTGCTTTCGAACGGGACGGAAAGAGCGAGATCACGGCCATTTTTACAACGGAAGATACAGTCGGGACTTGTGGCGAGGATCCCGAAGGAAGACCCGCTGGTCCCGTTCAGCGGTCATCGATTGAAAGCATTTGTTTTGCCGACCTGAATGGCGACGGAAAGACAGACATTGCGATCACTGCCACGCTCGGTAGGAAACTCCTGACGGCTGCAGAACGAAGGGAGTGCCTGCGAGCTCAGGCGAAATCCGATGTGGGAAAGGGCGGCCCGAGGATTCCTGCCCAGAAACATGAAATCAAGCTTCTTTTCGATGGCAATCATTTCAAAGTAGCCCCCGCCAGTCGAGCGACAATCAAACTCTTCCCTGAACCCCAGTCGCCTTTGTCGAAGTGAGTGGCCTGTGGTTCCGAGAGCGTGACGGAGTACTTCTATTGGGGCTCGGAGGTCATCGCGGAAGCAAGGTGCGAACTGGACGGACTACATCTTCTTCGGGGATCAGCGCATTGCCAAGCAAACCGGCAGCACCGCAACCGCAGCGGTTTACCTGCACAGCGATCACCTGGGGTCGACGCGCATGTGCACGCTACCGGGCTGGAACTCGCCAAATGGCTCGTAGTCGCAGGCGCCGTTGGATAGTCGTGTTGGTAGTGCTGCTTTCAAACGCTTGGCCCGCGTGCGAAGCTACCGAGGGGAAGTCAAAGAATTGGCCAGAGATAAGACAAATCACCAAGAGCCAGTATTTGCCCAATATCGCAGATATCATGCAATCGCTCGTCATCGCCGAGTATTCCGGCGCCATCTCTCCTTACCTGCTCGTGCGCGAATACATCTATGCAGGAGGCCAGTTGCGGCTTCCGGCGCGATGTGGCGTGTGTTAACATCGCTTTTTCGCCCTCGCCCGCCGGAGGGTTCGACAGGCTCATCACAAGGCTTCCGGATGCCGACCGCGACGATGAAGGCCTTGCGGAAGATGCGCCCCGAGCGGGGCGCGCAGCTCGAGGCCGTTTCCATACCCAGGATCGGGCCGAATGAGGTGCTGGTACGCGTCCGCGCAGCTTCCATCTGCGGCACCGACTTGCACATCTACGCGTGGGACCCCTGGTCGGCCTCGCGCGTCAAGCCGCCGCTTACCTTCGGTCACGAATTCTGCGGCACGGTCGAGCGCGTGGGCGAGGAAGTCACCGGGGTAGCCCCAGGCGATTTCGTCAGCGCGGAGATGCACGTCAACTGCGGCCGCTGCCATCAGTGCCGCGTTGGCCAGCCGCATGTCTGCCAGAACCTGAAGATCATCGGCATCGACCAAGACGGCTGCTTCGCCGAGTTGGTGCGCATCCCCGCTGCCAACATCTGGAAAGTGGACCCGGCCATCCCCGAGCACTACGCTGCGATTCTGGACCCGCTCGGTAACGCAGTACACACGGTGCTGTCCGGCGAGATCGCCGGTCAAACCGTCGCAGTCACCGGCTGCGGCCCGATCGGCCTGATGGCTATTGCCGTGGCAAAGGCCTGCGGCTGCTCGACCGTATTTGCCACCGAAGTGAATCCTCACCGCCGGGCCCTGGCCCTGCAGATGGGTGCCGACGAAGCCCTCAACCCGGCCGAGACCGACGTAGTTGCGCGGGTGCGCGCCGCCACCGGCGGCACCGGCGTGGACGTGCTGCTCGAGATGAGCGGTCACCCCGCCGCGATCCACCAAGGCTTTCAGATGCTCCGCGCGGGAGGACGCGCCTCGCTGCTCGGCGTTTCTTCGCAGCCAGTGGAGTTTGACTTGGTGGCCGACATCATTTTCAAGGGCGCCACGGTGAAGGGCATTTACGGCCGGAAAATGTTTGAGACCTGGGTGCAGATGACGGCGCTACTCAAGGCCGGTAAGCTGAAACTCGAGCCGCTGTTTTCAGAGCGGCTGGCGCTCGACCGGTTCGCCGACGCCTTCTCGCTGCTACAGGGCGGGCAAGCGGAGAAGATCCTCTTCTATCCGAACGGCTCTCCGCGCTGAACCGCCTGAGGTTGTTGAGCTGCCCTGTGGACAGGGCCACGTGCGAATTCTGTTTGAAGAGCATGGGAGGGACCATGAGCACGATCGGTGCAGCCCCCGGCACTCGCCAGCCGCTCGCCTATCTGCATGAGCAGCTCGAAGAGCTGAAAGCCAAAGGGCTTTACTTCCGCCTGCGCGTGCTCGAAAGCGAACAAAAGCCGGTGGCCAGTTTCGACGGCCAGGAGGTCATCAACCTCAGCTCGAACAATTACCTCGGCCTCACCACACACCGTGCTCTGCGTCGTGCCGCGCTCGAAGCCACGCGCCGCTGGGGCGTGGGAGCCGGAGCGGTGCGCACCATTGCCGGCACGATGAAGATCCACATGGAGCTCGAAGAGCAGATCGCGCGTTTCAAAAACACGGAAGCCTGCGTAGTGTTTCAGTCCGGCTTTACGGCCAACGCGGGAACCGTCGCCGCGATCTTGGGCAAGGACGACCTGATCATTTCCGATGAGCTGAACCACGCCTCGATCATCGATGGCTGCAGGCTCTCGAAGGCCACCATCAAGGTGTTCAAGCACAGAGACCTCAACGATTGCGAGCGCGTCTGCCAGGAAACCGCAAACTGGCCGGGCCGCAAGCTGCTAATCACCGACGGCGTGTTTTCCATGGAGGGCGACATCGCGCCTCTGCCGCAACTCTGCGACCTCGCCGAGAAGCACAACTGCATCATGATGGTGGACGACGCGCACGCCTCAGGCGTGCTAGGTCGCAGCGGGCGGGGGACTGTAGATCATCTCGGCTGTCACGGTCGCGTGGATATCCAGGTGGGTACGCTCAGCAAGGCCATTGGCGCCATGGGCGGCTACGTGTGCGGCTCGCGCGAGCTCATCGAGTGGCTCTATCACCGTGGGCGTCCCTTCCTGTTCTCTACCTCGCACCCGCCTTCCGTAGCGGCCAGCTGCCAGGCGGCCTTCGGTCTGCTGGATTCCCCCGAGGGCGAGAAGCTCATCAAGAAGCTCTGGGCCAATACAAAGTTTTTCAAGAGGCGCCTGAAGGAGCTCGGCTTCAGCACCGGCGCTAGCGAAACGCCCATCACGCCGATCCATGTGGGCGAGGCTGCCAAAGCGTTCGAGTTCTCGCGCCGACTGTTCGACGCTGGCCTGTATGCTCCGGCCGTGGGCTATCCCACGGTCCCGGAAGGCAAGGCGCGCCTGCGCGCCATTGTGACCGCCACGCACAAGCGTGCCGAGCTCGAGCGGGCGGCGGAAATCCTCGCGGAAGTGGGCCGGAGCTTGGGTATCATTTAAGCCCCTCCGGGACGAGGTACCTGCCGCTCGGATGAAACCAACACGCCGCCCCAGAATCTAATAGAATGATTCCCAACTGTAATGGACGATCTCTCTAAACTCGAAGGCTTCGGCGCCCGCGGGGATGCGGATCTCGTCTCCTCTTCGCTTCTCGCCGCACTCCCCGAACACACGCGTGCTCTGGGCCTGCTCCATGATGTTAGCCGTGAGCTGACTGCCATCCTCGACCTCGAAGAGCTTCTCCGCCGCATCGCCCAGCGGGTCAAGCCCCTGGTGGACTATCATGCCTTCACCGTCACACTCTGGAACGAATCGTCTCAGCTCCTCGAACCTGTGTTCGCCCTGAGATATGAGGATACCATCCCGCTGCGCGGTCGCCTTGCTTTGCACCAGGGACTCACCGGCGCCGCCGCTGCTGAGCGGCGGATCGTGCGTGTAGGCGACGTCCGCGAGGATCCGCGCTTCATCCGCTGCGAACACGGTGTCGAGGTGCGCTCCGAGTTGGCCGTCCCGCTCCTCCTCCAGGACCGCCTCGTGGGCATCCTCGATCTCGAGAGCGCGAAGACCCATGCGTTCACGGCCGAAGACGAACGCATGCTCCAGACGCTCGGCTCCTACATCGCCGTCGCTCTCGAAAACGCGCGCCTCTTTGGACAGGTCCGCGAAAACGAGCGCCGCCTCCAGCACGATCTCGATACCGCCCGCGAAATCCAGCTTCGGCTTCTGCCCGTGGGCGCGCGCGAAATTCCTGGGCTCGATCTCGGCGCAGGCTATGCCCCCGCGCGCGAGCTTGGCGGTGATTTCTACGATTTTCTTCCCTCCGGGGAGGGCCGCCTGGCGCTTGCCCTCGGCGATGTCTCCGGCAAAGGCACGGCTGCGGCGCTCTTCGCCTCACTCGCGGTTGGCGTTCTCCGCGAGCACGGCGTCGAGCATCGCTGCCCTCCCGCGGAAGTGCTCGCCAGCCTCAATCAGCGCCTTCACTCCAGGCGTCTCGAAGGCCGTTTCATCGCCATGGCTTTCGCGGTCTACGACGCGCACTTTCGCACCCTCACCATTGCCAATGCCGGCGTGCCCCGGCCGCTGGTGATTCGCGACGGCTCCGTGGAAATCGTTCGCGTCGTAGGCGTTCCCCTCGGGCTTTTTCCCGAAGCCGAGTACGAAGAAGTCTCGCTCCAGCTCCACCCCGGCGACGTTGTCATCCTTGCTTCGGATGGAATCCACGAAGCCGAAAATGAGAACGGTGAGCAATTTGGGGTGGAAAGGCTCGCCGCAGTGGTTTCCGCACTGCCGCCCGATAGCTCAGCGCGAACCATCGCTGAACAAGTCCTTCGCGCAACGGATGAATACTCGGGGGGCGAATGCGCTCTCAGCGACGACCGCACGATTCTCGTCTTGCGCATTACGGACGAGCCGGTCGCCCGCGACGATTGGTCGAAATTCCCTGTAATTTATTGACGCACCGTGAGGACGCCTGTTAGTTGAGACGGCCCTAGCTGTTTCTAGGGACTGAGAGCGGATGGCACCGCCTGCCCTAGTAGTAGTACTACAGGTAAATTCTCCCTTATCTTGTTACCTTTTGCCTCTTCCGTAGGCTGTTTTTCCTGTCTCGGAACGAATCAACCATTTGCGAACACGGGGTTTAGCCTTCGGAAACGCGATTGCGATTCAAATGTGGTGGTCTGAGGGAGAACTGAGAAGATAGAGTGCTGAGAAACCATATCGGATTTGACGTTCAAACAAGGAGGCAGTTGCAAATGAAACGAATCTGGTTGGTATTATTGGCTGGAGCTTTACTAACGTGGAATGCGTTCGCGCAAGAGTCGAGGCCACCCCGCGAGCGGCCTGAGCGGTCTGCGCCGCCGCAGGCTGAGAAGAAGGGCTCTCGCACGGAGGCTTCGGCAAACGCCTCGGCTTCCACATCTGCAACCGCGCAGGCGGGGCAGAATTCCGCCAGCATCTCCAGCGGAACCACATTTGAAGCGGCACTCGATAAACCGCTCGATGCCAAGAAGAACAAGGAGGGCGACAAAGTTTTTGCCCACACCACCCAGGCCGTCAAGCAAGATGGGCAGGTGATCATCCCCAAGGGCTCGAAGCTGGTCGGGCACGTCACCCAGGCCAAGGCAAGAGCCAAGGGCGAGTCCGAGTCCGCGCTGGGCATCGTTTTTGATCAAGCGGTTCTAAGGAATGGGCAAGAGATCCCGGTTAACTTGGCAATCCAGGCGGTGGCCTCAGCCCAGGCCGCTGCGTCCAGTTCGCTGAGCGAGGGCGACGCGTTTGGTACTGCGAGCGGGATGGGCTCGGGGCGCGCGTCCAGTTCCGGAGGTGTGCTCAGCAGTGCCGGCTCCACTGTCGGCGGCACGGCTGGCGCGGTGACCAATACGGCTGGCGCAGTGGGCAGCACGGTGGGCGGTACAGCGGGTGCCACCGCCAATACGGCCGCCTCTGCGACGGGTGCAGCAGCGGGCAGCAACTTAGCCGGCTCGCTCACTTCGTCCAGCACCGGTGTGATCGGCCTACAGGGACTTTCGCTGAATTCTGAGCTGTCGAATGCCACCCAGGGTTCGCTGATTGTCTCCTCGACAAAGAACGTCCACCTGGACAGCGGCACGCGCATGCTTCTGCGCGTCCAGGGCCAGTAAGACGCTGTTAGCCTGGTGACCGTGCGGCAAGTGTGATCTTCCGCACGGTCACAACTCCCTTCCGCCCGGCTGGCATCGGTTTAGCCCCCTTCCGCATCTAGATGTTCGGGCCCGCACGCTTCCAGTTGGACCTGCGCCTCCCCTTCGGGCGGACCCCTGGCTGAGACGGGACTTTTTTTGCTCAAAGAGAGAGACTTCTTGCGCATTCGAGGTGTTGGAGCGGGTCCTTGATGCGCTGAGAAGAAAGGGTTTACGTCTTACAAGCCGTGGCCCTTGAAATGTAGCGGTTACCCCGGTAAAACTGTCTTTTCGGAGAGTGTGGCATGCAACGGAATCACTTGCTTGTCTGTGTAGGCCTATTAGTGTTAGCCCTGGTCGCCGGGTGCGGCGGGAGCAGCAGTAGCAGTCTCCCTGGCGGCGGTGGAGCACCCACAACAGCTCCGTTCAGCTTGACGATGAGGGACGACCCCCCGGCTGGTGTGGACGTGATTTCTTTTGAGGTCAATGTTATCGGGGCCACACTTGGTCCCAACGGCCCTGATCTTCTGGCGGGCAAAGGGCCAATCGAGATCGAGGTCAAGCGGCTGGA
>QHYU01000052.1 GCA_003224235.1 Acidobacteriota bacterium
GGCGACGATGCGAGCCAGCGCATCGAGGTCGCGCGTATCAATGACTTCGCCTGGCGAATGCGAATAACGCAGCGGCCAAGCGATGGGCACGTCGATGGATCCGTAGCGGAGAAACGTGGCGCCGTCGTTGCCGCCTCCGGTGACGCCATACTGCGCCGGGATGTGATTTGTGCGCGCCAGCGCCACCACGCGGTCCACCATCTCGCGCGAGGTGAGATTGGAGTTGTCCACCGCGCGGACCACGAACCCTTTGCCAAGAGGTGCGTCGGCAAAGC
>QHYU01000054.1 GCA_003224235.1 Acidobacteriota bacterium
CAGGCCGCTAAGAGGGGCTGACAGCATTGTAAGTACAAATGGGGCGGCCGACGTTTGCTTCAGAGGGCGCGCTTGCAGAATAAACTGCCTGTCGGAAGCGATCCCGCGAGCACTCCGCGCGTCTTCTCTCGAACCGCCCGCCGATGAGACAGTTTATCGCGCCACGGGATTGTTAATCCGGCTATGCTTTCGACTATAAGTGAAATAAATCACCAGACCGATGACCAGCCAGGTGATCAGCCGCGCCCAGTTGATCCACCCCAGCTTGTACATCATATAGCCGTTTACCACGATTCCGAGGACCGGCACCACGGGCACCCAGGGCGTGCGGAACGGACGCGGTTGGCTGGGATTGATACGGCGCAGCACAAGGACCGCTATGCACACGATGACAAACGCCAAGAGCGTCCCGATGTTCACCATTTTTCCGATGTCATCGATCGGAGTCAGACTCCCGACGATGGCCGCAAGCAAGCCGACGAGAATGGTGTTCTTGTAAGGCGTGCGGAACTTCGGATGGATGGCTGCGAAAAACCCTTTCGGCAGTAGGCCGTCATTGGCCATCGAATACAACACGCGGGTCTGGCCCAGCAACATCACCAGCATCACGCTGGTCAGGCCCGCCAGCGCCCCTAACACGATGATGTGCGAAGCCGTAGTCAGGCCGCGATCTAGAAAGGCCGCGGCGACGGGGGCTTCGATGTTGATGTCGTTCCACGGCACCATACCCGTCAGCACCGCGGCCACCAGAATATACAGCACCGTGCAAACCAGCAACGAAGTGATGATGCCGATGGGCAAGTCGCGCTGCGGGTTTTTGGCCTCTTGCGCCGTCGTGGACACCGCGTCGAATCCGATATAGGCGAAGAAGATGTAGGCGGCCCCTTCCCCGACCCCCGAAAAGCCGTTCGGGGCAAACGAGGACCAATCATGGCCCCAGTTGGAAGGGTCAACGTACTTGAACCCCAGTCCGATGACGAACAGCACGACCGCCACCTTGATGATCACAATGACCGCATTAAAGCGCGCGCTTTCCTTGATGCCGATCACCAGGATGGTCGTAATGACCAGCGCTATTAGAAAAGCCGGGAGGTTGAACCCAACCTCGATTCCGAAGATCCGCGGGGCACCAACCAGTTCGTGGGCGCGCTGGACCAGCTGGGCGGAATGCGCGGAAATGACCTGGTCCACCTTATGGATGAACGCCTGCGTGCCCTCCACGAGCGAGGGATCCGCGGCCTGGGCCATCTGCCGGGCGATGACTTTTTCCGCTACCCGCAGACCCGTCCAGTGGTCGTAGGCCAACCACAGCGGAATCTTGATATGGAAAATCTTCATGAACTCAATGAAGTGATTCGACCAGCCGGACGAGACCGTGCTCGCGCCCATGGCATATTCCAGCGTCAGGTCCCAGCCGATGATCCAGGCAAAGAGTTCGCCCAGGGTGGCATAGGCATACGTGTAGGCGCTGCCCGCCAGGGGAATCATGGCAGCGAACTCCGCATAGCAAAGCCCGGCCAGGGCGCACCCGAATCCCGAGAGCACAAATGAGAGCATCAGCCCTGGGCCCGCATAGTGCGCTCCCAACCCGGACAGCACAAAGATGCCCGCGCCGATGATGGCGCCTATGCCCAGCGCGGTGAGCGAAACCGGACCCAGGGCGCGCCGCAGCGTATGCTCGCCGGTCGCCTGGGATTCCTTCAGCAGCAAATCCATCGGCTTCTTTGCTAACAATGCAGTTTCCATCCGCGATCTCTCCTCTTGAGAGCCGGCCAGCCAGACCGACCGGCCTTCCTTCTAGTTTCCCGTTGGGCCGCCTCCGGGCCGTTTCTGCCACAGCCAATACACCGGCACGCCCAGCAAAACAAGTAGCAAACCGGGCCAGGTAGTGTCGGTCTTATACAAGATCAATGCCAGCATAATCGTCGTTGCGGCCACAATGTACAGCACCGGAATAATCGGATAGCCGAACGCCCGGTAGGGCCGTTCCGCATCAGGCCGCTTGCGGCGAAGAACAAAAAGCCCGGCAATCGTGAGCACGTAGAAAATCAGCACGGAAAACACCACGTAGTCGAGTAGATCGCTGTACAGGTTGCCGTAGGTTTCCACGCCGCTTTGCGCATTCCGGATGCGCGTCCGCGGCAAGACCAGCAAGGCTGTCCAAATGCCCTGCAATACCAGCCCCATCGCCGGCACGTGCTTGTCGTTCAGCTTCGCGATCGATTTGAAAAACAGACCATCACCCGCCATCGCGTAATACACTCGCGCCCCAGCCAGGATCAGCCCGTTGGCGCAGCCGAAGGTGGAAATCATGATAGCGACCGCCATGATCGTCGCCCCGGCATCGCCGAAGATGACACTGAGGGCAGCCGTGGCCACTCCCAGCACATAGAGCGTGATGACGATGGCCGTCCCGGCCGCCAGCGAGAGGGGAACGTCGCGGCGGGGGTTCTTGACTTCGCCTGCCGTGAACGTGATGTTGTTCCACGCATCGGCGGAGAACAGTGAGCCGACCTGAGCGACGCACAAGGCAATCAGCAGCCCGAACGCGCCCGCCGCAGCCGTGACCGCAGGGACCAGCGAGCGTAGCGCGTTAATCCCGGGTTCGATCACCTGCGCTCCACGCGGCGTCCACAGATCGCTGAAGTTCGCCGTCACTGCCGCCGCATTTCGCCCCACAAAAATGCCCAGCACGATCAGCCCGAACAGCGCCAGCGATTTAGCCGAAGTGAAAATATTCTGGATCAGCTTGCCTAGGCGCAGGCCGCGCGTGTTCAGCACGGTCAGCAACGCGATCAGCAGAATGGCAATTAGTTGCTGCCACGAGAGGCTGACCGCATACTTCGAGGAAAGGATGATCGGCCGCACGATCCACGCCGTGGGCGAAATCGCGGGAACCAGCACCCCCAGAAATCGCGCAAAACCGACGCATACGGCAGCAATCGTGCCGGTCTGGATCACTAGAAACAGCGTCCAGCCGTAGAGGAATCCCCACAGCGGAGAGTAAGACTCGCGCAGATAGACGTATTGCCCGCCGGCCCGGGGCATCATCGCAGCCAGTTCACCGTACGAAAGAGCCGCGGCGACCGTCAAGACTCCCGTGATCACCCACGTCAGGAGCAAGCCTCCGGGCGAGCCGGTCTGCCGCGCGATATCGGCAGAGACGATAAAGATGCCCGACCCGATCATCGAGCCGACGACAATCATCGTCGCGTCGAATAGACCTAGGCCTCGGACCAGCCCGGTTTCGGCCAAGATTGGCTGTGCGGCAACTGCCCGGGTGACGTCAGACATGCGCGTAGCTCCTCAGTTTGCCCTTCCCAGGGTCCCGGCGGCCAGGCTTAGGAACTGCCGAGCTCGCGCGCCGGGGTCAGGCACAGTGAGCAGGTCGCCAGCCACTGCCACTGAATCCGCGCCGGCTCTAAATGCCTCCGCCGCACGCTCCAGGTTGATCCCGCCAATCGCCACCAGAGGCTTGTTGGTCAGTTGCCGGGCGCGACGGATGAAGTCGACCCCTACAATTGGATCCGGATTTTTCTTTGTGTCGGTGGCAAAGATCGGGCCCACCGCGATGTAATCTGCCGACGTCTTGCTGGCCTCGCGCACCTGGTCCAGCGTGTGCGTGGAAACACCCACCCACCGCTCGGTCCCGCAGATGGCTCGCGCATCTTCCACCTGGAGATCTTCCTGGCCGACGTGGACCCCGCCGGCATCTGCCAGGCGCGCAATGTCGGGACGGTCGTTGACAATCACCCGCACATGACGAGGATTCAGAACCTTAACCAGGTTCAGCGAAATCTGAAGGAGGCTGCCCGAGGGCGCCTGTTTGTTGCGGTATTGAATGAGCTCGACCCCGGATGCGGCCAAGATATCCGCGAAGGCTATCTCCGATGTCCTGAGCAAAACGGAGTCCATTATTGCATACAGTCGAGGAAAGACAAGTTTCATTTCCCGTTATTCGGCCAGAACAGGTGCCAAGCGGTCCAGAAAGTGGGTATCCAAGTTTCCGGCCGCAAAGTCCGGGTCGGCCAGAATCCTGCGGTGCAGTGGGATCGAAGTTTTGATCCCCTCGATAATAAACATCTCCAGCGCCCGGCGCATCCGCGCGATGGACTCCACACGATCCCGGCCGCGGACGATCAGCTTGGCAATCAGAGAGTCGTAGTAAGGTGGAATTACCGCCTCGGCATACGCGGCAGTATCTACACGCACCCCGGTCCCACCGGGCATCTGAAACGCGGTGATGCGCCCGGCAGAGGGAACAAAGGTCTCGGGGTCTTCAGCGTTGATCCGGCATTCGATGCTGTGGCCGCGGAATTCCACTTGCCCCACTACGTTCGCAAGCTTCTCCCCGGCGGCCACCCGGATCTGCGATTTGATCAGGTCCACGTTGGTGACCATTTCAGTTACCGGATGCTCGACCTGGATGCGGGCATTCATCTCGATAAAGTAGTAGTTGCCCTCCTCATCCCGCAGGAATTCCACCGTCCCGGCGCCGCTATAGCCAATTTTCTCCAGTGCCTGGGCCACGCACGTTCCCAGTTGCTCTCGGGTCTGCGCATCCATGGCGGGCGAGGGCGACTCCTCAATCAGCTTCTGGTGGCGCCGCTGGATGCTGCACTCGCGCTCGCCGAGATGCATGACGCTACCGTGGCGGTCTCCCAGCACCTGGAACTCGATGTGGCGCGGCCGTTCGATGAACTGCTCCACATAGACGTCTGGAATGCCGAAGGCCTGCTGGGCTTCATTGCGCGCAGTCTGAAACGCCGGGATTAGCTCCGCCCGCCTGCGCACCACGCGCATCCCCCGCCCGCCCCCGCCCGCCGACGCCTTGATAATCAGGGGAAAACCCGTCGTCTCGGCGGCCTTCTCCACCGCGGCCTCATCCTCTACCACGCCCTCGGTCCCTGGAATGATCGGAATGCCTGCTGCGGCCATTTCGCGCCGCGCATGGTCCTTTTCCCCCATGAGGCGGAGGATGTCTGCAGGAGGCCCGATGAAATTGATATGGGACGCTTCGCAGACCTCAGCGAAGTTGGCATTCTCGGAGAGAAACCCATACCCAGGATGGATGGCGTCCACATTGGTGATTTCCGCGGCGCTGATGACGTGCGGGATGTTCAGATAGCTATCCCCGCTGCGCGGAGGTCCGATGCAGACGGCTTCGTCGGCAAAGCGAACGTGGAGGGAATTCCGGTCCGCCTCCGAATACACTGCCACGGTGGCAATGCCTAGTTCCTTGCACGCGCAGATCACGCGCAGGGCAATCTCGCCGCGGTTGGCGATCAGGATTTTGCGAAACATCGCTCAGGAGGAGAGGACGCGCCCCTCACCTATCTCTTTCGAGAGGGGCGGATGGCAAACAACGGCTCCCCGTATTCAACGGGCTGCGCGTTTTCCACGAAGATCCGCATCACTTCCCCGCTCACGTCGGTTTCGATCTCATTCATCAGCTTCATGGCCTCGATGATACACAGCACCTGTCCGACCTCCACCGAGTCGCCCACCTTGACAAAGGGCTCCGCCCCGGGGCTCGGGGCGTTGTAAAACGTGCCGACGATCGGCGACTTGACCACCTGGACGTCCTCGGCGCGGAGGGGCTCGGCGGGGACCGCGGGTGGCAGGGCGGCCATTGGCGGCGCCGGGGCGGCGGATGGCGCGGCGCCCGCCACCACAATCTCCGGCGGGATCATCGGGCGCTGCGAGGGGGGGTTGGAATTGGCCGCTGGTTTTTTCAGCCGGATGCGAAGATCGCCCTGCGAATACTCAAACTCTTCAAGGCCATGCTGCGACATAAAGGCCAGCAGCCGCTCGAGCTGGCTCAGGTCGACGCCCGCCACAGAAACGTCGCTTGAATCGGCAGGTTTCTTTTTGCCTTTCATGCAGAATCAGAGTTCGAGGAAATCCCGCGGAGCGGTCGTCAGGACCTCGGTGCGGTCAACAAACACGGCCACATCGTCCTCCACTCGAATTCCACCAACGCCTGGCACATAAACGCCCGGCTCTAGAGTGACCACGTTACCCGCCTGGAGGAGTCCTTTTTGCCCCTTGGCCAGCCGGGGCACTTCGTGGACTTCTAAACCTAGACCATGGCCCGTGCTATGCACAAAATGATGCGCGAGACGATAGCCCTTTAGAACGCGCCGGGCTGCGGCATCCACCTCGCCTGCGGCCGCTCCCGCGCGCAACGTCTCGAGCGCCGCTGCCTGCGCCTGCTGCACCCCCTGGTACCAGCGCCGGATCCGCGCCGGCGCACGCCCGATGTAAACAGTGCGCGTCAGATCGCAACAATAGTGCGAAAGTATAGCACCCAGGTCCAGCACCACCAACTCATTTTTCCCCACCCGTTTCTCCGTGGGCCGCGCATGCGGCAGGGCTGCGCGCTGGCCTGAGGCTACAATCGTATCGAAGGCCGCGCCGCTTGCTCCCTTTCGTCGCATGCGGTATTCGATCTCCGCCGCCAGTTCCACTTCTCGCACGCCCGGCTTCACCAATGACAGGATCTCCTGGAATACCTCGCAACCCAACTGCGCCGCCTGCCGCATCGCTGCGATTTCTTCGCTGTCTTTGACTGCGCGCAGCTCCTCCACTAGACTCTCTCGCCCGAGCCAACGGACGGCCCGCCCGGCTGCCTGCCCCACCCTGAAATTCTCAGCGACAGTCATTCGGGCGGACTCATAGATCACCCGTGCCTTTTTCTTCTTCCGCAGATGCTCGCCAACAGCCCCGAGCAGCGGGCCACGAGAAACGCGCACCCGCGCTTCTTTCACTTCCTCGGCAGACTGCGTGGCGTAGCGCCCGTCGGTGAACAGAATGACCCGAGTCGGCTCGATCAGCAGGGCTCCCGCGGTTCCCGAAAAGCCGGTCAAATAGAGAATGTTGGGCCGGTGGGTGACCAACATGGCGTCCGCGCCAGCCTGGATGATTCGCCGCCGAACCTGCTCGATTCGCTGGGGATAAGGTCGTACCATAAAGAGAAAGGAGGAGACTCCCGTCTCCTCCTCGCCTTGTGTTCCTTGAAGATCGCAGTTCCGGTCAAGTCCGGCGCGGCTCTAGCTGGGCACAATCCGGGGCGTCAGGAAGAAGAGCAGCTCCTGGGACGTGACGTTGACGTTGGTGCGTTTGAACAAATGACCGATCAGCGGAATGCTCCCAAACAGCGGCACCTCGCTGATATCGGTGCGCTGCGAGGAGACGATGACGCCGCCGATCACCACGGTGCCTCCGTCATTGATCACGACGTGGGCCTCCACCGATTGGGTATCGAGCGCCGGGATGCCTTGCACACGCGGGATGCCGGCGTTGATTGCCGTATTCTCGACGAGAACTATCATCGAGATGGTGCCTTCGGCAGTGATCTGCGGGGTCACTTCCAGCTTCAGTACCGCGTCAATGAACTGCACCGAGATGGTGTTGTTGATCGTCGTCTGCACTGGAATCTTTGTGCCCTGCTTTACCAGTGCTTTTTCATTGTTCTGGGTAATGACCTTGGGCTTGGAGAGCAGCTTGCCCACGCCCTTGGCTTCCGCAGCGGAGATGATAAAGTCCACCGCAAAGTTCGGCGACCGGTGGGCGAAGCTAATGCCACTGGTAGGTGCTCCGGCCGGCAGGTTGGAGTTGAAGGGAAGCGACGTTGTTCCCGATGTGACCAAAGGAGGGGGAGGGATGCCGGTCCCGCTGCTAATTGGGCTCGTGAAGCCCTGCGCGCCCACCAAGCCCCCAAACAGAGTGCGACCGCGGGTCGCCGTGGTGGCAAAGCCGAATTGCGTGCCAATGTCCCGCGCAAACGAGCGTGTGGCGGACACCACTCGGGCTTCAATCTCCACCTGCTGGCCTTTCCGGTCGAGCTGGCGAATCAGGTTATCCACCTGCGGCATCACCGTGGGAATGTCCCGGATGATCAGGGTATTCGAGCGCTCATCGGCGAGGATTTCACCTCGCGGGGAGAGAAAGCGCCTAAGCGTCTCGCGCATTGCGGTGGCCTTGGCGTAACTCAAAACGCGCGTACTGGTGACCTGCTCGACGGCTTCGGCCTGAGCCTTGAGCAAGTCGCGCTTGGTTTCAGCCTCTCTCTTGATTGTGTCCTGGGTGGCAATGCGGAGCACGTTGCCTTCCAGTTGCTTGTCCATATTGTTGTTGCGCAGAACGATGTCCAGGGCCTGGTCCCACGGCACGTCATCGAGCACCAGGGTCACCGTCCCTTTTACCGCGGGATCCAACACCACATTCAAGCCGCTGATCTCGTGAATCAGGCGGAAGAAATCCTTCAAGTCCACATCCTTCAGGTTCACCGAAATCGGCTCCCCGGAATACTTGCCGGCCGCTTGCGGTGCGCCCGGGGCGCCCTGCTGCTCCGCGGCTTGCGGAGGCTCGGCCGGCGCCTGCGCTGGCACTGCTGGCACCGGCTGCTGAGCCTCAGGCCGTGCCCGCACGGCCGGGAACGTGGCACCGGCTTGCTTCTGTGCGGCGGGCGTGGCCAGCACGGCCAAGCGCCGGGTCAATGTGGCAGGCAGCGGCATTCCGGAAATCTCCGCTGCCGCTGAGTGCAATGCGCCGGGCCGATAAATCTCCCTGTGCGGGGCATTGGCTGCTTTCTTCACCAGCGCGGCTGGTTTCTGGATGGCATCAGGAATTGGAGATGATGCCGTGCTCGCGGCAAACGCCACGGTCACCGTCTTACCTTCAGCATTGACGCGGTAGGGCACCTTGCGTTCCAACTCGATCACTAACCGCGGCACATCGGGCTTGAACTGGCCGAGGCGCACTCTCTCCACGGGCTTCAAACCGCTCGGAATCGAAGCAGTCCGATCCAGTGCCAGTTGGGCACCAGGGAAATCCAGCACCACGCGCTCGGGGTGATCCAGGCGCGACTCCTGGTAGTTCAGCCGGCCGCTGCCTTCCACTCGCACGGTGACCTGCGGGCCGACACGGCCGATTTCAACTTTTCCGATCACTGCGGCGGGAGCTCCAACAGAGGTCACGGGCGCAGGCGGCCGAGGGAGCGCCGGCGCAGTCGGCGAGACCTCCCGGGTAGGTACAGCCCCAGAATACTCTTCAAAAACTAGCGTTAACTGATCCGGGCCGCGGCGCTCCCAACGGGGTTCAACTGGCTTGCGCAGCAGGATCTCCAGCCGGACTCCAACACTCCCCAGGGCACCGAGCGGGAGCACACGGTAGCTGCTTACCACGTCCGACGACAACACGCGAGCGGTTGAGGGCTCCGCCGAAGCCACCCCCGCAAGGTCTACCACCAGGAGATTTTCGCTAGGGCGGGAAGCGGTGTAGGTGAAGGGTCCAGATGCCTTGGCATCGATGCGGGCGGTCCGCGCGGTGACCTGCGCGTCCACCCGCACAAGGCCGGGAGTCACACCAGGGCCCGCACCCGCCGGACTGGCAAGAATGGCTGCGCTCACCAAAGCCTGACAGGTGAGCCGGCAGACCGGCCATTTCGTCTTCATCGCTGTTCTCCTGGACTGGGGTAAAGTCGCTTGGTCACTGTCCGGTCCACAGGCTTGCCAAAGGCATCCTTGCCGGTTTCGTTGAAGGAGACCGCATCCATCGTGATGCGCTCGACGCGACCATCGTAGAGCTGATCTCCATCCCGCAAGAAATAGACCCGCTGCTGCGGGTTCGATACCACCGCAATCATCCCGTTAGGTGCCCGCACAATTCCATCTAGCCGCAGCGTGCTCACCACCAGACCCGCCTTTCCCGGCGGCAGACGCTCTGGACTTCCGCCGCCAGAGCGTTCCTTGCCCACCAGGGGCTCAAACGGGTCGCGCCGCGAAACGGAGGCTCTAGGTGTGGCCGGCTTTTCTACTGGCGCCTTCGCTCTTGCCTTCCCAGGTGCCTTCGCTGACTTCTTAGCCGGGGGCTTTTGCGCGGTCTCCGCCGGCGGCTTGGTTGCCGGTGCTGGCTTGCTCGGGGCCGGAGTCTTGGGCGCCGCCTTTCCGGGCTTAGCTGGCTGTGGAGTTTTCTGGCCCGCCTGTGTAGCTGCCGTTGCCGTGTTGGCGGGTGATTGTGTCTTAGGCAAATGACTGGGCGCCGTGGCTACATTAGCAGGCGGCTTTGCAGACGAGCCGGTCTTGGCCGGCGGCTCGTTCTTCTTCGCTGCGGGAGCGGTCGCCTGCCTCGCGACGGCAGGTGTCATATCAAACTGCCGGCTTTGCGGGGGCGTTTTCGCCGGCGGCGGGCTTTGAGCTGGCAAGGACAAAGCGACCGCCAAGGCCAGCACCGCCATCGCCATTGCGTGAGCTTTTCGAAGTCGCATCATCAGCTCGGTTATCCTAACGTTTGCTGGGCTGTCTGGCGGGCGCCTTACTTACCGGCTCTTCCGCTGCCTTAGTAAAGAATGTGGTGGCTATAAAAGTCCCGGTAACCGTAGTTCCCGGCCGCACCGGATACTTGGCGCTCTTCACGTCCCCCAGCCCCGAGAAGGTAACATCGCCGACGTTGATGATGCGCGAGAGTCGGCTTAAGCGGGTGAAGAATTCCAGGATGCTGTAGTACGGCCCGTCCACTTGCACTTCAAAGGGCATCTCGAAGTGATAGTCCCTCGGGCTGAGCGGCATCGCCGTGAGGCGTCGCACCTGCACGTTTGACGCGCTGGCCGCTCCCTGCAGCAGGCGAATGAACTCGTCGAGTTCCTTGTCTTCCGGGACGATCGTCTTTAAGGTGTCCAACTGTTTCTGCAGAGCTTCCATCTCCAACTTGAACTCGCTGTACCGCCGCTCGTAAACGCGCAGCGCAGTCACCTCTTGAGTCAGCTTCTGGTGCTCCTGGTTCAATCTGTCTAGATTGGCGCGCGTCTGCTGGACGGGGGAAAAGGGCAAGAACTCGCCGGCCAGGACCAACACGACTGCCAGGGCCACATAGATGAGCACGTGGATGTACCACGGAAACTCTCGAAAGGAGATGGCCATTGCCCCCCTAGCCCTTCTTGGTCGGCGCAGACTTCACCGGCGCTCCAGGTGATACCGGCGCTGCAGCCGCTGCAGGCCCAACAGGCTTACCCTGTGGCAGAGAAAACTCCGCCATCAAAGTAAACAGGAACGTCTGCACCGCGGTGTTGCGTTCATCCTGGTGGGTTTCCTTGATCTCCACCTTTTGGAAATACCCGGACCTCTTTAACTGGGTGATAAGATTGGCCACGGCGTTGACCGAAGCTGCAGTGCCCTCGATGGTCAGCGCGTTCCCCTTGCGGGACAAGGAAGTCAGCCATAGCGTCTCGGTGCGCGTCACTGTACCGGCTAGCGCATCTAGCAACTCCTGACCGCCCGTGCGATTCCGTTGCAACTGCTCAATTACGGAGATGCGCTGCTGCAAAACCGCTTTCTGCCGCTCAAAATTTTCCACCTGCTGTTTGAGTAGCTCCAGTTGCGTCTTTTGCGCCTGCAAAGCGCGGATTTGCCCTTGCCTCTGACTGACGTCATTACTGAGCTGATGCCAGTGGAACCACAGCACCCCAAAGGCGAAGGCTAGCGAAAGCAGAAGCAGCACAATTTGGAGAGTGGCCTCCGGCGGCCCCTCGAGGCGAGGATGATCCTTCGGCCGAGGTTGGCCCAGCAGGTTGATCCTGATCATGGGTCAAAACTCCTCAGCGCGAGGCCGACAGCGATGGCCAAGCGGGGTGCTAATTCGCGGATCTCATCCTCATTGTGGCGGCCGGGATTGATCACGATTTTGCGGAACGGATACAGCTCCTCGACAGGCATGGCGAATTCTTCGCGCAGCAGGTCCAACAGCCCGGGCACTCGGGCCGTGCCTCCAGCTACGTAAATTCTCTGAATATTCTCCCCGCTGGCAGTGGCTCGGAAAAAGTCGAAGGTCTTCTGGATTTCCAGGATCAGGATGTCGGACACCGAGCGCAGGATGGTCCCGCGCTGCTCCCCGGCAACGCCGGCGATGTTCTCGCCGTGCTTCAGCCGCTCGGCATCCTCGAAACTCAGGTCCAGCTCCTTCTGGAGCGCGTCGGTATACTGATTGCCTCCGACCGAGACGTCGCGGGTGAACAGCGGCACTCCGCCGCGCACGATATTGATGTTCATCACGCTGGCGCCCACGTTCAGCAGTGCCACAGTCTGGCCGGGGTCGGGGTCGTAGTTCACTTCGAAGCAGTTCTGCAGCGCGAAAGCGTCGATGTCCACCACCACCGGCGTCTTGCCGGCCTGCGCGAGCACGTTGGTATGGTTCAGGATTTTGTCTTTCTTCACCGCTACCAGCAAGACATCCATCTGCGAGTCCACCGTTTCCAGCAACTGGTGGCTCAAGTTCACGTCGGTGATGTCGAAGGGAATGTGCTGGCTGGCCTCCGCCTGAATCCGGTCATAGAGCTCGCCCTCGGTCATCAAGGGCAGCGTGACGCGCTTGACGATCACCGAATGACCGGAAACGGAGGTGGCCACGTTCTTGGTTTTGATCTTTTGCCGTTCAAAGATGCTGGTGATTGCTGCGGCAACGAGCGGCGCATCCATGATCGCGCCATCGACGACGGTATCCTGCGCCAGCGGCTCCAGGCCGTAGCTCATAAGCTCATAACCCTGTTTCGAGCCCTTCAGCTCCACAGCCTTGATGGAACTGGAACCAATGTCGAGACCAACCAACGGTTTTTGTTTTCCGCCCCCGAACATTTCTGGCCTCTTTCCGCGCCTCGGAGTGCCCGGCTACCGCTTCTTCCCCGCCTTCCCTAGCGCCATCTTCCGCTCCATCCAACGGTCCAGGGTTGTCTTCCGGAACTTCCAGCGGTTGCCCAACTTAAACGCGGGAATCAAACCTTCGCTAATATAACGGTATAGCGTGTCCCGCGAAATTCCCAGGTACTGTGAGGCCTGGCGCACGTTCATTACTTCGCGTGCCTCACCCATCGAGGTTATCACTCCGCGCGGAGGCTGCTTAATTGCTCGTGCCACTCGAGTTCACACCCCTGCTCGGACAAACCGAGCCGAAATACCTTCTTGCTGGTTATGGCATCGGGCCGCCGCAGTGTCAAACACAGGTCTATCGGAGTTGTCCTAAGAATACTGGTTTTCGGGGGGGGATTATAGGCAACTGTAGGCATCAAAAGCAATCAATATATTGGGGCCATAGAATACAGGGCCCAGGATGTAGGACCCCGGTTACAAGCCGCCCGGCCAAATCCTTGACCCTAAATACCGCCGCTCGTGGCCCTTATCGGCCAAGCCCCAGCGATCCCCACAGCGCATCAATCTTTGCTTTCGTCGTGCGGTCCATAACAATCTCGTCCGGCCACGGCCGCGTGAAACCTTCGCTGGCCCACTTGCGCGTGGCATCGATCCCCATCTTCGAGCCGAAGTCCTGAATCCGCGCGGCGTGATCGAGCGTGTCCACCGGCCCAAGCATCATCTGTACGTCGCGCTCGGGATCGATCGTGCACAGCGCTTTCCAGACCACCTCGCGAAAACTCTGCACATTCACATCGTGATCCACAACCACAAGCACTTTGGTGAACATCGCCTGCCCGAGCGACCAGATGGCGTTCATGATCTTTCGAGCCTGACCCGGGTAGGATTTTCGGATGGCCACAATCATCAGGTTGTGAAAAATGCCCTCTGCGGGCATGGCAATGTCCACGATCTCCGGATACTGCATCTTCATCACCGGCAGGAAAATGCGCTCGATCGCGTGACCCATGAAGAAGTCTTCCTGCGGCGGCGGCCCGACAATCGTGGTGAGGTAGATGGGATCGCGGCGGTGCGTGATGCAGGTGACGTGGAAGACTGGATACTCGCCTTCCAGCGAATAGAAGCCCGTGTGGTCGCCGAACGGCCCTTCTGTGCGGAACTCGTTCAGATCCACGTATCCCTCCAGAACGATCTCCGCGTTTGCGGGAACCTCCAGGCTGCAGGTTGCGCAGGGCACCATCTCCACCGGCTCGCCCCGCAGGAATCCCGCAAACATCATCTCGTCAAGATCTGGCGGAATGGGGAGCACGCCCGCCAGGCAGGTGATTGGGTCGGCGCCAATCGCCGCCGCGACTTCAATCTTTCCTTCCCCGGCCTTCGCCCGCGCGCGGCGAAAATGGTCGGCGCCATGTTTCTGCGTTTGCCAGTGCATGGCAGTGGTGCGCTCATTAAACACCTGCATGCGATACACGCCGACGTTGCGCTTGCCCGTCTCCGGGTTCTTGGTGATCACAAGCGGCCAGGTGATGAACCGCCCGGCGTCCTGCGGCCAGCATTTCAGGATGGGAAACTCGAGAAGAGAAAAGCCCTCTTTGCGGATCACTTCCTTGCACGCGCCGCCCTTTACCGTCTTCGGAAAGAACGCGCCAAGCTCCGCAAGCTTCGGCAACATCTTCAGCTTGTCCAGCAGACCTTGCGGAGACTGAAAATCTAAGAGGGATTTGATGCGCGCGGCTACCTCGTCCACATGCTGGACTTCAAGCGCCAGATTCATGCGCCGCTCGCTGCCCAGCATATTGATCAGCAGCGGGATGCGCGAGCCCTTGGGCCGCTCAAACAGCAGCGCCGGCCCCCCAGCGCGGGTTACCCGGTCGGTGATTTCCGTGATCTCGAGAACCGGGTCGATTTCCGCGGTGATGCGCTTGAGCTCGCCTTCCTTTTCCAGTTTCCGGATGAACTCGCGCAAATCCTTGTACGCCACGTTGCCGCCTCCGTGCCTCCCTCTCTTAGCTTCTATCCCGCCTAAGAACGGCACAATGTAGCACGAAGCGCGGTGGCCAAAGAACCCTTGCCAGGCAGGAGGCGCTTTGCTAGGTTAAGGAGTAGAGCGGGCGTGGTTCAACGGTAGAATAGCGGCTTCCCAAGCCGCGGACGTGGGTTCGACTCCCATCGCCCGCTCCAGTTTCCGGACCAAACCAATTCAATGTCTCCCGTTTCTGCATGGAGTGGAATCAGCAGATGGTTCGCGTAGCGCCCGCGCTACTACTCTGGCGAAGGCTCACGCGCGGGCGATGCGGATTGCCTCTGCCCACTTGCCCTGGGCTTTCAGCACCAGCTCGATGACTTCGCGCACCGCGCCGTCGCCCCCGGACTTCGAGGTGACGTAATGCGCGGCCTTTTTCACTTCGGGGACAGCGTTGGCCACGGCGACAGCAAGGCCCACGCGCGCCAGGATAGGCAGGTCGGGCAGGTCGTCGGCGACGTAGGTCACTTCCGCATCGCGCACGCTTGATTCACGAAGGATCTCCTCGTAGGCCGGGAGCTTTTCGCCCCGGTTCTGATACACGAAGTCCATATCCACTTCGCGAGCGCGGCGGGTCGTGGCTGGCGAATCACGGCCCGTGATCAGTCCGGTGCGCAAGCCCGCGAGTTTGGCGAGCTTGAGACCCGCGCCGTCGTAGGCGCTGAAAACTTTAATTTCCGTGGCCGTGCCGTCTGGCATGGAATGCAGCAGAATGCGGCTGTCCGTGAGCACGCCATCAACGTCCATCAGCACCAGTCGGATTCTCGCTGCGCGCTTCAGAAGCGCCGATGAAATCTTCCGCCTACGGTTGGCCACGGCCATTCCCTCCGCGCCAAGGCTACCACGGGATGTTTGCGGCGGGAACCAGCGAGAAGCCGGCATGACGAACGAAGGTCCCGAGGCCGTATGGCCATGGGCCCCTGCAATGGCAGTCCGAGGCGCGGAAATCAGAATAGTTCAAGGGTCCAGAGGTCATGGAGGTGCACGACACCCAAGACGCGCCGATCCGAATCCACGACCGCGACAGAGGTGATCTTGCGCTGCTCCATCAGGTTCAGCGCCGCGCTGGCCAACTCCTTTGGGGCAATCGTCACCGGGGTGCGCGTCATACATTCCCCTACGGTGAGCTCGAGGCTTTCGCCCTTGCGCTTCTGCATCAGCCGCCGCAGGTCGCCATCGGTGAACACGCCCGCTAAGCGGCTTCCGTCGTCCACCACGGTGGTCATGCCCAGGCCCTTCGCGCTCATTTCGTAGATGACGTCGGGCATCTTCGCCGTGACATGCACACGCGGCAGCGCGTCGCCCGAATGCATCACGTTTTCGACGCGCATCAGTTTTTTCCCCAACTGGCCGCCGGGATGCAATGCCGCAAAGTCTCCCGGGGTAAATCCCCGGCGCTCGAGCAGAGCGATGGCCAGTGCGTCGCCCATGGCCATCGACGCGGCAGTGCTCGCGGTGGGCGTCAGGTTGAGCGAGCAAGCCTCTTCCTTCACGCTGATGTCAAGCAGGACATCGCTCGCCGCCGCCAGCGTCGAGCGCGGGTTCCCGGTCAGAGTGACGAGCGGAATGCTCAGCCGCTTGACGGTATCGAGCAGCGCGATGATCTCCTGGGTTTCGCCGCCGTAGGAGATAGCCAGTAGCACGTCGGCACGCACCAGCATCCCCAGATCCCCATGGTGCGCCTCCGCCGGATGCAAAAACAGTGATGGAGTGCCGGTGCTGGAGAACGTGGCGGCAACTTTGCGGCCGATCAAGCCCGACTTGCCTATGCCAGTGACGACCACGCGCCCCTTGCACTGGAACAGGAGTTCGACTGCTTTGTCGAAACGCGCATCCAGCCGGCCGAGCAGGCCTTCGATGGCCTGGGCCTCGATGCGCAACACGCGTCGGGCGGTTTCGAGACTCACACCGTGCTCCAGCCTCGCACCAGTGCCGCCAGCCGCACCAGCTTATCGAGCAAGCGCGGGAGTTGATTGACTGGCAGGGCGTTCGAACCATCCGACAACGCCGCAGGAGGATTGTCGTGGACTTCCAGGAAGATTCCATCCACGCCGACGGCGGCGCCCGCGCGCGCCAGCGGTTCGATGAACTCGGGCTGGCCACCGCTTGACTTCCCTTCTCCGCCGGGGAGTTGGACAGAATGCGTGACATCAAACACCACCGGATAGCCCAGCTTGCGCAGAATGGGGAACGAACGCATGTCCACCACCAAGTTCTGATAACCGAAACACGTGCCGCGCTCGGTCACGATGATCCGATCGCTGCCCGTGCTGGCAATCTTCTCCACTGCGTTGGACATCTCCCAAGGCGAGAGGAACTGCCCCTTTTTCAGATTCACGACGCGGCCGGATCTGCCCGTCGCAATCAGCAAATCCGTCTGCCGGGACAGAAACGCCGGCACCTGCAGCACGTCGCAGACCTCCGCAGCGCGCGGCACCTGCGAAAGGTCGTGCACGTCGGTGAGGATGGGAAACCCGAAGCTCTCCTTGATTTTTCGCAGCACCGCCAATCCTTCAACGAGGCCCGGACCACGATACGACGAAAGCGAAGACCGGTTCGCTTTGTCGTAGGAGGCTTTGAAGATGAGCGGGATCTTGCACTCCGCCACAACGCGCGCGAGCCGCTCCGCAATAAGCGTGCAGTGCTTCTCGCTTTCGATCACGCAGGGGCCGGCGATCAAGAACAGCGGCTGCTTCCCGCCGATCTTCAACGGCCCAACCGATATCTCGCGCGAAGGGGTCATAGGCCAACTTTCAGGCGTTCGCCTGAAGCCCTAGCCTATGCGCGAACCGCATGTTTTTCAATGGATTCGAAGGGCCCTAGCGCTCGGGTGCTGAGTCCACGGCCGCGGGCGCTGGCGGCACCGCAGGCACCCGGCGCTCGCCCGGCGCGATGTCCGCGCGATGGCGGTGCTGCCAGGCTGCGCCGATGAACGCCGCAAAAAGCGGATGGGGGGCCAGCGGCTTGGACTTGAACTCCGGATGGAATTGGCAACCCAAAAACCAGGGGTGGTCGGGCGCTTCGATGATCTCGACGTAAACGCCGTCAGGAGTGCGGCCGGTGATGCGCAGGCCCGCCGACACGAGTGTCTGTTCATACTCGCGGTTGAATTCGTAGCGGTGGCGGTGGCGCTCGCTGATCTCTAGTTGGCCGTAAGCGCGATGCGCCACCGAGCCGGGTTCGAGCCGGCACGACCAGGCGCCCAGGCGCATCGTGCCGCCCATTTCGTCCACCCCCAGCAGTTCGCGCAGCTTGTAGATCACCCGATGTGGAGTTTGCGGCTCAAATTCGGTGCTATCGGCACCGGCAAGCTGGCTGACATTGCGCGCGTATTCGATGGTGGCGCACTGCATCCCCAGGCAAATCCCGAAGAAGGGGACTTTGTTATCGCGGGTGTACTGGATGGCGTGAACCATGCCACTGATGCCGCGTTTGCCGAAGCCGCCGGGCACTAGGATGCCGTCCAGGTGGCGCAAGCGGCGATCAGCGGTGGCCACCGAATCGATTTCCTCGGCCTCGACCCACTCGATCACCGTGCGCAGCTTGTGCGCCAGGCCGCCGTGCACCAGGGCTTCCCGCAAGCTCTTGTACGCGTCTTCAAGCTGCACGTACTTGCCGACCACGCCGATCCGCACTTCCCCCATCGGATGGTGAATACGATCGAGTAGGGCAAGCCACGGGCTCAGGTCGCGCGCCGACGCTTCCATGCGCAGCAAACGCAGGATCTCTTCATCCAGCCCTTCGCGCGACAGGTTTACCGGCACTCCATAGATGGTATCCACGTCCTGCGCGGCGATGACGCAGGACTCGGCCATATTGCAGAACAACGCGATCTTGGCCTTCACCTCGCGCGGCAGACGACGGTCGGTGCGGCAGAGCAACAAATCGGGCTGGATGCCAATGCTTCGCATCTCCTTCACGCTGTGCTGCGTGGGCTTGGTCTTCAGTTCGCCCGCGGTGGGAATGAACGGCACCAGCGTCACGTGGACGAATATCGCGTTTTCCTGCCCTAGCTCGAGACGCATCTGGCGGATGGCCTCGAGAAACGGCAGCGACTCGATGTCGCCCACCGTGCCCCCGATCTCCACGATCAATACGTCCACGCCTTCCGACACCTTGCGGAACGCGGCTTTGATTTCGTCGGTCACGTGCGGGATCACCTGCACAGTCTTGCCCAGGTAGTCGCCCCGCCGCTCTTTGGTGATAATGGACTCGTAGATGCGCCCCGTGGTCCAGTTGTGGTCCCGAGTCAGCTGCGCGTGGGTAAAGCGTTCGTAGTGACCCAGGTCCAGGTCGGTTTCGGCGCCATCTTCGGTGACGTACACCTCACCGTGCTGGTACGGGCTCATTGTGCCAGGATCAACATTCAGGTAGGGATCGCACTTCTGAAGGGTAACGCGGAGGCCTCGACTTTCGAGCAGGCAGCCGATCGACGCAGCCGCCACTCCTTTGCCCAGGGAAGAAACAACGCCACCGGTCACAAAAATATACTTCGGGCCCATTCGCGCAGTTCACGCCCCTGATGCTGCTGCGGAACGCAGAACTGGATCTTATCCTCCAGGATGGTCGACGTACACCGCATTATGCGTGGGATTATCCACCGTGTCAAATTTTCGCCCATGATGGCGATGATGGAGAAGCCGGGGCACCCCCAGGCCTGGGCGGCAGGCGCGAAGCGCGGGGTCACTTATACTGGGCTGCCGCCGGCGATCGAAGGCACCAGCGTGACTTCGTCCCCCTCGTGGAAGCGATAGTTGTTTCCGCCGAGGAAGCGAATGTCCTCTTCATTGACATAGATATTGAGAAAGGGACGCACCTGGCCCGTCGCGTCGCGCAGGTGGGGCTGCAATCCGGGATAGCGCACTTCAAGCTGGCCGAGCAGCTCGGGCAGCGTGTCCACGGAGCAGTCAAGCGTATCGGCATTGCCGGTGAAGCGGCGGAAAGCAGTGGGGATTCTCACGGTGATCTTCATTTCAGTCTCCTTGGACCGGCACGGTCACTTCGCCTAAGTAAGCCTCAAAGGCAGCCAGCCGCGGTTCGATGGCCGGGGAGGCCGCGAACTCTCCGGCCAGCGCATCGGTGGTTTTCAGGCCGTTTCCGGTGATGCACAACACTGTGGTTTCGTCCGGCCGGAGGCGGCCTTGCCGGAATAGTTCTTGGGCCGTGGCCACGGTCACGCCGCCCGCGGTTTCCGTGAAAATCCCCTCCGTCTCCGCCAGGGTTCTGATTCCGGCGACGATTTCAGGATCGCTGGCGTCTTCCGCCCACCCGCCACTGGACCGAATCATCCGGAGCGCGTAGTAGCCATCGGCAGGGTTACCGATCGCGAGCGAGCGCGCGATAGTGACGGGCTTTTGCGGCTGGATTCGCTCCTGATTCTGCTTCACTGCTGTGGAGATGGGCGAGCAGCCGCTCGCCTGCGCGCCGAAAAACTTCACCGGCCGCGGCTCGACCACGCCGAGTGCGGCCAGCTCAGCGAATGCTTTGTGAATCTTGGTGATCAGGGAGCCGCCGGCCATGGGCACGACGACATTGTCGGGCAGCCGCCATCCGAGCTGCTCGGCAATTTCAAATCCCACGGTCTTCGACCCTTCGGCGTAGTAGGGACGCAAATTCACGTTTACAAAACCCCAGCGGTGGCGGTCGGCAATCTGAGCGCAAAGGCGGTTGACGTGGTCATAGTTGCCCGCTATCGGCACGAGCCGCGCCCCGTAAACAGTCGTGCCCAGCACCTTGGCGGCTTCCAGGTCCGCAGGAACGAAAATCCACGCGTTCAGGCCGTGGATTACGGCTTGCGCAGCCACGGCGTTCGCCAAGTTGCCTGTGGAGGAACAAGCGACCACCTCGAACCCAAAGGCCCGGGCTTGTGCCAGCGCCACGGCGACCACGCGATCCTTGAACGAAAGTGTAGGAAAACAGACTGCGTCGTTTTTCACATAGAGAGAATGCGACCCCAGCCGGGCGCCCAGGCGCGAGGACTCAACGAGCGGCGTGAAGCCGACAGGCAGCGCGGACCGATCCTCGGGCGCCACAGGCAGAAGTTCCGCGTAGCGCCAGATATTCGCCGGACGCTGCGCAATGCGCTCCGGGGTGAAGCTGCGGCGCACCACGTCCAATTCGTAGACAACTTCAAGAGGAGAAAAGCAATCCTCGCAAGACGCAAGGGGAGCATTTCCCCAGGCACGGCTGCATTCGCGACAGCGCAACTGGTAGTGCTCGGTCATTTCTTCCGCCCTCAAATACACCGAGGCTTGGATTGCGGGCCCGAAAGACGGAGCAACTCCACACCTGCTCAGCTTTCGAGTCTGGGAAGAGACGTTACAAGGCTAGAGGCTCAAGTCTCATGTCCCCCGCGACTCGGGGCGGGAATTGGCACCGGAAGATCCAGGTTTAAGCCTGTCCCGGTTGCCGTGGCGTCATTGGGCCCGTTCCCTCGGCCACTCTTCATGAGACTCAGATCTAGGGAGACCTGAGTCTGAAGGCCCTGGATAATACAAGCGGAGAGGGGGTGGCGTCAAGAATCTTGATGCCATTAACCCGCTTGCCCGGCGGCGACTTCGCGCAGCAGTTTTTCGACGCGCGGCACGTCTTCGACCACGTCGATGCTGACCGAATCGTACGTCGTTTCAGCGACGCGAATCGTGAAGCCGTTTTCAAGCCACCGAAGCTGCTCCAACTGCTCGAGCTTTTCAAGCTGCCCTTGCGGGAAGGCGGGAAATTCCAGGAGAGCGCTTCGGCGAAATACGTAGAGGCCGATGTGCTTTAAATGCGGAAAGGCCTGCTGGCCTGCCCCACCGCCGCGCACCCAGGGGATTGGTGCGCGGGAGAAGTACAGCGCGTTGCCTTGGAAATCGAGCACCACCTTCACTACATTCGGGTCCATGACGTCGGCCGCAGCAGCGATGGGGACGGCGAGAGTGGCGACCTCAACCGTGGCGTCATTCAGAAGAACTTCGACGGCGGCATCCACGGCGGCGGGGTCGATCAGCGGCTCGTCGCCCTGGACGTTGACGATGATCTCCGCGTCGCGACCCGCGGAGCTGGCGGCGACTTCGGCCACCCGCTCGGTGCCAGAGCGATGGTCGCTTCGGGTCATCACCGCGTGGCCATCAAATTCCTTCACGGCGCGCAGGATTCGCTCGTCATCGGTGGCCACCAACACGCCCGAAACGTCCTTGGCGCGACGCACACGCTCCCATACGTGCTGAATCATTGGCTTCTCCGCCAGCCGCACCAGCGGTTTGCCTGGAAAGCGGCTGGAAGCGTAGCGCGCGGGAATGACGGCCAGTACGCTCAACTCGTTACCCCCGTCGTTTATAAAGAAGCTACCGCGGCGCCAAAGATGCTACCACATCCCCTTGCGCGAGATTGGAGTGCGGCGACTTGCCGCCGCTTGCAGTGTGCCTGGTGCAGGGAAAGTGCGAGCAGGTTCCCGCACTCAATCCGGCGCAGAGGCTTTGACATCCGTGGTAAAATCGTAGGAAGGAATATTTTTTGGCACCGCCGCCGTCCCGCAGAACGGCCGGCAGGAGGAGCGGGGAAGCAATGAGCAGCAAGCTGCGAGCGGTGATCCCTTTGCTCCTGAGCTGTGCGTTGTTCGCACTTCCCGTCACGGCTCAAAGCCCTGAACCAAACAACCCGACCCAAGCGCCGGGCCAGGGACCTCTCCAAGGGCTGACCAAGCCACCCGGCGCAGGTCCTAGCAGACTTAGTACCGACCAGGCCAAGCGGAAAGGGACCATCAAAGTGGACGTGGACCTCGTGCTGGTCAACGTCACAGTCACCGATCCCTTTAATCGCTTGGTGACCGGCCTCGAACAAGAGAACTTCCGCGTCTTTGAAGACAGCTCGGAACAGGAGGTGGTGCACTTCTCCAGCGAAGATGTGCCCATTTCT
>QHYU01000236.1 GCA_003224235.1 Acidobacteriota bacterium
CACGTGGACTCGGAAACTGGGCTAACTGTCCCCGACACTCATGGTACCCATGTGGCCGGCATTATCGGTGCGGTGGGAAACAACGGGACTGGAGTCGTGGGGGTGAACTGGAACGTGAGCATCATGGCTGTGAAGGCCCCTGATGAGAATTACAGTTTTACTAGGGCCATTAACTTTGCCGTGTCTATGAAGAAGTGGTACGATGACACGAAGGGCGCCCATGGCGCCAATGTCCGCGTTATCAATATCAGTTGGGCGAGAAATGGTGGGCCACCATCGTACCTCCAGTACGAGGCCATCCAGTGGGCCAATGCACACAACATTCTCGTCGTGGCCGCTGCAGGAAACGACGGCAAGGATAACGATAACAATTCAGTGTACCCGTCAAACTTTAGCACCAGCTTTCCCAACGTTGTGTCAGTCGCGGCCACCGATGACACGGACGACCGGTCATCCTTCTCGAATTACGGCGCCACGAGTGTAAGCCTAGCGGCGCCAGGGCGGGACATACTATCCACCATCCCCAGCAACATGTTCAGTATTTTTGGCCAGGGTTACGGTCAAATGAACGGCACCTCCATGGCGGCGCCGTTCGTGTCCGGTTCCGCGGCCCTGATTCTTTCCGCATGCCCTGATTTGGATGCGGCCAGCCTGAAGATGCTCATTCTCGACAATGTTGATCCCATCCCATCGCTTTCTGGCAGGACGGTTGCGCCGCCAGGACACCCTGGTACCGGTGGGCGGCTGAACGTCGGCAAAGCCATCGCCGCGTGTGTCGGAGCTCAAATGACCGATCCGCCTGCCGGATCAGCTTTGAGTTCATCTTCGCAGATTTTCAATTGGAGCAAGGGGATTGGCGTGGCTCAGTACGTCTTGAACGTGGGCACACAAACCGGAAAGGCGGACATTAGCAATAAGTGGACGGGTACAATCCAGTCGGCGACGGTGCCTAACCTCCCAGCCGACGGCAAGCCAATCTATGTGCGGCTGTGGTCACAGATCAAGGGCGCCTGGGTTTACACCGACTATGCCTATTGGACCGTGCTTGCATCCCCAGCGCCAGCGCAGCTGCTCGGTATCAATCCGCCTGCCAGAACATCGTCCACAGTGACTTTCACTTGGAGCAGCGCCCAGGGAGACTCCCCGTTTACAATTACGTTTACGGTCCGACTAAAGACCTTTCAGTGAGGGTGTCTAACCTTCCGACCGACCCGCTGTGGAACGGCAACATGCTCTATCTGAAGATCTACTCATATATCGGTGGCACCTGGCAGCACATGGACTACGTTTATTAGGCCCCGAACAGCAGTGCTCCCGCGCGGTGGTACTTTCGCAGCTTCGAAGGAAAATGTTCGAGGCCAGAAGGCACCACTCGGGAATCCGCGACACACCAGAGGAGGAAGCCAATGTCATTGGCTTCCTCCTCTCGCGTTCACAGTGCTTTCCACTGCCCTTGCGGCGCAGCGGACGCCGGCCAACTCGCTGCCCCGGCGACGTAGAGTTTACCGCCCAAGGCTCGCCCGAAGACACATTCCGGCAACTGCAAAACGACTGGCGCGACGCTGTAGTCAAGCAGGATGCGGCAACGCTGGAGCGCGCACATGCCCCGCAACTCCGTCTTGTTCACTGCGCAGTTTCTCGAGCCTTCAAGTGCTAATCACCCATGACCGCGTCATCGGTTAGCTCGCCTTTCCCTGGCGGTTCAGCTAAGATGAATTGTTTGTCATCCTTAACAGAGACCTAACCGGACCGGTGGCGACTCCTCAACAGCCTTCTGACTCTACCCGCAGTCCGCGCGTGCGCTTCGCGCCTTCGCCCACCGGTTATTTGCACGTGGGCGGCGCGCGCACGGCGCTGTTCAATTGGCTTTTCGCCCGGCACGAACGCGGCACGTTCATCCTGCGCGTGGAAGATACCGACGTCGAGCGCAACCGTCCCGAACTGGTGGAGGGCATCGTGGAAGGGCTGCGCTGGCTGGGCCTGGACTGGGACGAAGGGCCATACTTCCAGTCGCGGCGGCTCGAGGCGTATCGCGCTGCGGCGGAGAAGCTGGTTGCCACCGGCGCGGCCTACCTCTGCTATTGCCCGCCCGAGAAGTATGGCGGTGGCGATAGTGCCGAGGTAGCAGAGGAAGCGCAGGAAGTAGACGAGGCAAAGGAAAAGAAGGCGGCCGGGCCACGGCGGGTGACGCGGTGCGGCTGCCGCGACAACAGGCCAGCATCAAGCGAGCAGAAGCCGGCCATTCGCTTTCGCGTGCCGTTGCCTGGCACCACAAAATTTGAAGACGCCGTTTTCGGGTCACGCGAAGTCTCCAACGAGGAGATCGAAGATTTTGTCCTGCTGCGCTCGCCGAAGCCCGGCTCCGAGCTGCCATTGCCCACCTACCAGTTGGCCGCCGTGGTGGACGACATCGAGATGCGCATCACCCACGTGATTCGCGGCGCGGACCACCTCTCGAACACCCCGAAGCAGTCGCTGCTGTACCGCGCGCTGGGCGCTGCGCCGCCGGTGTTTGCGCACGTGCCGCTGATTCTGGGCCCGGACCGCACGCGGCTCTCGAAGCGCCACGGCGCCACCAGCGTTGGCTCCTACGCCGCTGAGGGTTTCCTCCCCGAGGCGTTTCGCAACTTCCTGGCGCTGCTGGGCTGGTCACCCGGCGACGACGCCGAGTACCTGCGCACTCCGGAGCTGAT
>QHYU01000094.1 GCA_003224235.1 Acidobacteriota bacterium
CTTCCCCGGGCGGATGATTACCCATAGGTTGCTGCGAGCGCTGCAAATTCTTGTAAACGAGGGGTCTTACAGGCAAGCTTCACGGTAGCCAGTTTGCTCTCTTAAAGATGGCACGTTTGGGTTGCGCGCCTTTCCAGCACGCATTTCCCGGATCTGGTGCTAGCTGTCGGCTCTTCGAAGTAGTTCGCCCGACGTGGGGCTTATCTACCGCGTAGGTTTCAACCGACCCCGGCCTCTCCGGGGTGAGGGGTGGCAGGTGACCTCGCACAATCAGGCGAAGACGGCTCCCCCGCTCACATTTGAAGAGCCCGGCCATCCCGAGGCGCCATTTGTCTCCGCAACGCCAGTGGAGGCGTCGCGCGGGGATGAGCCAAGTCTGGCCACGCGCTCGCAAGGTATCGCGCCAGCGCCTGCAAGTGCCGCACCAAGCATCGCGCGCTTCTTGCGCTCCTTTCAAGTGCTATTGCGCTCGGCGCGGCTCTATCAGAAGAACCATCCTCGAATTCTGGAAAGCCTTGAGACTACCGAGCGCAATCTACGCAGCGTGTTGATGCTAGTGTCCTCGGTGGCCGTGGGCGTGGAGCGCGGCCGTCTGGTCGTTCCGATGTCCGTCGAGGAAGACTCGGAACCCTCGCTCCCGGACCCGCACGGGAAACTGCATAACCTAGCTGATGAATTGTCGAAATGCGGGATAACATCGCTTGTCTTTCTGCCGCAGACCAACTTGGGTGAGCTCGACTTGCTGGCGAGCTTGCTCAACGCCGCGCTGTCGCCCGGCACCATACCATCCCGAAACCGCGGGAGCGTAGCGGGAACCCACGAGCAGGGTGCCTTGCGCGTCGCCCCGAAGGCGCGGAGCCAATCTTGGCCCGAACGACTCGCCGAGCAGCACATTTCCGGCATTCTGGTAAACGTCCAGCTCGAACGCAAAGTGGACCCCGTGCTGGCCAGCCTGTTCGCAGCCCTGTTGGCCTATGGCGCGCCCGAGCAACAACCAGCAGGCGATTCGGCGACAGCGCTGTCCGGCTCACAGGCAGGCGCCCCCAATGTTGGCGCAGCGACCACCGATGAGTTGATCCAGGCGCTGCGCTTGCTCGCGAACCTGACTCCGTCGCTCGAACAGGCCCAGCGCAGCTCACCGCAGCAGGCCGCGCAGGTCTTTCACGCTGCATTAGCGGAGTCAGAGCACCGCATTGTGTCGCTGCTGGTGACAACACTCGTGCGAGAGGTGCCCCGTCAAGGTGAAAAGCCTGGGCCGTACGTGGCGCGGCTCGCCGAAGCTCTAGTGCTCGATTTCGTCCAAGAGCAATTTTGTGCTGGCCGTGTGGCCCCGGTAGGGCTGCGCGCTCTTTTTGAGCACATAGGCAAGGAGCTAGCCGCTGGCGCAGTTCCCGGTGCGGGATTGGAGGGGCGCACCGCGCTCGCCTCAACGGGACGGCCCGCGCGTGTCGCCGACTGGACCGACGAGAGATTCCCGGAGGTTCTCCATGAGCGCTTTTGGGCCGAACTGCCGGTGCGGGAAAAATCTCGCGTGCTGCGAGGCGTTGACGCCTGGTGCATGCCGGTTGCCTCGCTGCGCCGCTATCTCGAGGAGTTGGCTGATGCGAACCCCGACGCTCCGCCGGGTGCCTCTCCCCGGGAGGCGCGGCTGGTGTTGCTCAACTACGCGCGGTGTCTCCAATCCGGTGAGGCCCAGGCGAGACACATCGTGGCCGCGGGCCTAGTTGAGCTTCACGATTCTCTAGAACAGCTCTGGCCGCACCAATTGCCCGAGGAACTGAGTCGCGACTTGCTGCAAGCGCTGGCACAGGAAACCTCCCCAGGCACCGCCGGCCTCCTCGCGGCGGTCACCGAGAACGTCGCGCGCTCATCGGTCTTGAAAGCAGATTACGCGACATTCGAGCGCATCCTGGAGGCGCTCGAACAAGCCCCACGAGATACGGAGCACGCGCACTTGACCGCCCTGTGTGAGGGCTTGGTCGCGGGCGAGCGTTGGTTGCTGCTGGTGGACGCCGCGCTGGCTAATCGCGCGCTCGACCCGGTCTTGCCGCGCCTGCTGCGACGCGACCCGGAACGCCTGCTCGACCGGCTGGGCCTGATTCTTACCTCGCCCCAGGGGCTCGACGCCTTGCCGGCGATGGCGCGTCTGCTGCGCGGGGTCGGCGATCCGGCGCTCGGTGTGCTGCAGAGGTGGCTGCTCGAGCCGCGGCACCAGCGCGCCACCTCGGCCGTGAAGTTGCTCGCCGCGACTCAGCCTTCGCGTCTGCTGGACTCACTGCCCCAGGCCTTGCCGAGTTGGGATTGGAGCCTGCAAGATCTGGCCATCGCGGAACTGGCGCGCCTGGGCATGCAGGGCACGGGCAGCGCGTTCCTGTGCACCGTGACCGAGGCGCATCCCCTGGTGGTGCCGATGATGCTCGACCAGATCGGCCTGGCACAGGAAACGTCCGCGGTGCCGCTGCTGCTGGAAATCGCTGCGGGGCAAATCGCGCGGCTGCAGGACATCTTCATTCGCATCAAGGCCATCGAAGCGCTGGGGCGGATGCGCGCCAAAGAGGCGGCTTCGCTGCTGGGCGATTTCGTAGGCCTGCGCAACGGACTTACGTACGCCGAGCCCGCCGGCCTGCGCGCGGCGGCTGAGGAAGCTTTGGCCCTGATCGAAGACCTTCCCTCCTCGGCCCATCTTCGCGCCGATTACGAGGCGCTCGAAAGAGCCAGCCTCGCTTTCGCGCGCCCGAGACGCTACTTGCGGGTTCCGCTCTCGGCTCCGTTCGCGGCGCAAATCGAAGGCCCCCAAGCCGCGCCTGCACGCATCCACACCCTTAGCTTGGGCGGAGCATTTCTGGAGTCTGACCGACGGCTCAGCGTGGGCGAGCCCATCCGTGTAGAAATCCGCGCCGGCCTGCGTCGCATTCACTCGACTGCGGTGGTGCGAAACGTCGAGCCCTCGGGCAGCGGCATCGAGTTCGTCCACATGGAACAGGAAGACCGCGAGAAACTGCGCCGCTTGATCCGCCGGCTCCATCGCAAGTAGCCAGCGCGCCATTTTCCATTCTCTGCCGTTCATTCTCCAGCGAAAATCAAAGGCGCAAGACCAGCCCACCAGAGGGCGCAGTGCTTTGCTGCAGGTGGGGATGGCTCCCGCGATTGTTTCGGCTTGCCTGTTGACCGCCCCTCCCGGCCTGCGATTAGGCCAGCACCGGGAGAACGAGAGTCGAGGCGCTCCCAGGTCCCGAAGAGTACCAGTCGAACAAATGGAGAAGATTTCGGTTGAAATGAAGCAAGGCCTGGTGTAAAAGCCAGCCAGACGGGTACCAACGTGGGGGCAACGCAACCTAGGTCAGCACTTCCCCGTGGGGTCGCGGGCCTTGCTTGGCTCTCTTGGTAAATCAGCACAAGTCGTGTGGGGAGGAGAAAGATGCGTCTCTCTAAGCGTATACGCCTGCTTGTCCTTGCGGTAGGACTGGTACTGATCAGCGGGGGCGCGGCTCGCGCACAGGTGAACACCGCCGATTTGTCGGGCCACGTGCTCGACCCGCAGGGCCTTGCGGTGGTGGGGGCCAAAGTGACGGTGGAGAACCTTGCCACCGGCGCCGCCCGCACCGCAGACGCAGACGATACAGGCCGATATCGCATTGTCGGGCTTCCGCCAGGGCGCTACAAGTTGACTGTTGAAGGTGGCAAAGGGCTCTCCAGATTGGTGAATCCCGAGATCGTCCTGACCATCGGCCAATCGGCCGAGTTTGACGCGCACCTCCAGATCCTATCCGGCGCCGAGACGGTTACGGTGACAGAGTCCACCGAGCTAATTGAGACCGCCCGCACCGCGGTGACCGAAACGATAGATAAGCGGCGCATCGACAACCTGCCCATCAACGGCCGCAACTACATCAATTTCACCCTCACGACCTCTCAGGCGCAGCGCGACAGCGCGCCTTCGATCGGCGCGGCCCCCACCAGCGGCATCAACTTCGGCGGCCAGCGCGCCCGCTCGAACCAGGTCTCGGTGGACGGCGCCGACGCCGGGGATAACTCGGTGAACGGTATTCGCGCCACCGTCTCGCAGGAAGCGGTGCAGGAGTTCCAGCTCATCATCAGCAACTACATGCCCGAGTTCGGCCGCGCCACCGGCGGCGTCATCAATATCGTGACCCGAGGCGGCTCGAATGAGCTCCACGGCAACGTCTTCGGCTTCCTGCGGCACAAGAGCATCCAGGCGCGCAATCCCTTCTCGGTGGCGGTCGACCCCACGACGGGTGCCCTCAACCCTGTTAAGCAGGCTTTCACTCGGGCGCAGGGAGGAGCCACGCTCGGCGGCCCGATCAAGGAAGATAAGACTTTCTATTTCTTTTCCTACGAAACCACGCGCCGGCAGGAGACCGGCTTCACCAACATCGGCGCGAATAATTTCGGCTTAGTACCGACGACCACGCCAGCCGTTCCGGGAGTCACCTTACTGCTGACTCCGCAGCAAGCCGCATTTGTGAATAACCCGGCCGTGCTGACGGCACCTTCACCGGGGCCGGGCCAACCCAGCGGGGGCCAGCGCGCCGCTCAGTTGTTCCTGCTTGGCGGTTCCGGATCGAGCGTGGCGCTGAGGGGTCTTGACCCGGGACTAGTGGCCTCAGTACTGTTTGGTCTTCCAACCGCTCCCGGTGCACGATTCCCCATCCCCCTGGATTGCAATCCTGGCGGCTGCTCCGCATCGAACCTAGCGAACTTCCCCGTCCCTTTTTCGTTCGTTCCCCTGCAAAGCTTGATCGGCAACTACCCAATTTCTGAGGGTACCAGCCTGTGGTCCGGGAGAATCGATCATCAGTGGAACTCGCGCAACAGCAGCTTCGTGCGCGTCGGCGTTTCGCCATCACTCGTGACCGGCATTCAGGTCAACGCGCAGAACCAAAACTTCGGGCAAAACGCCGGCTCGCGCACCTCGTTGCAGCAGACGCGCGACCTGGCCGTGGTCGGCCAGCACGTTACCTCGTTCACCGGCACGATCTTCAACGAGGCCCGCTTCCAGTTTGCTCGCCGCGGCCTACACTACGGCTTCTCGCAACTCCCCGGCGGCGATGCCGTCGCGGTGAACATGACCGGCTTCGCCTTTTTCGGCCGCGAGCCCTTCTCGACGGTGGACCGCATCGAGCGCCGCTTCCAGTGGACCGACAACGTGAGCTGGCTCAAGGGGCACCACACCTTCAAGTTCGGCGGCGACATCAACTGGATCCAGCTCCGCTCGTCAAAGACGCAGATCTTCGAGCTCAACTTCGGTGGACTCTTCAATTTCGGCGGACTCACCGCCTCGAACCTGGGTCTGCCCACTAGCGTCGGTGGCGTAGCAACTCCTGGCTTCTCCGGCGTGCAAGCCTACGGCCTAGGCCTTCCCCAATCGTTTATTCAGGGCATCGGCACTTCCGCTCGGCCGTTCAGCAACAAGGCCTTTGCTGTCTTCGCCCAGGATAGCTGGAAGGTCCACCCGCGCCTGGCGCTCAATTACGGCGTGCGCTACGACTTCGAGCTGACCCCGCTC
>QHYU01000055.1:0-20250 GCA_003224235.1 Acidobacteriota bacterium
TAAAGGGATCTCCACCGTCAGCCTACGCTGACGGGAGGAGTCGCGCTTTCATATATTCATTCCGAGCCCCGCCAGGGGCGGGATAAACTCCGCGAGGAATCTCTCGAAATCAAGCATTTAGAGAGATTCCTCGTCGCCTTCGGCTCCTCGGAATGACGACATGATGAGTTTTTCAGCAGCCTGCTAGGCGGGCCCCGGCACCTTCCCGCTTGCCTCAAGACCCAGGTACGTCACGGCACGACTCTAATTTTAGTCGTGCCGTAAACGCCTGCCGTGTCCGCCACACGCTTTGGCGACCCAAGGTTGTCACAGGCTGGGTGCATTGGCCCCTTCAGCGGGTGCTCCACACCTGGGGCGGGCAATATCCGCGTGCTCCTGGCAGCGGATCGGCAGCCAAAGGAACGGCCAGTAGAGGCCGATCAGCTATGGTCTGCCGGAATCCATATTCCCTTGAAATACCACTCTTGGTCTTCTCGTAGGTTCCACGGCTGTAGTTCCGCAAGGATTCTCTGATGAATCTGTGGTGTGCGCCCCATCACACAGGTCGTTTCATCGTGACTCGCTGCGACAATGTGGTCGCCACGCTGGACCCGGAGCACAAAAGCGCGGAGCGTTCGCAGAGTTCTAACCGCTGCTTCATTATTATCCGTTAAGAGCTAAAAACCAATAATACCGATGACGCGAAACGCCTGTCGCATTTACCCTGGCAGGCAAATGCCAACGGCAGGCGGAACCCATAAACGCATTCTTGAAGTCGCGATATTCACCCGTGCGATCTCATCCGTCACAATGGGTCAGACCAACATTCCCTCGGGGTCGAACATTTCATCCATTCGCCGATTTGCTTCGGCGTTCGTACATGCCGGCCAAAGTGAATGCTGGGAGGAGAATCCGTGAAGACAAGAAAGATGCCAGATGTGATTTCAAGGATTTTGTTTGGCGCAGTCATATTCGCCCTCGCGCAGCTGTGCGCCTTTGCTCAGAGTAACACCCCCTGCCCTCGTTTCCCTGTGGGCAGCACCATAATCGAGCCGCCAAGTCTTTTCAGCCAGCACGGAGTGCTGAAAGTGAATTTAACCTACGAAACTATCGTCGATCCGGACGGCAACACTCGATTTTGCTTCATGACCCCAGACGGCAAACAGTCTCCGACTCTCCACGTGTATCCAGGGGACCACCTCATTTTGAATTTGACGAACAGTGTCCCGGCGCCATCCACCTCTTCGATGGCAATGACAATGCCTGGAACGGTGTGCGGGACAGCCACCATGAATTCTTCTTCCGTCAACATTCATTATCACGGTGCGAACGTTTCGCCGACATGCCACTCGGATGAGGTGATCCACACACTTATTAATTCCGGGGAGACCTTCAAGTACGATCTGGCGTTTCCGAAAGACGAGCCGCCAGGGCTCTACTGGTACCACCCCCATGTCCACGGCCTCGCTGAGGCAGCCTTGCTCGGCGGCGCTTCCGGGGCGATCATCGTAGAGGGAATTGAACACCTGCAGCCGGCCGTGGCTGGATTGCCCCAGCGGACCTTGCTCATTCGGGACAATCCGGTGCCTGGCAACCCAACCCCTGGTGGCCCAAATGATGTCCCATCGTGGGACGTGTCACTGAACTACATTCCGGTTCCTTTCCCGAATTTTACGCCCGCAGTAATTCCGATGAAGCCTAACGAGAAGCAACTCTGGCGGGTTGTGAACGCCTCGGCCGACACTATTATCGATCTGCAATTGCAATTCGACGGGAAGCCGCAACCGCTGGCTGTGGTGGGTCTCGACGGCGTGCCGACCGGGTCCCAGGACGGCACCAGGCGAGGTAAAATTGTTACGAAGAGTGACATTCTGCTTGCACCTGCTGCGCGAGCGGAGTTCATCGTGACAGGACCTGGGGAAAGCGTGAAAAACGCCACTTTCCTGACCGTGAATGTAAATACCGGACCGGTCGGGGACAATGATCCAACACGGCCGCTGGCTAGGATCCAAACAAGCGAAGACGCGCCCGAGCCGCCTTTGAGGATACCTGCCGTTTTCAGGAAGGCGCACCCGCAGCGTTTTGAGGGGCTCGAGAGCGAGGAGCCGGTCAAGCACCGCAAGTTGTATTTTTCTGAGGTGCTTTCAGACCCTAACAACCCGCTCAGCCCCACGAACTTTTTCATCACCGTTGACGGAGCAACTCCTGTGCTTTTCGATGCCAACAATCCTCCGGCCATCGTCACCACGCAGGGATCGACGGAGGACTGGACCATCGAGAACCGGACCCTGGAAAATCATGAATTCCACTTCCATCAGATTCATTTCCTGCTCCTGGAACAGAACGGCGCGCCTGTGCACCCGCAAGATAGGCAATTCCTCGATATGATCCAGGTTCCCTTCTGGTCCGGGACGGGGCTCTACCCAAGCGTCAAAGTTCGCATGGACTTCCGCGGGCCGGATATAGGCGACTTCGTCTATCATTGCCACATCCTCGGGCATGAGGACAACGGCATGATGGCCATTATTCGGGTCCAGCCGCATCCCGGTTATTTCCCAAAGAGGAAAACACAACGGCGGAAATAAGTGGCCCTGGCCCTCAAGCGCTTCGACGCCTATCAGGAATGCCGCGAGGGACACCATCCGGAATTCTCCCTCGCTCCGGACCTCAGACGTGCTGACTGGCTTCGCGCAGCCAAGCGGCTGCGGCAACGGGAGCAGGAGAACCGACAGCTGAAATAATCTTGGCCGCCCCTGACGGCGGACAATCGAGAACTGAAGGCGGTGCTGTCAAGGAAGTGGTAGGCGCGGCAGCGAGGCAAAAGCGGTACGGCGGGCGAACAAGGCCGGAGAACCCCAGAGATTCAATTTCCCGCCCGGCTCGGTCTCAATCCTTCGGAACAGAAGATTTCTTATAACTGATACTCCTTCATCTGTTCGTCGACTTTCTTAAACGCAATCGCCGGAAAGATATAGGCTCTTGCGTTCGCATCCCAACGGTAACCCGCGCGGAACCTCCACAACTTCCCTGAACTGGTGGGCCACTCCATCAGCAGGTGAGGATGCTTCGGATCAATCTTGACTGAAACTTTCCCAAGATTGAAAGACCATATCTTGCTCGGTGGCTGAGCGCTCTCGATTGTCAACTGACGCTGAATCCAGCATCCAGTCCAACCCAGAAGCCTATGGTCTGAACCTTCGTGCGGACACCCTCGCCCTAGCGGGGCGAGGCTAAATATTAGGGCGATCAATGGGATCACGATGATGGAGCGATTTCTACATTCCCGCTCCTGCACGCGATCGGAAATGGTGTTGGTCCCCGATGCTGGGGAGTCGTTCCAATTTAACTGTAGACACTCAACAACTTTATTGAACATTCGTGCGCCCCTGACTCTCCTGAGCATAGGAAGGACCACGAAAATGTTCCATGGACTGAAAGCGCCAAATACTTCGGTACCCGGGTTGTAGAGGTACTAAGTGAAACTGCTGAGAGAACGTTCTCGGTCCCCTGCGCTACGACCCGCGCTTTGTCGAGGGGGGTCGTCTTGCTTGGTGCTCAAACCGGGAAAGATCGGTTGTACCTCGGCGAGGAAATAGTGGGGCTTCTCCGGACTTAGGCAGGAAGGTAGATGGGCATCAGTTTTCCTAACGCACGATTGCGCGCGCTAGGGCCCCACCCCCCACGCGGTCGGAACATCGCGCAACACTATGGGGAGTTATGCGCAGTGAGGGTAACGGTCGATTCTCCTGGCGTGCCCTTGGAAGGACAGTTACGCCTGCCCTGTGCCCGCTAAATACTCCAGCGGCGTATATTTTCCGGGCGTCATCTCCACCCTATGGTGGGTAGTATAGGCGGCTGGAAACTGCCAGGGCAGAGCTGGAAGATGGTGCGGGGTTCCGGCCCTGCCGGGAAAGTCTTGACGCAGCCGCTAGCAGGCTGGAGAGAGGGGCAGGGCGATGAAAATCGCCGTGCCCCTCACTTTTTTAGTTTACCTCTTTATTTTTGCGTGGTTCGGACACCTGACAAACTTCTCCCAAGAAAGTGTGCCTGGCGGCGCTCAGAAGGGGTAAGAGAACCTCATAAAGATCGCCGGTGCAAATACTCGATTCTGCGGGGCTGTTGGCCGCCGCCTGGCGCGCTCGGAACCGTTGTTATTTGCGCGGCTTTGCGCCCCTCACAAATCCCAACTCTCCCCGAAGGGTTTTCTTAGGCTCTGGGTTTCTTAGATATCCACAGTCGCACAAAGTTCCGCTTGAAATTTGATCGCGAGCGGTTCACTCTTCTCAGCAAGTCCAGAAAGGCGGGGAGAGCCCAGGATTCCTCCCCAACCTTCTGGATCACCAACCTGCGCCCCCAGCCCCCTGCAGGCACCCCAAAGCAGCGGCCTTCGCCGCGATCATCAAGGAGGTTGGAATGTTTGCTCGACATGTTTCGATGCGTCTGAAGCCCAATACCTTAACTGAATTTACCAGAACGCTCGAGAACGAAGTCATTCCCTTACTCCAAAAACAGAGGGGCTTCCGGGACGAAATCGTGTTGGTCGTCCCCGGCGGAACGGAAGCGGTTGGAATCAGTCTCTGGGATCAGAAAGAAAACGCGGATGCCTATAGCCGCGAAACTTACCCCGAAGTGCAGAAGCTCCTGGCGAAGGTGATTGAGGGAACTCCTCGGGTTCAAACCTATGAGGTTTCTAACTCCACCTTCCACAGGATCTCCGCCCGCGCCACAGCCTGAAGTCAATAAAAGCCTTTAGTCCGCGGGGGCGGGCCAGACCCGCCCCCGTGAAGTTCGTATTACGCAAGAAAGTGACCCCGCAGTTGAGTGCGGAATTCCAGCAGCCGCTCGGACTCCTCGCCTAACTTGCGTCTAAACTTAAACATCCGCTGGATCGCTGCTGTGTCTTCTGGGCCTGTCGCCAGAACCAATAGCTCCCTTTCGACCCGGTTTGTGACCCAATTAGTTAGCGCGGATCAGGTCCACGGTGTCGCGTATCTTGCCCACCAGGAAACTGTGACTAACAACCGTCCCAGCTTCCCTTGCCGAGCAGTCGATCCCACCCAATCCGCGTGGGTAGATCCTTTGGCATGCCTTGGTGGCTTGGGTTCTGGCGATATATCCGAGGGAAGGGAATATGACGTTGCGTGAAAGGCGAGTTTGGAATTTCGCTACTTCAGAGTGAGGTGTTTTCTCACTTTTCAAAACCGCGGACGCAGGCCGCAACGCTGGGGCGCGTATCTCCCTTGAGAGGAGGCTTTGTAAGTCACTGATTCAGAGCAAATTGCACTGGAAGTGTCGAAAGAGTGCACACATTTTCCTCAATTGGCGCTCAATTTGCCCTTAGGAGATGCGAAAGGGGAAATCAAAATGGGAATTCATCTATATAGCATCGCAGTCGGGGCATGTGCTGGTGCAGTTGCCGGGGCTGGCATCGCTCTTCGCAACGAAGTTGCGACACTCAAGCAGCTAGCTACGAGGATGAAGACTTGGGGGCAAGTCTCCATCAGCAGGATCATTCCCTAAGCTTTGCCGGCTAGAGCGAGACACCAGTGTCGGCTGGTCGCGCTAAGCTGCCGAAGCTGGGGCCCGGAAGTATCCCGTTATAGGTTAGAACCTAGCAGGTCTGGCTAGCAGGTGGGGCATTTAAGAGGAGCATTATCAACGAAATTCATGTTTGAGCGCTCGGCATCATAAAATTCGAAGTTCTTCAGTTCAAACCTCACCCCCACCCCCGTACACGGAAACAAGGGCGCCCCAATTGGGGCGCCCTTTTCCGTTTTAGTCGCGCAGATGTTCGGCGGGGCCGATCATTCGCAATCGTACCGCGCAGCCATCAGCCGCTGATCCCTGCGGGCGGACGTAAATCTCCCTACCGCCGCCGCGCTCCAGGGAGGCCAACTGGACCGAATCTTCCTGCCGCGCTGGTTGAAATACCGTTAGTTATCCAGCCAGGGCACTAGCCTTCGCCGCAACTTGTCCGGCATGCGTTGACTTGCCTTTGGCCACAGCCTAGGATGACCGGCCAAGGCAAGTATCAGGCGCGGAATAGCCAGCTTGACCGCGGCGCGCACCCAAGGTTTTGCCGCTTGCAGAGGCGTTCGGGCGTGGCGGCGGCGTGAGGCGCGCTGCCCCTGACACTTTCCAACAGCAAGGCCAATGGGTGGAGGAGTACCTTGACCTACCGGGAGCTATGGCGTGGTGCCGTGTGGAATTTTGCCCTGGGGATGCTCGTCTCGGTGGTTCCAGCGTTAGCGTTCTATTATTTGGCTTTCGACTACACGCCCGCGCAATTGCGTCGCCTGAGCTGGCTAGCGATTCCGGGAATCACGGCCCTCTTGGTAGTGGACCTCTCGGTGCTGGCGGCAACATTACGGCCGGTGCGTCGAGCCCTGGCCGCCGACGCCAGCCCCGCTGACCATCAGCGCGGCCTGGAACGCCTGCTAGCTTTGCCGATGCTGGTTCTCCCACGCATCTTTGGTCCGCACGCCATCACCGCCACAGTGGTTTTCAATCTCCTTGTGCTTTGGGCGAACCGTGCCTACAGTCTGGGCATCCCTGAGAGTCACTTTCTACGCTACTGGCTGCTGAATCTTACGGTGGTGCCCGTGGGGCACGCTGTCTATGAGTATCACGCCACGGAGCGCTTGATTCGCCCCCTCATGCCGTTGCTGCTCCCGCGCTTGCCTGGCCGGTTTGACCCGAGCCGATTGGTGCGGCTACCGCTCGCGTCGCGCATCTTCTTGTTTTCGGTCTTGCTGGGGCTGGACCCACTGGTCATCGGGGGTTTCATCGCCTACCAGCGGGCCGAGGCCGCCGGTTTGACGCTGCCGACCGTTTTTGCCTTTCAGCTCGTTGCCGTGGGTGCCGCACTGACCATGCTCTGGCTGGTGCTCCTGCTACTTATCTCCCGCGAAGTGAGCGAGCAAACGCACGCCATTACGGACGGGCTAGATCGCATCGCCTCGGGCGACCTCAGTACTGATGTGCCAGTTCGCTCGACGAGTGAATTTGGGCGCATCGCCCTTGCAGTGAATGAGATGACAGCGGGATTGCGCGAGCGACAGCACCTGAGGCAAGACCTTGCTGTCGCCCGCGAGATTCAGCAGGGGCTGTTGCCGCAAAGGTTCCCGCCTTATCTCCACCTACAGGTCACAGGCCTCAATCGCCCGGCTCTGGCGGTGGGGGGCGACTATTTTGATCTGATGGAGCTCAGCCCCGACCGCACCGCCTTTATCATGGCTGATGTCTGCGGCAAAGGCGTGGGGGCAGCGTTGTTGAGCGCCATCCTTCAGGGAACCTTCTCGTCTATGACCCCCGGGCAGGAGCCGGCGAGCGTATTCGCTCAGATCAATCGTTTCATTTGTGCCCACTCTGACGCGCCGCGGTACGCCACGCTCTTTTTTGGCCTTCTCGACAAAGCCGGAAGACTGGAGTTTATCAATGCGGGCCATCTGCCTCCCATCTTGGTCCACGAGGGCCAAGCCCAGTTCGCCTTTCCGGCAGGGACTTTGCCGCTGGGCCTGTTCCCGGAAGTTGAGTTCAAGACTTGTTCCTCCAGCCTCAAGCCTGGCGACACTCTGGTGTTATTCACCGACGGCCTCAACGAGGCGGTGAATCCGGAGGGCGAGCAATTCGGGATGGAGCGGTTGCAGGAGGAGGTGGCGCGCAACGCTACTGCCGGAGTTGATGGGTTGCAGGCCGCCATCTTAGCAGCAGTCGAAAAGTTCACTCGCGGTATCCCACAGCCTGACGACCTAACCTTGCTCATCATTCACTACCGCGGCTAGGACAGCGCGGAATAGTCTTCCGATCCGCGTTACACGTAGCGCCAGCGCCTCGCCGGCGGTTTTGTTTTCTGCGTTAAGTTCGATGGTTTCCGCGAACTCCGGCCCCTATTTCTTCGTATACTTCGAACCAGTAGCGCAGACGGGTGATTTGATTATTGAAACAGCCCCAAGCGCCTGGCCAGACCCGCGCGCAGCCGGCCCCAGTTGGTTCCCAGCCAATCAGTCCAGCGGACCTCCTCCCATTCCGCCAGATAAGAGTAGGCCACCGGGACAACCAGCAGCGTTAGGAGCAGGCAAAGGGTCTGGCCGCCGATAATGGTCACCGCGATGGCGGCGCGCTGCCCCGAGCCGGCGCCGATGCCTAAAGCCACCGGGATCAAGCCCGCGACGATAGAGAAAGTGGTCATCAGAATGGGGCGCAAGCGCACGCGGTTGGCTTCGAGCAGCGCCTCGCGCAGTGGCTGGCCTTCCGCGCGCAGCCGATTGGTGTAGTCCACTTGCAAGATGCCGTTCTTCTTCACGATGCCGAGCAGCAGGAATACGCCTAGCGCACTCCACAAGCTCAGCGCGCGGCCGGTGATCCAGAGCGAGAACAGCGCAAAGGGAATGCTGAGCGGGAGAGTGAGCATGATGATGAAGGGGTGCGAGAAGCTCTCAAACTGCGCGGCCAGCACCATGTACATGAAGATGGAGGCCAGCAGCATAGCCAGAAGCATGTTGAAGGTAGTTTCCTCGAGTAGTTTCACTTGACCGGAGAACAAGTACGAGTAGCCGGGTGGCAGGCCCACAGCCTTGATGGAACGCACCGTATAGGCTGCAGCCGCATCGAGAGGATAACCGGCAGCGACGTTGGCATTGACCGAGACTTGAAACTCGCGGTTATAGCGCCACAGCGTCGCGGGGCCCGACCCGCGCTGGATCGTGGCCACGTTCTCCAGGCGCACCTGGCCGACTTTCGACGACGGCACCATCAGGCGCCCCAGCACGTCCGGATTGTCGCGCTGTTCGGTGAGCAACTGCATCGTTACGGAGTACTGTTCGGAGCCTTCTTTGAAGGTGGAGATCTCGTCCCGGCCCGAATACATCAGGCGCACCGTGGAGCCGACATCGGCCATGCGCACGCCCAGGTCGGCGGCGCGCTGCCGGTCCACCTTCACCTGCAGCTCGGGGCTATTCAGATTGAGGTTGGGATTGATGTCTACCAGCCCGGGAAACTCCCGCATTCGGGCGGCAACCTGTTTTGAGATCTCAACCAATTGAGGGATATCCGGCCCGCGAATGATCGCGCGAATGGGAAACCACAGCTCGCCGCCCAGCGTTGAAGGGAGGCGCACGTTGTAAGTGATGTTGCGAAAGCTGCCCAGGATGCGACGCACCTCCTGGGCCATCTGCTCGTGCGTGCGTTTGCGTTGGCTCCGGTCGACCAGACGGATGTAGAGGTGGGCGTGGTTGGTGGTGCCGTGGGTGTAAGGCTGGACGAACTCGACCTCGGGCAGGGCTTCGATGCGATGGGCCATCTCCGTGACGGTAGCCATCGTGCGCTCCAGCGAGCTGCCTTCGGGAAGATCGAGCGAGCTCTGCAGCTCGCTCTGGTCGTCGGCGGGGATGAAGTCGCGGCCCACCCGGCGATAGAAAAAGAAGCTGGAGACAAACGTGACCAGGCAGATCATCAATATCATGGCGCGGTGCGCGAGCGCCCACTCCAGGCTGCGCAAGTAGAGATTCTCGATGCCGTGGAAAAACTTCGACTCCCGCGAGCGCGCGTGCCCGGCGTTGGCCCCCACCACGAGGATGCGGGAGCTCATCATCGGCGTCAGCGTGAAGCTCACCAGCAAAGAGACCAGGATGGCCATGGCCATCGTCCAGCCGAAAGAGTTGACGTAGCGCCGCGCATAGCCGCTCATAAACGCGATCGGCAGGAAGATGATCACCAGCGAGAGCGTGGTGGCCATCACCGCCAGCCCGATTTCGCGAGTGGCCTCGACCGCGGCCCGCTTCCGCTCCACGCCTTTTTCCTCCATGTAGCGAAAGATGTTTTCCAGCACGATGATCGCGTCGTCGATCACGATGCCAACGGCCAGCGTCAACGCCAGCAGAGTCATATTGTTAAGCGAGAAGTCCATGTACCGCATCAGCGTAAACGTGGCGATAATGGAGGTCGGGATGGCCAGGGCGGCGATCAACACGGCGCGCCAGTTGCGAATAAACAGCAGCACCACCAAGCTCGCCAGGAAGCTTCCCAGGACGAGGTGTTCGAGCAGCGAGTGCACCGAAGCCTTGATGAAGACGGAGATGTCCTGGACGACCTCGAGATGGACGCCGGGGGGCAGCTCCAGCTTCAGAGTCTCGAGCCGGCGCTTGACGTTATCGGCCACGCGCACGGTATTCGTGCCCGATTGCCGGAGCACAGATACGCTGACTGCATCCCGCGGCACATGGTCCTTGCGGAGGAGCATGGCCCACGTGCGCAGCTCCTCGGCGCCGTCTTCCACCCCGCCGACCTCCCGCACGCGCACAGGCACCCCGCCGCGCGTGGCAACGATGATGTTGGCGAACTGGACGGCGGAATCCACCCGGCCGAGCGTCCGCAACCCCAGGTCTTGCGGGCCGCGAATGAGGTGGCCGCCGGGTGCTTCCACGTTCTCCCGCTGCACCGCGTCACGCACATCCGCTACGGTCAGCCCGTGTGCCGTCAGCCGCTCCGCGTCGATGAAGATGCGAATCTGGCGCGCTTGGCCTCCGGTGATGTCCACTTCGCCCACGCCGTTCACGGTCTGGATGGCGCGGCGCACCTGCTTGTCGGCAATTTCGGTGAGTTCGCGCCGGCTCATCGGCCCAGCCACAAGCACGGTGAGGATGGGGTCGGAATCTGGATCCAGCTTGCGAATCACCGGCGGAAGGATGTTGGGAGGGAGGCGGTTAAGCGCGCCGGACACTTTTTCCCGAATATCCTGGGCCGCGCCCTCGATATCGCGCTCCAGCACAAACGTGCAGATGAGGCGGGAAATGCCTTCCGTCGTGTACACAGTCATCTCGTCGAGCCCGTTCACCGAGGAGATAGCATCCTCGAGTGGCAATACGACGCTCGTGGTCATTTCCTCGGGGCTGGCCCCGGGGAGTTCGACTCCGACGTAAACGGTGGCGGGATCAGCGCGGGGGAACAGATCGACGCCCAGCGTGCGGTAAGAGAAAATGCCCAGCGTCACCAGGAAGGCGATGAGCATCACCGCAAACACGGGGCGCGCGACGCAGACTTCGGCAAGTTTCATCGGTTAGCAGCCAGCTTTCAGTTCTCGGTGTTTCGTTGTCGGCTCTCTGTGCGCGTTTGCCAGTTCTTGCCCTTCAATTCTCAGTTTCAGATTCCAGAGCGCATGAGCAGTGTTCACCAGGCTCGCTACTCCGCCCGAACAGAGGCGCCGTCGTACAACTGGTCCCGGACGGCCACCGCCACGCGCTCACCGGCACGCAACCCTTCGAGGACTTCCATGCGCTGGTTTTGCTGCGTTCCAGGCTTGATGGCGCGCTCGCCCACGCGCGGGCCATTCAGCACAAAAACCTTGTAAACCCCATAGCGGTAATTCACCGCCTGCTCCGGCACTGTGAGCGCCCTCTCCTCGACCTCGCTGGGCAACGACGCCTGAACAAAAAAGCCGGGTTTCAATCGCCCGGCCGGATTGGCCAGCAGGGCTTCCACCTCGAAGGTGCGTGACTCCTGGAGCACAGCCGGGTTGATGCGCCCCAATCGCCCGCGGAAGACTTCGCCCGGATACGCCTCCACCTGCACCTCGACGGTCGCGCCGGTCTTCACCGCCCCGGCCCACTTCTCCGGCACTGCCAGGCGCGCGCGCAACTGGTCGGTCCGGACGATCACCATCACCGGGCTCTGCACTTTCAGATATTCGCCTGGGCTGACATGCCGCTGCTTGATCGACCCCGGGAAGGGCGCGCGAATCGTGGCGTCCGCCAGTTTCTTCTCCGCCAGCTTGCTGGCCGCTTCGCTGGACTGGAGGCGCGCTTCGAGCTCATCCACTTGCTGCATCGCCAAGTCGTGGGCCGCGCGGGCGCCCTTGTAGCGCGTCGAGGCTTCGTCGAGTTGCTGCTGGGAGATGAGCTGGTCGCGGAAAAGCTGCTCGGCGCGACGGTGTTTCTGCTCGGCATCGAACAGGTCGGCGGCTGCGCGCTGCACAAAGGCGACCTGCGCAGGGTCGCGCGGCAGCGGGTCGTTCGGCCCGAGTCCCAACTGCGCGCGCACCTGCCGCACCGTCGCGCGCTGGCGGTCCAGCTCATATTGCAGCTCGGTGCCTGACAGCGTGACCAACACCTGGCCTTCCTTCACCGTGTCGCCCACATCCGCAAGCACGCGCTCCACCCGGCCCTCTACCTCGGCGCTGATCGTGCTCTCCTCCAGCGCATAAAGCGATCCGACCGCCTGCACACGCCTCCGGACCACCTCTTCTTCCACTGGGAAACTCCGCACCGCGATCGGGTTGGCAGCATCGCCGCGGGCGCTGGCCGGCTGCGTGCGCGAACAGCCCGCCTGGACCAAAACAAGCAGCAGCGTCACCAACGCGCCGAGGGGAAAGCGCCTCGCGGAGCAACGCGCCCACCCGGATAAAACGACAGGATCTAAAACCGGCACACTCATCAAACGCAGCCCCGTCCCCCATGCTTCGCGACTAGGTTGCCGGACCGCTAGTACGTCCGGTCGCCCATTCTTTGTAGTTTTCTATCACAACTTCCCCACAGGTGTGAATCGAAGTTCTCCGGGAGAGTGAGAACTGACGGGCAGTCGGGCTGCCGGTGAATTCGCTTGTCGCCAGGGGATTTCTCGCCAAGGATGCTGGATTCCCCGATCGTGTTCGAGAAGGACGTCTCCAAATGCACGTGCGGAACTTTTCGAGTGATTCTTGCGTTTTTCTGAGACGGGTGCCTGTGGCCTCATTGAGCATGGATCAGACGGTGGTTGAGCAGCGTCGTGGAGATTGGATGCTCCTCGGCGGGCTCACGCTCATCACCTTTGTTCTGCACGTTGCGTTCTACAAAGGCTATGGATTCTTCCGGGATGAGCTGTACTTCATCGCGTGCAGCCGCCATCTCGCCTGGGGATATGTCGATCAGCCGCCGGGAGTGGCTGTCGCTGCCTGGGCATCTCGCCACCTGCTCGGCGACACGCTCTTTGCGATTCGCTTTGCGCCCATGCTCTTCGCGGCAGCGCAAGTACTTTTCATCGGGCTGACCGCGCGCGCGATGGGCGGCTGCCGCTACGCGGTACTGCTGGCCTGCATATGCGTTGTCGCCGCGCCTCAATACTTCGGGTCCTATCTCAACACGGACGTGTTTATGATGCTTGGCTGGGCGGCGTGCGGCTATATTGCCGTGCTGATCCTGGCCGGTGGCAGTCCACGGTTGTGGCTGTGGTTTGGGCTTGCTGCGGGTTTTGCGCTTCAAGGCAAGCACGCAATGCTCTTTTTCGGCTTTGCGTTCGTGGTGGGGCTTCTGTTGTCGTCGCAGCGCAAAATGCTCCTGGGCCCGTGGCCCTATGCGGGCGGCGCCGTGGCTTTGATCATCTTCCTCCCCAATCTCATCTGGGAGTACCGTCACAACTGGGCGACGCTCGAGCTGCTGCGAAATATTGCGCACGGCAACAAGGACCTCCCTGTTGGACCCTGGGCGTACTTCGTCTCCAACGTGCACTCTCTTTCGGATCTGTCGTTTCCGATTTGGTCCGGCGGCATCCTTTGGTGCCTCTTCGCCAAGGCGGGCCGGCGTTTCCGCGCGATTGGCTGGATGTGGATTGTCGCCTACGTGACTTTCATCGTCCTCAAAGGGATGACGTATTACCTCACACCGATCTATGCTCCGCTGTTCGCAGCGGGCGCGGTCGCCGTCGAATCATTGTTGGAGCGGCCCGCAACGAAACGTGCCTGGCTCAAGCCGGTCTTGGGCACCGTCACCGCAGTACTCATCTTGCTCTACGGAATGATTGGGTGGCCGTTTGCAATGCCGATGATGCCGGTTCAGAAATTCATCGCCTATGAGCAAGCGCTGGGTGTTGCGCCGGAAAAATGGGAGACGGTAAACCTCAACCTGTTGCCGCAGCAATATGCGGATATGTTCGGGTGGCCGGAGATGGCCGCAGCAGTCGCCCGTGTGTACGACACAATGCCCCCCGAAGAGCGCGCGACATGTGGAATCCTCACACGGAACTACGGTGAAGCAGCCGCGATTGATTACTTCGGACGCGCATACGGCCTGCCGCACGCCATCAGCGGCCACCAGAGTTACTGGCTGTGGGGGCCGGGGCCTTACACCGGAGAATGCTTGATCGTGATCGGCAATGACCGCGAGACGCTGCAGAAGATGTTCGCGAGCGTTGTGCAGGCGGGCGAGACCTATCAGCAGTACGCCATCCCATATGAGAACCATCGGTCCATCTGGATTGTCCGCGGACCGAAGTTCGGCACGCTCGAGCAGGCCTGGCCGAAGTTCAAGGCCTGGATCTAGCGGTGGCCAGCGTCATTCACAGCCACGGCAAACCCCGGCTTGAGCGGCGGAAGTTCGGACAACTGAGCGGGTTTCAATCCTCACAGCCTAAATTTAGGACAGTACCAGGATTCTTGCCGTACGATCCTCTGACGGCAGCATGATGTATAATCACGGACCGCTCTGTCCCCCAAAGGCGGAGACCATCAAAGAACACATAAGGAGCACCACTATGGAGCAGAATCGCAGGAATTTTCTGCAAGGGGCGGGCGCGGTTTGCGCCATCGCAGCGACGGGCCGGTTGACTGTAGGACACACCGAGCCCAAGCCTGCAAGCAACCATGCGCGCGGCATGGCCCGCGGGCTGACCTTGTTGACCATGCGCCGCAACGGCGAATATTGGCTTGGGGTTAAAACCGATAAGGGCATTCTGGATGTGAACGAGGCGTCCAAGCTGCTTCATCTGCATGCCCCGGCCACCATGGATGATTTGCTTCAGAATGAGGACGGCCCGAGCCTGAATGCGCTCGTAGACGCCGCTTCCAAGTCCAATGCCGCGCAAAAGGCGTTTGTCAAAGAAGAGGGTATTCAATACGGGCCAATTGTGACCCGGCCGGAAAAGATTGTCTGCGTGGGCCTGAATTACCGGCGGCACGCCATCGAAGTCGGCATGCCGGTCCCCAAGCAACCAGTGCTTTTCAACAAATACAATAACGCGCTCAATCGTCACAATGGCGCCATCAAGCTGCCCGTCGAGGTTGCAAAGAAATTTGATTATGAAGTCGAGCTGGTGATGATCATTGGTCGGGAGGCGAAAAACGTCAGCGAGGCGGACGCGCTTTCGTACGTGGCGGGCTACTGTACCGGCAATGACTTTACTGCAAGGGATCTGCAGCTGGAGACCGGAGGCCAGTGGATGATTGGCAAAACGCCGGACCAGTTCGCCCCGTTGGGCCCCTACCTGGTTACCGCCGAGCAGATCGAGCCGAACAACCTGAAGATCGAGTGCCGGGCCAACGGCGAAACACGCCAATCCTCTAACACCAGTGACATGATCTTCAACTGCCGGCAGATCATCAGCTACATCTCCCGCCACATAACTCTCAAACCCGGCGACATTGTTTTCACCGGCACCCCGGAAGGCGTGATCCAGGGCCATCCCAAAGACAAACAGGTCTGGCTCAAGCCCGGCGACAAAATCGCTTGCAGCCTGGAGAAGCTGGGCGAACTCAAGTTCGAACTGGTTTGACTCCTATTTCGCCAGATGGTCGGAGAGCAGGGAAGTATCGGCACTCAAGGGCGGATGGGCAACAAGCGCCCTGCAGCAGGATGCCACTCCGCATCAGTTCCTAATCCTTTAGTATGTCGGCGATATCGGCAAGCGTGAGGATGCGGTATACCTGCGCCGTCCCGTCCTGACTGGCCGTTACGACCCGCTGGCCGTCCGGCGAGAACTCCGCGTGGTTGACTGCGGCGGAATGGCCTTCCAGCTTGGCCACCAGCTGCCCATTGGCCGCGTTCCAGACCCACGCCGTATTGTCCTGGCTGGCCGTCACGATCCGCTGCCCGTCCGGCGAGAACGCCGCGTGCTCGACCCAGCCGGAATGGCCTTCCAGCTTGGCCACCAGCTGCCCATTGGCCGCGTTCCAGACCCGCGCCGTATTCTCCCCGCTGGCCGTCACGATCCGCTGCCCGTCCGGCGAGAACGCCGCGTGCTCGACCCCGCCGAAATGGCCTCCCAGCTTGGCCACCAGCTGCCCATTGGCCGCGTTGTTCCAGACCCGCGCCGTCTTGTCCCCGCTGGCCGTCACGATCCGCTGCCCGTCCGGCGAGAACGCCGCGTGCCAGACCGCGTCGGAATGGCCTCCCAGCTTGGCCACCAGCTGCCCATTGGCCGCGTTCCAGACCCGCGCCGTATGGTCCCCGCTGGCCGTCACCACCCGCTGCCCGTCCGGCGAGAACGCCGCGCTGCTGACCGCGTCGGAATGGCCTTCCAGCTTGGCCACCAGCTGCCCATTGGCCGCGTTCCACACCTGCGCCGTATGGTCCCCGCTGGCCGTCACCACCCGCTGGCCGTCCGGCGAGAACGCCGCGTGCCTGACCGCGGCCGAATGGCCTTCCAGCTTCGCCACTAGCTGCGGGAATGCATGGCTGATCGCTAAGTGTGCCTCCGCGGTCTTGGCGCGCCCAAAGGCACGCATCGCGACGTCGAGTGCCTCACCGCTCTTTCCCTGAGACAAGAGCGCCTCGGCCTGTGCAGCAAGTTCCCGAGATTCGGCAAGCAGTTGCTGGGTGGCAGCAGCCCTCTGCGCCTGCTCCCGGCGCTCCGCTTCCTGGCGCAACTGCTGCTCGCGGGCGAGTTCACGCTCCCGGCGCTCGCGTTCCTTCCGGACTGCCTCATCCCGCGCTTCCCGGCTGGCTTGGACAAACTCCCGTACCAGAGGCAGTGCTTCGGGGTGTTTGCACAACCACTCCTCGGCCTGCGCAAGCAGTGCGCCTTGCACCAGGGCGTCGGAGTCTTTCCCAAGCCTGCGCCACTCTTCGGCTCTTGCGAGCAAGCCGCGTTCCAGTCGCAGGTCTTCACGTTTATCCTTGAGCCACTCGCGAAGCTGCGGCCATTCGCGAATGAGCGCCTCATGGGAGACCTCAACGAAATTCTCTTCGGGTGAGGCAGCGCCCTTCCCCTCTGCGGAGACCAGGCGGCTGGACGCAAGGCTCGCCAGAATCGCCTCAACTTTTTCGGGGCAGTCGAATTGGAGAAGGGTCTGCTTGGGAACACGCCGGCGCGTGTCCGGGGCGCCTTCGCCAAGCTGTACAAGTTCGAGAAAGATCCTTTGAACCAAGGATCCGTGGCCTTGTTTGCTGAAGTTTTCATAGACTTGATCGGCGTGTCTGCCCAGCGCACCTCGCAAGCGACCAATGGCGGTATAAGCGTCGCTCGTCAGTGTACATCCCGAGCCCCCGTGCTTTTCCCAAAGCTGGCCCAGGGCGTGCTCCAGTAGGGCCAGGTTACCCGGCTCTTCTCCCAAGTCGGTGAGGAGGGAGTCCAGCAGGCCCGGCTGGGCGTGTCCTCCGGCCAGCGCAAGCCGATTCTGGATCGCTTTCCGCAGTTGGTCCGGACTCATCCGCGCGACGGTAAACAGGTTGGCGGCGAGGTGCTGACTGAGTGCGGAGTGCTCCAGGCAGTGCGAAAAGAAGTCCGCGCGGAGCGCCAGCACGACGTGGACCGGAAGAGAGGTTTCTAACTGAGCGACTGCGAGGAGCGCGTCGATGTAGCGCTTGCGGGTTTCTTTGTCATCGGTCAGCGTGAAGAGTTCTTCAAATTGGTCGGCGACCAGGAGGACACGAGTGTCGGAGGACCATGTCCCAGACCGGGACGTCGCCTTGAGCGCCACAATGGCGTTTCGGAGTCCTTCGGCGTTCTCCGGCAAATTCACCTTCCAGCGCGCAATGGATTCCTCGATCTCATCCCGACTCAGCTCGGGCGCCAGACCGGGCAGAGCTTCGGTCAGCGCCTGAAAAGGCTTTGCCGACGGGCGGAAAACCGCAACGCGCCAGGAGGAAACATACGAGCCGTTGTGCTGGAACCGGCCGCGATGGAGAGCCGGAACAAGCCCGGCCCGGACCAGGGAGGACTTTCCGCTGCCCGAGTTACCGGTGACCACCAGCAGGGCGTGGCGGCGTAGTTGGGCAAGTAGCCGGTCCGTGTCGGAGTCCCGCCCGAAAAAGAGCCAGGAGTCCTCGGGCTCGAATGTGCGAAGACTGCGGAAAGGGGAATGATCCTTCCAATAGTCGGCGGAAATGGCAGCCCGCGAAGCTTGCTGGAGGACGTGGAGAATCCGGCGGATTTCCTCGGGGGCGCGGTTCGGATCCCGCAGGTCGGCACACTGCTGCTGCCCGAGAAAGGGGGGAAGGCGGGCCGGGTCTGAGCCTTCCCCAAGAACCGGGATCAAGTGAAATCCCTGGGGATCTTGAGTATTGCGTTCCAGGCCGAAGCGAACCTCGCGGTCGACCCAGCTCTGAACACCCCTACTTCCAACATACACGAGCATCGCCGAGGATGCGCGGATTGCCTCTTCAAGTCGTTCCATCCAGCGGTCACCGGGGAGTAGCGAGTCTTTGTCGAACCAGACGCTAAGGCCGCTGTGTCGCAGTATCTCCGCAAACTGGTGAGCTGCCTGAGTGTCCGCCCCGGCGTGGCTCAAGAAGACGTGCCCCGGCGATCTATCTGCGTTTAATGGGGGTGACATCGGGCGGCCATTATAGACTCTCGGCTGAGAATGGTGTAGACGTTTATCTTCCCTATCGATAATACTCGCCTCTTTGGGGTGGCCAAGGCGCCCGACGCTGAATCTGCAGAGGAGGAAAAATGGCGGAACCTTTGATCGCTATTCTCGGTAGCGTGGACCCAAGACGAGAAAAGGAACTCCAACTGCGCGATCCGGTGATGGCCTGCCGCGCCGCCGAGGAGATTGGCGTGGAACTCGCGAAGCAGGGCTGTCGCGTTCTGGTTTCCTGCCCGGCGACGCCGCAGGCAGAGTTCGCAGAAGCATTGGTGGTGCGCGGATACGTCAAAAGCGGTGTTGCTAGGTCTAATTCGATTGAAGTGCACCGTCCGATAGTGTCGCCCCTGCCCCCATTTGCCGAAGAAGGCATGCACCACGAGCTTTTCAAGTATGAGCTGATAGACAACGAGGATTGGGCAATCGCCTCCTTTCTATCGCTCGCCAAGGCCGACGGCATGATGATCCTGGGGGGTGGCCAGTCCACTTTGATCGCCGGGCTGGTGGGAGTCGGCTATCGCGTTCCCACAGTTTCTCTTGCTGGCTTCGGCGGAAGAGCTCAGGAGATCTGGGCGCTGCTGAGGTCCAGCGACAATAAACTGGCGACGCCCGAAGAGCTAAGCTTGATGGCTCAACCGGGGTGGAATGCCGATTCCGCTCGGCGGTGTGTCGGGACGCTGCTGAACCAGCGGAAAAGGAAACAGCAAGGAGTTGATCCGACCCTGGCGCGTGAGCACAGGCGAGTCATTGCGATTGCCGCACTAGCCCTTTCGTTTTTTGTCGCGCTTCTCGTGGCGATAGCCGAATACTCGCGGGGCGAGAATCTCAGCCGTATGCTGAGTTACGTTTTGTTCTGCGCCCCAGCGCTGGCCGGAGCCGGCGGCTCGTTGGTGCGGATCGTGTTTGACTGGACGCAAGCGGCGAAGCGATTGGCCTCGCAAGGGCCACCGGTGATTTCGGCCGCTCTCGGAGCGGTGGCGGGAGGTGTGTCTGGACTATTCTTTATTCTGGCCCAGAAGATAGCGATCGGCGATCTGCAGACAAAGCAGGCAATCATTCTGTTACCGTTCGTTCTGATCGTTGGTTTGGTCGCTGGCCTGACGCTCGACAAGGTCTTCCCGAAGCTGCTTAGCCTCGATGTGGTCAAGACCGAGGCGCTCGAAGGCAAACCGAGTGTGCTAGAAGCCGGCACAAACAAATAATGGTCGGGCGGCTTTTGTTCCGTGGCCTACCTCTTATGCTTCACTTGCTGAAGTTTCTTAATGCAGTCATGATTCCGAGCAATCCAGGTATGAACTAATGCCGCGTAGCCTGTAATGATTATACTGCGAGACTGAAGACTTTCCAGCCATTCTAAAGCTGGAGGTTTTTCAAGATCCTTTGTCTTTTTTCTTCTTCCGCCACGCTTCGTTGTAACTCGTTGCGCCGACGCTCTCTCTCCCTCTCCCGAATTATTTCAACATTGCAGGCATTGTCATGATTCGTACTATCAAGGTAGTTCTTAAAATGAATTAGGGCGCTTGGAGCGTCCCCCTCATCAGCCGGAATTTGTGCTACATCGTCCTGGAAAGCAAACTTGCTGGGCTCTTTCCCAAGTATGCTCCGATAAGTACCAAGGTCGTGGAATCTATGAATCCAGTCCGAATTCGGCGCTTGGCTGAGCTTTAAATGCAGCAGGCCATCAGAGTAATCCGCTCCTATCAGACGTATAGGGTCGCTGA
>QHYU01000055.1:20434-44809 GCA_003224235.1 Acidobacteriota bacterium
TTGAGAATAAGGCCCAGCGCGTAGATGTCAGCCTTGCTGCCCACCTCTTTGCCTCTTGCGCGTTGTTCCGGCGCCGAGTAAAGGAAATTCGCTAAGCGTTCTCCCTCTGAGGTCTCAACAGCAGTGTACAAGTCTTCCTCTTTGAAACTTGCGATTCCGAAATCCGCGACCACGAGCGTGTTTGTATCGGGTTCGTAGAGAATGTTCTCCGGCTTCAGGTCACGATGGCAAACGCCTTGGAGATGGGCGGCCTCAACGCCATCTAAGATCTGAGAGTACAGAGGGAGGACCGCTTGCGCATCGATTCGCTTTGACATTAAAGTGCGTAGGGTACCTGTGTAAAGAGGCATCACATAGAAAGGTGACTGCCCCACGCCTGATGGGGAAAGACCGTACTCGATTACTTGGACGATGTTCCTGTGCGTCTGTCCTGAGCAGAATGAGATCTCGTTCTTGAACCGCTTACGCTTTTTGGTGTCGACTCTTGGGTTTAGCACTTTCAGCGCATAGCTCTTCCCCTCGACATCCTCCACTTCATAAACGACCCCTGTGTCACCACTACCCAGCGGCAGCTTCGCTCTACGCGTATAAATGTTGAATGCGGTCTCGAAGGTGAGTTCTTTCTTCTGCTTCATTGCACCTTTGCCTTTCTCTCTCGTCACTTCCTGCTGTCGAAACCTATCCTCAAGATTACGGAGATGCTCAAGTCGGTTGTGAACTCCTTCTTCCCAGATCGAGCCTGGTACTCCTTCTCCCTGACGTGTCGCCCAGTAATCCATTTCCTGGCGCACTCCCTCCAATGTAGTTGGGTATGGGTCGCCTAATGAACCAGAGGTGCTGGTTTGTGGTAGCTGGGGCGAAGTCGAAGGGGTCTCTGCCGCAGCCAGCGGTGGCATGGCACGCGCATTGACCTGTTCAAGTTTCTCTTTCTCCTCCAGCTGTTCGAAATAAGGGCCGCCGCGAGGTGTGATCTTGACTTGGAACTGGCCAGAGTAAAAGAATGTGGCGTTGTCCGTCCTTGCTTGAGAGAAATTCTCAAAATGATCGTGGCTGAGCTTCCGGAGAGAGGCATAACCCTGTTCGCAGAGGCGTATGAGGGTATCCACTAATTCCTGTTGGTCACCGATGCCGATCAGATTCATGAAATTTCCGATCGACGTTGCGCGCCACTGGCCCTTTCCGGGTCCTTCGGCGATTCGATAAATTGCAAGCTCTATTTTTTCTGAACGGCGCATCTCATTTGCATTTTAGGCTTATAGAAAAAACATCGCAACACTACACACCAACCCCGGAGTGTTCTGTCGGATTGCGGAATGCGCCGGCGGAGAGCAGGGAAGCAGCGGCACTCAAGGGCGGATGGGCAACAAGTGTGCGGGAAGGAGCATGGTACCCATCGTCATCGCTGTCTGTGGGCGTGCCGATAGCGCGGCGTAGCTATAGTTTGCCCGCTGCGGCGCCGAGCGCGACGCGGTCGCGACCCTCGGCTTTGGCCTGGTACAGAGCGTGATCTGCGGCGCGAAGAATCTCCTCCGCCGTGCTGCCGTGCTCCGGGAAGACCGCCACGCCCACCGATAGCGTCACCGGGCCCAGGGAACGTCCGCGGTGCTGCACGTTCAGATGTTTGAACTCTTCCCGCAACCGCTCGGCGCGTTGCTGGGTAACCTCCATCGAGGCTTCTGGCAGAATCACGACAAACTCCTCGCCACCATAACGGCACGCGATGTCTTCGCCCCGGGTGCGGGATCTCAGGAATTCCCCCAGTTCCCGCAGCAGCGTGTCCCCGGCCTCATGGCCAAAGGTGTCGTTGAAGCGCTTGAATCGATCCAGGTCGAGCATGATGGCCCCCAGCCGGCGCTGGTTGCGGGCCGCCCGCCGCAACTCGCGCGCCAGCGACTCTTCCATGTACCGCCGGTTGAACAATCCTGTGAGGGGATCTCGAATCGATTGCATCCGCAGGGTCTCGCGCAGCCGCAGATTGGCCAGGGCCAAGGCGATGTGTCCCGCGGCGGTGACCGCCAAACGTTGTTGGGCATCGGTCAAGCGATTCTGTCCCTCGCCCGAGCTGCCGCCGCTCTGCACATGCAACACGCCCAGCGCCTCGCCCTGCCCCATCATCGGCACGCACAGATAGCTCAGGCCACGTAACGCACCCAGATGCCGGCAGACCAGGCCCGGGGCCGGGTCCTCCACCGCATGCACCTGCCCGCGCCGCAACGCCCAACACTCCTCCGGCGCGAATACGCGCTCACCCACCAGAGACTGACCCCAGATCGCCACTGCTTCGACCAGGTTCTGCGAGGCATTCAGCACGCACAGCGCGCCCGCGTCGCTGGGGAAGAGCTGCTGCGCAGAGCGCGCAATGACGGCGTAGGCTTCTTCGGCGCTAACGCAGGTCTGCAGCAGGTGCCCCATCTCATTGAGCACGGTCGTCTCGCGGGTCCGTTTTTCCAGCTCGTGGAGCCATCCTGTGAGCACGGCGTTAGCCTGTTGGAGGGCTTGCTCCGCGCGCGTGCTTTCGGTGATGTCTCGCGCAATCGCGGAAGCGCCGATAATCGTGCCCTCCGCGTCTCTTACCGGAGAGATGGTAAGAGAAATGTGCAGCACCTCACCGTTCTTCTTGACGCGCGTGGTGTGAAAATTGTCCACGCGTTCGCCCCGCTGGACGCGCCCCAGAATCTCCGGGAGCTCGTGCTCGTGTTCCGGCGGCACCAGCGAGGAAATGGGTCGGCCAATGGCCTCCGCGGCCGTGTAGCCGTAGATGCGCTCGGCCCCGGGGTTCCAACTGACAATGATTCCATCCAGAGTCTTGCCGATGATCGCGTCTTCCGAAGATTGCACGATGGCGGCCAGATACGAAGCTGCCTCTTCCGCCCGTTTGCGCTCGGTGATCTCCATTCGCAGAGACTCATTTGCTTGCGCCAGGTCGGCGGTGCGTTCTGTCACGCGCGCTTCCAATTCGTGGTGCGCGGCGCGCAGCACAGACTCGGCCCGGCGGCGCTCGGCATCGGCCCGATCCAGCGATCTGGCGTTCCACCAGATCAATCCAGCCAGCAACGCCAAGTGCACCGCCGCAGACAGCACCACGCTGTGCTCTCTGTCATAGAGCCCCGCGCGCTCCCCTTCCCACCGCAGCCAGGCCAAAATCACCGAGATGCCGAACGCGGCGGGCAATAAGCGCCGCGCGGTCATGCCCCCTAGACTCTGGCTCGCCAGAATGGCGACCAGGCCGCGGTCCGGACGCACCAGCAAGACCCCGGTGCACAACACCCCGAAAAGCAGCGCCGTCGGCAGCGCCAGGTACAGATAAGAGAGGGCGGGATTCAGAGTGGAGTCCAGAATCACCGACCACGATGCCAGTCCGGCCAGCATGGTCAGGAACTGCGAGGCGCGATAACCCCCGCGGGTCTCTACGTCCAGCACTAGGAGCGCACAACCCAACAGAAAAAAGTTCAAGGCAATCATTAACGCCATTCGGCTGGGTCCATGAGCCGCACTGCCTGCAACATTCGGCCGCAACACCCACTGATCGATGCCCAACTCCCAACCGAACAGCTTATCCACCAACGTGAGTAGGCCCAAGAGTGCGACAAGCAAGGCGCACGCTTGGGCGACGCCCCGCTCCAAGCGGCCGGAAGCTTCTTTTCGCAGCAACCGGAGCGAGATGCCAGCCAGAATAAAGCAGACTGCCGTCTGGGCCTTCAACTGGGCTAGACCCGGACGCATGGTATTCATGTTCGCGATGCCGAGTATCCCACCCAGCAGAACGAACGCGCCGACCAGAATCACCAGGGTACTTGCCGCTTGCGATAGGGATTGAAATTTAGAGATCAGCTGAGGGTCAGGAGGAGAAACTTCCAACGCCCGCGCACCGTGTTCGCGGTTGCTCTCGGACAGCCGCCATCTTTCAGCAAAGGAATGGACTTCCCCCAAACTGTGGTGCTCTTCCTCCTGCATCAGTTCTCCGCCCATGCGAATCGCGCCCGCACGAAGGCTTCCTTCCCGGTGTCTGCCGACTCCCCTCCAACCTACGCGGCGGCCCTTAGAGTGTCAATCATCACGAGGCCGGTCGTAGAATAGAAGTAAACCGAGATCGCTCCTCTTGCGGCCGGTCATTCCCGCGCGGAAATGCCTCAGGATAAAATCCTGTACCGATGAATGAGCAGAGCGAGATTCGCCCCGGGAGGCGGCATTCACCGGCGCCGGATGGCGTGGAACGTTTTGTGCCCCGTAACCGAAGCAGCGGAGTATTTGGAGGAAATAGCCCGCCAGAGGTCACCACAGTGCGCCGTGCGGGGCAAGCGCCGCACCTCTGGCGTGCGGAGGGAGAGCGGACTCAGATGATTGCCGTGCCTTCCTCAAGATCTTCACGTCGCCGAAACGTTACTTTGTGCCTTTTTCCCCGATACGTGAACTTGAAGACGATCTGGCGGCCCCTCACCAGTCGGCCCCGCCCGCGCTTTTTCGACTCGGAGAGCTCGAGCCAGTTGCCTTCAATTTTGTAGGTGCCCTGTTCACCCCAGATTTTGTAGGTCCCATCGCCGTATAGAACCAGCGGCGGACTCGCGCAGCGGCCACGGTGCCCGTTTACAACCAGGCCGGCACACTGGTAGGTACCCGCATAGTTATCCTCTGCATTCACCGAGGGGCAAACCCACAGTACGATGGCAACGGCGAAGAGTCCAAACCAAAGAGAGCGCCGAAGGGCCATGAATAATGACCTCTGAGCCTGGGTGGCTGCGGCACCTGTCATCACTGCTGAGGGGACGTAGTTAGTCTTATAGCAAATCCCCGGCCAGAGCCAAAGTCTTTAAGTTATTGAAAATAGGTAATTTACTTGCAGGGCATAGAAGGAATTAGGACAGTTCGCTCAGTATAATTCCCACGATCTTCACGGAAGCGGAAAAATTGTGCAGCCTTGTCAGGGGTGGGTTCTGGAAGCCATCTCCTGTTGGCTTCGCGGCCCTGTGGCCGAAGAGCGCAGCAGCCTCGCCGTAAAAAGCCCCCAGGTCATGCCTTCGTCGAAGCGCACTCCGCGGCGAGCGAGCGTCACCACGCGGATGGGCCCAGCCAGCGGGTCGTCTTGCGCCTGGGGGCCACCATTGCGTGCCCAAGCGGCCCAGCCAAACCGAGCAAATGCCCTAGGCCGTAAGTAACACGACCGGCCGCGCCTGGTCTGCTCAATAATCCCGGACTGCCGGCACAACCCAATCAGTCGACCCAGAGAGCCACAGTCTCCTCTGCGTGCTCTGGTTCGTCGGACCAGCCCATTCGAGCGCCTGAGGAGAGAGCTTCCCGCGATTGCTGCATCGATTCTGGTCCTCGCGGTGGAAGCTCTGATGCAGTTCTTTGTCTCTTATAGCTGCTCGCTCGTTGCGGTTTATTCCCGGTGACGGCGTCTCGCGCGCGAGCGACCTGCCGTCCTTCCTCGATTCGCGGAAAGGTGTAGGACCACGCCAGGGGCAGCCACAGACCGCCGAGCGGAAGCAGCGATTTCGCGACCGGGGGCAGGTGCAGAAAGACCAAGCAAAAGCAGCAGAGGGCTGCGAACGCGCCGAAGGAAATGCCGAGCCAGAGGAGGGGGAAAGGGTGCCGCGCGCGGGTTTCCTTCGACTTGAGCATGGCGCCCAACGTCAGACTAGTAAGCAAGCGCCCGAAAGCGCTGAGGTTGCTAAATAGACCGAGCATACGGTGCGCAAGAGAGCCGTGCGCGCGAGAGCCAGTAATTTTCCATTCTGTGATCCTCACCACTTTGTTCCGCATCGCATCTTCACCACTTTGTCCTGCATCGCAATTGATAGGCCAAAAAGAATTGTCGAAAGTATTCTCGACAGCGCGGCGATAAAACCAAAATGGGAATGACGCAGGTGAGCCAGTGGTGCCAATCGAGCGACCGCAAATCGTTGTCGCGATTGAACCTGATTCGTGTTTCCCAGATTGGCGAATCAGAAGATTCACCCTGCTTTGATCTACGACTCGCGGAGACTCCGCACCTGCGTACTCAGGCCGAGAGAACGTGTTTCGGTGCGGCACAACAGTTCGCCGATGGAACACTCTTGCGAAAGAGCCCAAGAAATCCGAGAGAAACGTCCTGCCATTACCTGGCACTAACTTCTCCATCTGTGTCACTCTGAGACCGGATCCAGTTCGGCACAGAAATACTCTCTGCTCAGTTCCCGGCGTTCCGCTGAGCACGCACGCGAGCGTGCAAGCCGCGGGCGCTGATTTCGCGAGAACTATCGCGCTTGCGGCTGGCACGGCGACGCTCACCTTCTTTCCCCTATTTCTCAGGGGGAAGTTCCGGAACGGCGGCGCCATCTTTACGCGGGTCTGAAGCGCCATAATTCACGCCGGCGGCAAAGTCGCGCTGAACAGCCTGACCGCCGCCCATCAGCGCCGAAAAAGCGCCGCGCGCTTCGATCTTGTGGCCCTTGGCGTCGAGTTCGGCGCGCACGTTGCCTGCTATGCGTCCTTCCATCTGGACGTCGCACCCATCGAAAGTTTGCTTGGTGAATCGCGGGGCCTCGAGCGCGGCCTGGATGTTCATCTTGAAGTCCACGACGTTGGCGACGAACTGCGCGTGGGCTTGCGACTGGTTCCACCCGCCCATGATTCCGAAGGCGATGCGCACGTCACCCTTTTGCATCAACGCCGGGATGATGGTGTGCAGCGGGCGCTTGTGCGGGGCAAGAGCATTGGGCGACGCGGGGTCGAGGCTGAACAGCGCCCCGCGGTCGTGCAACACGAAGCCGGTGCCGTCGGCCACCAGGCCAGAGCCAAACGATTGAAAATTACTCTGAATGAGCGACACCATGTTGCCGTCGCGGTCTACTACGCTCAAGTAGATCGTATCGTCGCCCGCCGCGGCGGGCACCCCGGCGTCGACTGCGCAATTGGCCTTATCCATGTTGATCAGCTTGGCGCGTTCCTTCGCATAGGCCTTGGACAGCAGACCCGCCACCGGCAACTTGGCCGACTTCGGATCACCGATATAACGCATCAGGTCGGCATAGGCGAGTTTCTTGGCTTCGATCATGACGTGAAGCGCTCGCGTGGAACCGAAGCCAAATTGCACCAGCGGGAAGTTCTCCATCAGGTTCAGCATCTCCAGCGCGGCGATGCCCTGCCCGTTGGGCGGCAGCTCATACACTGTCCAGTCGTTATAAGTAGTGGAGATGGGCTGGACCCATTCGCTCGAGTAGTCCGCCAGGTCTTTGGCCGTCATCGTGCCGCCGTGGCGCTTGGAAAGCTCGAGGATGCGTTGCGCGATATCCCCTTTGTAAAAAGCGTCGCGGCCCTGTGCCGCTAGTTGCCGGTAGGACCAGGCCAGATCGGGGTTGCGGAAAATCTCGCCCACGCGCGGGGCGCGGTCGGAGATCAGATAGGTCTGCGCGGCGTTTTCGCTGGCGCGCAACAGGTCCACGTACCGAGGCCAGAGGGCGCCAACCATTTCCGTCACCGGGAAACCCTCTTGGGCAGCGCGAATCGCAGGAGCCAACACATCCGCCAATTTCTTCCTTCCGAAGCGCTCGAGCAGCTTTTGCCAGCCATCCACCGCGCCCGGCACAGTGACCGAATAAATGCCGTGCTCAGGCATGGCGCGAAAACCTTTGCTCTTGAGCAATTCGATATTCAGCCCGGTTGGCGCCCAGCCGCTCGCGTTCAGACCGTAGAGTTTTCCCGTCTTCACGTCGTAGACGAGGGCAAACAGGTCGCCGCCGATGCCATCGGACATCGGCGCGACCACACCCATCATGGCATTGGCCGCCACGGCCGCATCGGCGGCTGTCCCGCCGCGCTCGAGCACGGCCACTCCGGCCTGCGCGGCCAGCGGCGACTCCGCAGCCACAATCCCGTACCGCGAGATCGCCATCGAACGCGCTTGCCCGCGGTCCTGCGCCTCGAGCTCGCCGGTCGTCATCTGGAATCCCATCGCCAGCCCCGCCAAGAAAATGATTGCCAGGCACGCTTGTTTCTGCATTTTCCCGCTTGACCCCTCCCCGCCCTCCGCAAAGGCGGTCCACAGAAGAATGCTCGCGCACTCTAAACGACCGCGAAGCAGGAAGCAAGGAGGCAAGGAGGCAGGGAAGCAGGAAGGGTTTTCCCCTTGCGTGAGACACGGGGTTAAGAGACGGTTAGCCGTTCCTTGTCTCCCTTCGTCTTTGCCTCCCTGCCTCCTTGCTTTCTGCTTGGCAAGGAGGGGGAACCCCCCACCTTTCTTGTAAGTGTTGATTCCAGGCGGGTTTAAGTCCAATGATTTTGTAAGTGCACATTTCAAAGGACTTGCGGAGACATTTTTCGGATGTGCGCATTCCAAAGGGCTTGCGGGCGTGGACCTGAGCAAGGGCGTTACGGGGTAAGGGTCGGCCGCTGAGACGAGACAGAGCGTCATGATGTAAGAGTCAGCCGCTTCCGCAAAGCTCTTGGCGGACTTTGCAGTCCAGATTACCTCGGATGTAAAAGTGAAATTGCGTGAATTGCGTGAATTCCGTCTTCCATTGCTGGTGAAGAACGAACGTTCGAAAGCGATGAGCGACACCGGTTAGGGTGCGATCCCGGCTTTAGTTCCCTAATTACGGTCTCTGCTATCTTGAGCCCACGTTTCATGTGCATTGCACGTGGTGCAGCGCTCTCGAAGGTGTTAAGGTGACGGCAGGAGAGAATCACTTCGACTTTCACCCGCATCTTGAGGGCGAGCGCGCCTTGAAAACTTTAGAGCTTGCTCAACTCTTAGTTCTCCATGCCGTGGAAACCTAGAACGCATACTTTCACCTCTCCCTGGAAGAAGAAATCGCACAGCGCTGGGCTGAGTACAGGCAGATGTGGGAAGGCTAGACGTAGCGCGTTACAGGCGTTGCTTCGCGCTGTGCCGAAATCGTTCGCCCGCCCGCCCCAGCAATCCATTGATTATTAAGACAGACGGTCAAGCCGAAAAGAGGTGAGCGAAACCACACAGGTTTTTGACTCAGCAACGTAACTGGTGCGGCGGGCAAAGAAGCCGCTTGCGGCTACCCTACAGGCTGGGCCATTCAAATGGAAACAGCTTGCCAGCCTGCTCGGGGTTGAGTTTGACCCCAAGTAATTCGGCGGCATGGGCCAGCACTGGGTCGCTACCTGTGGCCAAGTCCGACGCCGCAGGCAGCAGCGTCTTATCGGGCGCGACCCCTGTGTGTTCGAGGCTCTTGCCATCGGTCATGATGAGGTCGGCGTCGGTGATCGACGCCCCGTAGAAAATCGCTGTCTCGATACCCATCTGGTAGCTGTAGCGCCTGGCTTCCATCACGCTGCCAGAGCTGCGGGCACCCAGGACCACCCCTCGCTTTTCGAGTTGAACAACGCGCGCGAACAGCTCGGCCGCGGAACCTGATTCGCTATCTATCAGCACAACCAGCTTGCCGGCGAAGGCGTCGTTTTTCTTCGACTTGGCCACCAGAGGCTTTTTCTGCTCCCGGCCGGCCCGGTCGCTGACCTTAACATCGTGATCGAAAATACCACCGAGGAAGTACTTGAGAGTTTCGACGCTGCCACCGGGGTTGCCGCGCAGGTCCAAGATGAGGGCCTTGCGCTTGCGTGCTTTGCCGATCATGTGGTTTACATCCGCTTCCGAAAAGACGAACTGCGGAATCTTCAGAATCATCAGCTCCTCGCCCAACTCCACGAAGCGGGCGCGCGCCAGGTGTTCTTGGTTTTCGATCTCCCGGATAATCTCCCAGACATCGAAACTTGCGCCAGAACCGACGAGGTCCATGACACGTTTCAGTTGCCGGACTTGCGCCATCATGTCGAGCTGCCGTTCGCGGCCATCGAGATCGCGCAGATTCAACCGCAGTCCAGGCTGCGGCCGCAGGACGTTGAAGAGGTACTGGATCTTCCAGAGGTTTTCCCGGGTCGGGACGTAGCCGTTGATGGTCAGGATTTCGTCGCCCGGTTTTAGGCCTTTAGCTTCCGCGTCGCTGCGGGGGCGCACCTCAGTTATGTAGCAGTGGTCCCCGACCATCTGAATTCGCCAGCCGTAATCGTGCCGAAAGGGGCGCGACGGAGGGGCGAAAAAGGTGTGAGAGTCGTCGAGAGCAGCGAGGGCGGTAGCGATGTGCGAGAACGCCATGCTCAGCGAAGTTGCCTTGTCGATCCTCTCGTGGGCCTCGTGGACCTTAGCCTCCCAATCGACACCGTGGAATTTGGGGTCGTAATAGTGCTTCCGAACATCGGCGGCAATGACTTGCAGCATTCCTTGCGCCCTTTCGCGGTCCACACGGGACAGTTGCTGTGCTCGCGCGGGAATGGCCAGCGCTACCCCGACCCCCAATGCCGCCAATTGCCATCCTCGCCTCATCGAAACTCCTCTTGCGGGCCTCGCTTCTCTAGAGTGCTTTAGGATGGAGCTGGAGCCAATCGAGTCAAATACATCACCCAGTAGTTAAACACATCACCCGGTAGCCTGAACGTATGCCCGAAGCTAGAAAAAGTCAACGGTGTTCTGTCAGCAAGGCGGCGGATAAAAACGGCTCTCGCTGAGAGCGAAGGGAGGGCGTAGCCCGACCGGGTACGTTGAACATGACGATTGGGGGTGCAAGTCCCTACAGGGCCAGTTGGAGGCAACTGTGAGCCAAAGCAAGCGAATGATCCCGCGAGGGCGTGTGGGGAGGAACCCGGAGGCGTACTGCAGCACCTAACGCAAGTGAATCCCCGTAAGAAAAACGGGAATACGATGTGGATCAGGATTCCGGGCCGATCGTGATCAGTGTTCCGGGATCGATCCGATCAGTCCTCGGAGCGAGGCGTCTAACCGTCGGCTTGCCATCCGAGCCGCGAAGACTTCACCCGCTTGCCGGCGCTGAAGCACCTAATCTGTTCTACTTTCTCTTTTCTTTTTTCTGTTTTCTACCGTGAGTAGCCCCTCCGCCCAGGCGGCTATGGTGCGCGCCAACTCGCGAAGCACCCCGGCGTCGTTCTGGCCGGAGCGCTTCAGCACATGGAAAGAATGGTCGGCGGTTTCAATCACCCGGAGCGTTGCCCGCGGCCCTAGCGTTTCGCAAACCGGGCGGAGCAGGTTCAAATCGGCCAGGGTGTCGCGCGTTCCTTGCAGGAAGAGCATGGGCACGCCCACGCGCGAGAGGTGCTCGGCGCGTTTGGCGCCCCGTTGCCCTGCCGGATGCAGCGGAAATCCGAAGAACACTATTCCGCGGACAGCTTCGACAGGCTCTTCCGCCATGGCCAGTGACGTCATTCGTCCGCCCAGCGATTTGCCTCCCGCCAGCACCGGCAGGCCGGGCGCCGCCTCAGAGGCAGCGCGGATCGCAGCGCGCACCGTCGCTGTCAGCACCGCTGGCGGGTCCGGTCTGCCGCGGCGGTGCTCCATGTACGGGAACTGATAGCGAAACGTGGCCACCTGTGCGTCGGCCAATTCGCGCGCGATGTTTTCCATAAAGGTGTGGCGCATACCCGCGCCCGCTCCGTGCGCCAACACCAACAGCCAGCGCGCGCCCTCCGGCCGCACCAGCTCCGCAGACACCTCGCCCCATGGTTGCGCCGCTTGAAAGGTCAGCATCCCGCTCGATCCCCCAGCCCGCTCCCTGAACGGAGCATCTTGATCCAGTTTTCATCCGCCGCCGTTTGCACTTGTCCTCCTGGCGGAAACTCCGCCGTCCCTCTGTATTTCGCCTCGTCTCTGGTGCGGGCTGAAGACTGAACGCTGGCGGCTGAAGACTATGTCTTAAACTTCGCCCCCCACTCGGCGTTGAACTCTTCGCTCTTCCCGCGCGGGATGGAGAGCGTCTGCCACTTCGCGCCGGCCAGGTGTTTGGCCAGGAAGACGATCTGCCCCACGTGCTCGCCGTAATGCGTGAGTTGCCGGTTGATAGCCCGCACCACGGTATACGGCTCGGAGCGGATGAGCACCGTGCGGAGTAGGTCCTCGCTCTTCAGCGGATCGAGTTCCCGGAACAGGATGGCCCAGCCGTGTTCCCAGCGTTCAATCAGGCTGGCGCGCGCGTCGTCCGGGTCGATCTCAAACTCGGAGTCTCGCTTCCGCTCCGGCTTCTCCCCGTCGGTGGTCAAAAACTTTTCCCAGCGTGAGTGCAGGTTCCCCGCGATGTGTTTCACGATGAGCGCGATGCTGTTCTCGTCCGCGCCCAGCTTGCGGAAAAACTCCGCGTCGCTCACCTGGGCCATGGCTTTGTCCGCGGACTTCTTCAACCGCCGAAACTCGTTCAAAGCATCTTCCAAATAGTGCTGCCCTACGTCCATCTCTTCTCCTCTTCTTAAGTTCTTTGCGTCCCGCAAAGAATTCCCGGGCGTACCCGGCTGAAGAAATCTCTCTTGCAGCCGATTCTACACCTCTGTGCACCCTGAGCCTTCTGCTACCGGCCCGAGCCACGGATTGTCGATAGCCTTGAGATCCTGGCTCACTTGATCCACCCCGAGGCGTCCCACCTCCAGTAGTTGCCGATGCATTTTGTTCCCTGGAACTTCCTCCTGTTATAGCCAATCAGGGATAAAATGCGCACTCTCCTGGAGCAGACGATGCTCATCGGCGACCGCCTCCGCGTCATCCGCAAGGCCAAGAAGCTCTCTCAGGGTGACATCGAACAGCGCACTGGATTGCTGCGCTCTTATGTGAATCGGTGCGGGAGATGAGAAGTAGACTAAAATGTCGAAAGCAAATGCTTGGAACTCCATCAAAAGAGGGTGTGCCGACCCCTCCATGAGGTGATGGTTATGAGCATTGATACGGTCTTGACGCGATGCCTCGGGCTCGCGCATCCGATCATCCAGGCGCCGTTAGCCGGCGGTGGGGATACTCCCGACCTCGTTGCGGCCGTTTCGAACGCGGGCGCTCTGGGATTCATCGGTGCGGCCTATTTGACCCCGGAGCAAATCATCAGCACTGCAACGGCCGTGCGCTCGCGAACCACTCGCCCGTTCGGGATCAATTTGTTCGCTCCTCTGCCGCCGAGCGACTCTAGCGAGAACCCGGAAACTATGCTGGCACGACTGGCACCTTATTTCGCCGAGTTGGGCCAGCCCGCTCCTTCGCTGCCGAAATCGCCTGCAAGTTCGTTTGACGAACAACTCGCCGCAGCTCTCGAAAGTGGCGCGTCATCTTTCAGCTTTACTTTCGGAGCTCTGCCGGCGAGCGCCGTCCAAGCGATTAAAGCCCGTAACATGTTCTTGATCGGCACCGCAACCACAGTTGAAGAGGCTATAACGATGGAGAAGTCAGGCGTGGACGCGGTTGTGACACAGGGGAGCGAAGCCGGGGGTCACCGAGGTAGCTTCGGAAGTGATTTCGCTTCTGGGATGGTCGGCAGCATTTCTCTTGTGCCGCAGGTCGTTGATGCAGTCGGGGTACCGGTGATCGCGTCAGGAGGCATCATGGATGGCCGCGGTGTTGTGGCTGCGCTCGCTCTCGGTGCCTCCGCCGTACAGATGGGTACTGCGTTTCTGACCTGCCACGAAGCTGGCGTTCCCGACGCCTACAAGGAAGCAATCCTGAGCGCACATGAAGATCAAACCCGAATAACGCGCGCCTTCTCCGGACGTCCGGCCAGGGGGATCGTGAATCGGTTTATGACTGAGATCGAGCTCAACCACGGAGATGACGTGATTCTGCCTTTCCCGCTGCAGAATTCGCTCACTCGCCCTCTTCGGACAGCGGCAGCAAAACAGGGCCGCGCAGAGTTCTTGTCGCTTTGGTCCGGGCAGGGCGTCCGGTTAGCCCGCCGACAATCCGCAGCCGACCTTGTTGCACGCTTGGCCAAGGAGATCGATGCAACCATCGCCACCCTTCAAAACTGCGTGACGGCAGCTAGATCAGTTGGGTCACCAATGAGGCTAGCTCGGGAAGCGAAGGATCATGGGGGGCCGCAGATTTGATTTTTCTCTGTGTGCGATGCCGTCCGATCCTCACCCATAGAGGGTTACTCTTATGGACTTCGTTTGGGGCATGATCTGCATTCTGACCGGGGTGGGAGCCCTATGGAAGGCTGCAACTTCCAGGGACTTTTACGCCGCTACTATCACGCGTACCGAGCACCCCTGGCGCTACCCGACTTGGCTCGGTCGCATTGTCGCAGCGTCGATTGGAGTCGTGGCTATCTGCGTTGGGATCCTCGTACTTCAGAGCCTCAAGTGGAACTCCCAGGAGTGCGCGCCTTCGCGACATTGCCGCCAGGCCGCTCGCTCGCGCTCCAGCACCAATCCCCAGCCGGTGCAAGAGACACCACCGGCCTCAACGTCAGCATAGCAGCCGCAGCCGATCAGTGGCGAATCGCCTACGCGCCCCAGCATCTTGCAGCATGTACCGCCGGTCGAAGTGCCCGCGATCAAGCTTCCGTAGCGGTCGAGCGCCACTCCTCCGACTGTGCCGTGATCGCCGATGGCGGGTACGTGAACGTTGCGCTGCCCCGGACCCGCATCCATAGTGAGGTGCAATAGTAGAGTTTATCGGCGGGCTCTTGTGTATCTTTTTCGGATCTGCGGCCCTGTGGAATCGTCCCGTTCCGTTTGAGGGCAGTTCTGGATAGACTTGCGCTGACTTCTATACTATAGTCTAAACGCCACGTACCCTTTTTGTGTACCTTCGGGTCCGGCGGCGGCCCGGACCCATTTCGGCATCAGTTGAGGAGGTAGCTGATGAGGAACTCTGGCCGGAGTCGCTTGGCCGTCTTCGCCCTCGGCACACTCCTTGTTGGGTGCAATACCGGCGGGGTCGTGCATCCCCCGTCCCCGCCCGGCGTTGTCCAGGTCATTTCGACGGACAATAGAGGCAATCTGGGAAACAGCGTGAGCGGGCAGCCCGCGCTGAGCGCCACCGGCCGCTTCCTCGCTTTCGATTCCTTCTCCACCAATCTGGTCAACCCCAGCACTACGCAGCAGGATGTCTTTTTCCATGATAGCTGCTTTGGCTTGACCGGCTGCGCGGCAACGACGCTGCTGGCCTCAGCGATCAGCGGCACCAGTGCGGAACCGAATGGCATCAGCCAGGGGCCCACGTCAATCAGCGCCGACGGACGGTTCGTGGCGTTCGTTTCTTTCTCTTCGAATCAGGACACGCCGAATGCCGCACATCCCCAGGCCTATATTCACGATACGTGCACGGGCGCCCCCACCGGCTGCGTGCCTCGGACGTTTTTCGCGCTGACTAGTACGACCGGCGGCGAGCCAAACATGGGCACCGACGTCCCCGCGATGAGCTCGACTGGGCGCTTTGTCGTTTCCCGCTCCTTCGCCAGCAACCTGGTAGCTGGGGTAACGCCCACATTCCTCCAGGAATTTTTGCATGAGAATTGTCGGGGTGTTTTGCTCATCCCCTGTAACGTCGCATTGAGCAACATCGTCGTCTCCGTAGATAATAGCGGCAAACTGGCGGGCGCGGACGTTGGTGTCTTCGCTGCGGTGAGTGTGGATGGACGGTTCGTGGCCTTCGAAACAACGGGCAAACTCGTGCCCGGAGTGCCCAGCGGCGTGCTCCAGATCTACCTGCGGGATACCTGCAACTGCGCGATGGGTTTCTGCGTGGCGAACTGCATACCGCGCACGACGCTCGTTTCGGTGGACAGCGCGGGAAATCCAGGAGCCGCCGACAGTTTTGTTCCGGCCATGAGCGATGACGGGCGCTTCGTCGTGTTCACTTCGAATGCGGCGCTCGTGCCCGCCGACACCAACGGTGTGGAGGACGTCTATCTCCGCGACACCTGCAACTCCTCAAGTGGCCCGGTCAGCGGCTGCACGCCTTCCACCAGCCTCCTTTCGCTCACTCCGAACGGGGTCGCGGCAAACGACACAAGCGCCAATCGATTCCATGCCATCAGCACGAACGGGCGCTTCGTGGTGTTCGAATCGCGCGCCACCAACCTCGTCTCGACAAGTGTCCCGCCTGGCCAGACTCAGATCTTTGTTCGCGACACCTGCTTCAGCACGGCGAGCTGCACGTCCAAGACCGTCCTCATCTCCGTGGATTCGAACGGCAACCCTGTCGGCGGGATTGCCGCCTCTATCAGCGGAGACGGGCACTTCGCGGCGTTCACCAGCAGTGGGCAGGACGTGCTTGCCCGCACGGGGTTCTAGGGCTGCTTTTTCATGATCAACGATTGGAGTCCGAAAGCTCACGACGCACTCTATCAGCATGCACTGGGTCCTTGCGGCGTACCGCAGGATGAGATCGACAAGACTAAGGCCGGAAGTAGACAGTGGGACGACGAAACAGGTCTTAGCACAGTGCCAGCGTTTGTGAATTCACATGCGATGTTAGCTCAGGGGCAAACTGTAGAGCAAGCGATCAGCGGACGGCGTATTCCTTTGCCGATAGAAATCAGGGTTGCGGGGGCTCGTTGATCTGCTCCCGAGTATCCACAGAAAACAGCTTGAAGTTGCGGTAGCTGTGCCGATGGCGATAGCGGTGACCGCGAAAGTCCAGATACATTTCTGCGCTCTCGGGCAACCAGAGCTCCAGATTGCGTTTTGGAAACTGGACGGGCCGGTATTCGACGGCCAGGTGGTTGCGGTACAGACGGATCTTTGGAAGCGGCTCCACCAGATCCGTCTCGAGGCGCAAGAGCTCGTGGGTGTCCACCGCGAACCAGGCACGCCCCTTGAGCTTTGCGGGAAAGGAGTGCTCTCTAATTCTAAATCCGAAGTCGGAGAACTTTCTGTTCGGGCGCTCTTGGAAGCGTAGCTGCCAGGCCGGGCGGCCGCGCCATTGGCCTAATCCTTCACAGGTCACATTGTGTTCCCCGACGTAGTTAGGGTGAAAAACCAGAGCGAGGGCCACCATGCCCAAGGTCGCCAAGTGCGTGGGAAAGGATTCAGTTGAACTGCTTCCGTTTCGCCATTCCTCAGCGATCACCATTCCCGGCCGGATTTCGGAAATAGTCACGACGTATTCGAAGGAGCGTTCTTTCGGCGCGCGCAGGTGGCCCTTCTTGTCCACCTCACGGTGCTCAATCCGCTCGATCGCGGCGAATCGGTCCAGGTTTACCGTCAGCTCCTTCACACGTTGACTGGCTGCCTGCAAGACCTGTGGCAGCGAGCAGGGAATATCCGGCGCAACTAACGGTATCGCTTCGTCAGTGTCTGGAGGGGCCCAGCGGCCTTCCGACAGACCCAATTCCCCCGGAACTATGGGCAACGACGGCGTCGCGGCAACAGTCGGCACGCCCCCGGACTCGGCGGTTGGGCGCGGGAGGGTGGGCGGTTGAGGCAGCTTCTGGGCAGTTGTATCCGGGGGAAGAAAAACGAGCAGGGCCAGGATTGCTGCGGCTACGCGCCAGCTTCGAGGGCTAGGTTCTGCAGCCGATTCTTTTTGCTTCCGAGATGGCGCGGTGGCTTTCATCACCACTTCCCCCGCGATGGCTCGGTCTCAGCCGGGAGAGACCGCCAGCAGTTTTCTCAAACTCTGGCTCGAAAAAACTCCGCCTGCACGCGTGCCTTCATCTGCGTTAGCGCCAGAATCTCATAAATGTAAGCGCGATGTCGAGCACACTCATGGAAAGGGGTGTGCGACATGAAATTGGGAGCTTGGTTCATTAACTGTCCTGTATTGTAAGGATTGCAAGAGCCCTGCTACGGCCGCGTCGTGCTGGTCAGCGATCGGCGTGACGGTCATGGTGTCTCTGCTAGCCCGGAAAGGAGTCCTGTTCAAGGCAAAGCCTGACAAACCCACAGAGGGAACCCCACCTAATAATAATATTGTTGAGCCATCGGCTGAATTTCGGGTAGTATCCTTGACGGCATTCGCGTTCATAGCCCCCTCGTTTTTGGGCAGCGTAAGAACAGGTTTTATCTTGAAGGGCTGCCGTTGTCGTGTACCTCCCAGCCTGTATGCGAGACTCTGGGGGCGCTGCGAGCCACGCTCCTGGACAAGAGCATTTTGCTGCTCGGGCTCAAGCGGACACATATCTCCCCTGGCCCGAGATCGAGATCCTCACGACAGCCAGACCGGATCTTCCCGCCAAACCAATTCGGCCTGGCAGCAACCTCAGGGGTCACTCCGCCCCGGAAACCGCCGCTACTCCGTCCCCGCCGAGTTCATGACCAAGGAGAGCTGTGCTGAAGAGACTCGGAAAATACGAAATCATTGCAGAGTTGGGACGCGGAGCGATGGGGGAAGTCTTCAAGGCCCGCGACCCGCTCATCGGCCGCCTAGTAGCGCTGAAGACAATCAGCGGCGCGCTGGTCGGGAAGCCTGACCTGCTAGCGCGCTTCTACCAGGAGGCCCGGTCTGCCGGCACGCTGCAGCACCCCAACGTAGTCACCGTGTATGAGCTGGGAAAGGAAGGCGACACTCCCTACATCGCCATGGAGTATCTGGAGGGCGAGAGCCTGGAGAAGATGATCGACTGCCGGCCCGCCCTGCCACTCTCGCAGAAGCTCGGCTACATCGTGCCGGTTTGCCGCGCGCTGGAATACGCCCACAAGCGCGGCGTGATTCACCGCGACATCAAGCCGGGCAACGTGATGGTCACCACGGAAGGCTTGGTGAAGGTTGTGGACTTCGGCATTGCGCGGCTACTCGATGCTTCGAGCACGCAGACCGGCATGCTGATCGGCACGCTCGGCTACATGGCGCCGCAACAGATCCAGGGCGAGCACGCCGACGAGCGTTCCGACATCTGGGCCGTAGGAGTGATGTTCTACGAATTGATGTGCTACGAACGGCCGTTCACTGGACAGAACCACGCGGCGCTGATGATGAACATCATGACCGAGGAGCCGCGCGGGCTCAGCGAAGCAGTGCCCGATTGCCCGGCAAACGTTGCCGCCCTGGTGCACCGGATGCTGCGCAAGGATATCTCCGAGCGGTTCCAGAGCATGGAGGAAGTGCTGCTCGAGCTCGATCCCATCTGGCGGCACATCCAGATGGAACAAGTCACGGAGTTCATCGCGGAGAGCAAGGAGAAGATCGAGACGCAGGATTTCCCGACGGCCCGGGAGCTGCTCCGCAAGGCCTTGCAGATCGACACGAGCAACGCCGAAGCCCGAACACTGCTGGAAAAGGTCAATGTGGAGCTCCGGCGCATCAAGCTTCTGCCGCAGGTCAAAGAACGATTGGAGAAGGCGCAGAGCCTTCTCCTGGCGGGGCACTTGCAAGAGGCCAAGGTGGAAGCGGAAGCCGCGCTGCGACTTGATTCGAGCTTCGTGCCGGCGCACGATGTGCTACGGCAAATCCTGGAGGCGGTGGAGCGCAATCGGCTCTTCCAGGAGAGGCTGCGGGACTCTCAGCAGCATCTGGCCAAAGGAGCACTGGCGGAGGCGCAGCAGCAACTCGAGCAGGCGCTCGAATTGAACCCGGCGAGTCCGCAAGCACAGCAACTAAAAAAGGAAATCCTGCGGGAAAGGGAGCGCCAAGAAAAGGGCACCCGGCTGCGGGAAATGATGCACCGCGCCCGCGGGCTCTGGAAGCAGCAGAAATTCACCGAGTGCCTCGCCTTGCTCGACGCGCTGCGAGGTGAATTCCCGACTGAGGCTGAGGTCGTGAAGCTGCGCGAGGCAGTTCGCGAAGACCAGGCCGAGCAGCAAAAGCAGCAGAAACTCGCCGAAGCAAGGGCGTTGCTCGCCGCCAAGCGGTTCGAGCAATGCCTGGCACTCCTTGATCAGTTGCAGAAAGACTTCCCCGGCGAGGCCGAGGCCGCCCGGCTGCGCGACGCGGTACAGGAAGAGCAGGCTGAGCAGCAGAAGCAGCAGAAACTGGCCGAAGCAAGGGCATTGCTCGCGGCGAAGAACTTCGAGCCATGCCTGGCGCTGCTGGAGACGTTGCAGAAGGAGTTCCCGAGCGAGCCGGAGGTAGCCAGGCTGCTGGCGGTCGTCCGGAAAGAGCAGGCCGAACAATGCAAGCAGCAGAAATTGTCGGAAGCCAGAAGCCTGCTGGCAGCCAAGCGCTTCGACGACTGCCTGGCCCTGTTGGCAGAGCTTCACACAGAGTATCCGCTGGAGGCGGAAATCCCCGAGCTGCAAGATACAGTCCGCAAGGCGCAGGCCGAGCAGCGGAAGCAGCAGAAGTTCGCTGAGGCACGGAGCCTGCTGGCAGAGAAGCGGTTCGACGAGTGCTCGACTCTGCTGCTGGAGCTGCAGAAGGGATTCCCTGACGAGCCCGAAATCGCTAGGTGGCTCGAGACCGTTCGCAAAACGCAGGCCGAGCAACAGAAGCAGCAGAAACTGGCCGAGGCGCGGGGCTTGCTGGCCGAAAAGCGCTTTGAGCCTTGCCTGGAGCTGCTGGAGAATGTCGACAAGCAATTTCCCGGCGAGGCGGAAATCGCCAAGCTGCTCTCGACCGTGCGCAAGACTGAAGCCGAGCAGCAAAAGCAGCAAAAACTCGCCGGAGCGCGAAGCCTGCTGGCCGAGCAGCGCTTTGCCGAATCGCTGGCTGTTCTGGATGCCCTGCTGGAACTCCACCCCAACGATCCGGCCGCGCGCAAGCTTTACAAAATCGCGCAGCAGGAGCACGAAGAGCAGAAGCGACTCGCGCGGTTGCAGCAGGAACGCGAGGCTTTGAAGAACCTGGTGAACGAGGAGAAATACGCCGAGGCAGTTGCGCGGGGCCAGAAATTGCTGCAGGAATTCTCCGGCGACTTTGAGGTATCGCGGCTGGTGGAATTCGCCCGCGCTCGGCAGACACAGCAGGAGCAGAGCGCGCGCCTGCGGCAGATCCTGGCAGAGCTGCAAAGCTCGCTCGAGGCGGGCCGCTATGAGGCAGCGCTCCAAGCGGCGCAGAAAGGCCTGGCGACGTTTCCCGGCGACGCGGAGCTTCTACGGCTGCGCGAGCAAGCGCTAACCAAGCAGGAGGAAAAGGAGAAGCGGGACCTGATCGAGCGGCGCATCCGTGACATCCGCGCCATGATCATTCGCGACGAACTCACCGAAGCGATCACGCTGGCCCGTCAGACCTTGATGACCGCCGGCGCCGACACCGACATCACGCTGCTGCTCCAGGCTGCGGAAATGGAACACGCGGAGCGCGAGAGGAAGAAAGCGCAGGATCGCCAGGTGGATGCCGCGCGCACGCTGATCGAAGATGGCGACCTGGACGAAGCGTCCCGCGTGATCCAGCGGGCGATGGAAACAAAGCTTTTTGATACCTACGACCCGCGCGTGCAGGAGGTGCTCGAGGAGATCGAGGAGAAGAAGAAGGCTCCTGCAGCTCTAACGCCCGCCGACCCGGCCTGGCCGCCGGCAAAGCCGACCGAACCAGCCACCGCTTACGTCTACCAGTCCGCTGCCTCGCAGCAAAGCGTGCCCATCGCGCCCGCGGACGCGTCTTCGGGGGAGACGCCTGGTGCTTCTGCTGCTCCAGCGCCCTTGGCGCGGGCCGCTACTGCCTCTGTTGCGCCAGAGTCCTCGGCGCGGGCCGCTACTCCGCCGGTCGTGCAGCCCGTGACGCCGCCCGTCGGGCAAACTGTTCCGCCCCCTGCGATACAGCCTGCAAGCTCTCCTGTCGTGCCCACACATCAAGCGGAGGCGGCTCCGCCTGCGGCGCAGGTGACCCCGGCACCTCCTTCTGCTCCGAAGGAGCCGGTTGCCGCGCCGCGGCCGCGTGTGGCGCGCCCTTCTACGGAACGGCCCGTTGCGATCCCTCCCGCTGTTCCGGCGCCCGTTTGGAGGCGGCCTGGCGCCGTCGCAGCCGCTGCTCTGGGTTTGGTTGCATTGGTTGCCGTGCTATGGGTAGGTTCTCATTTCTTGCATCACGGCCCCGAGGGTAGTCCGTCTCAACTAAAAAGCACCCAGCCCGGATCCAAAGTTGATCCCATCGAGGCGCAGCAGCGCGATGCCATCAACAACGCCAACAAGTTGATCGCCGCAAACGACCTGGAGGGAGCGCGAGCCATCCTGCAAAAGGTCGCCAGCCTGCAAGGACCTCTGACACCCGACATTCAAAAGATGCAATCGCAGGTAGACAACGCTATCCAGAACAAGAAGCTGCCCGAGCAGCTCCAGCGTGAGAGGCAGCTCTGGCAGCAGGCCATGGAGCAAATGGGCAACGCTCGCTTCACAGAAGCCCAGCAGAGTTTCCGGCGAATTCTAGCGCTGCCGGAAGGGGGCCGGCACAGGGCGGAGGCCCGCCAATACCTTGAGGTGACAATCCCCAGCCGAGAGAGGGAGGAACGCCTCTTCAAACAGGCCCAGCAAGCACAGCAGCGAGGTGACAAAGCCAGTCTCCAACACGCGTCGGATTTGCTGACTCAGGTGATCGCGCTCAACGGCCCGCGGCAACAGGAAGCTCAGCAGCTGCAGACCACCGTTCGCTCGGGGCTGGACCAGCTCGGGCGCGACGAGCAGTTCGCGAACCGGCTCAGCAGCGTGCGGCAGGATCTAAGGCAAAACGACTTCCGTTCAGCTCGCCAGAAGGCCGCGCAGGTCCGCCAGAGCGGCGGCGACAACAGCACGATTTCCAGTGAGATTGACCAGGTGGAACAGGCGCGTTTCACCCGGCTCGAAACACAATTCAACCAGCTCAAGCAACGCAGCGACGACGCAGCCGTGCAGCAGTTGAAAGAGCTGCAACCTCAGTTCGTCGCGCTGCAAGACGATGCATGGGTGAAAGCCGCGGATGCGCGCAATTACGCAGACAAGCTGATTCCTGATGCCATCCGCGATGTGCAAACACGAATGGCCAATAGGAAAGCCGACAGCGATTATAAGTTGGCCATCCAGCATTACGAGCAGGCTGTGAGCGCCAAAGACCGCGGCGCGCTCGAGCTCGCGCAGGGCGAGTTTCAAGCCATCGTCAATGGCAATGGGCCGCACGCGGTGGATGCACAAAAGTACCTGTCCCAGATTCCGGCGCGGATTGCTGCCTTGGCACCACCTTCAACCCTGACGGTTTCACCGCCAAGCAAGACGGAGACATCACCGAGTCAGTCAGCAGATCGCGAGGCGGTCCTCGCGGTCGTCCAACGCTACGCACAGGCATTCGAGCGCAGGGATGCCGACGCGCTTCGAAAAATCTGGCCGACCATGGGCAACAAGTACGATGGAATCAAGAACTCCTTCCAACTCGCCAGTTCCATTCAGATGCAGGTGCAGGTAGAAAACGTAGAGATCGCCCCCCGGGGTACGACGGCGGTAGTCACGACAGCCATTTCTCAGGTATATAGGCCCAGAGGAGAAAAGCCGAGGAGTTCTCGAGGCAAGACCGTTTTTCGATTAGCAAAAGAGGGTTCGAGCTGGTTTCTCAGTGCGGTCGAGTAGGCAATCAGTTTAATCCTTGGAAGTAACTTCTTGACAAACAGCAGAGCGAGCGTAAACTCCGGCCCACACCCCATGAGGAAGTTGGATAGGTAGAATGCCCGGCGAGCGAAGAGCACATGCGAGAATCGCACCGGCATCGGTCACGGACAAGAGCGAGGAGGACTCCGTATGTTTAAGCGTGGGGTTCTGGCTTCTCTGTTCTTATTCTTTCTGGGGGCTTGCGGCGCCTCGGCGCAGGTCTGCCCATTAAATGGAACCTTGAGCGATAAGCTGGTGTGCTCAATCCCGCAGGTGTATGGCCCGTTTGCACTCAGTAGGACAGCGGATCCGAAGCAGTCGGTGTTGCTCACGGCCTTCGGTCATGAGGCTCACTTTGAGAACGATTTCGTGGCTACTTTCACGCCAATTAATGAAGCTGTTGGCATCCAGGTATCTCAATTGCCCGTTGCTTCGCCCTCTTCCGGCATCACTTTCGTCTATAATCCTTCGCTCAAGACCTTCACTCCCTCGACCGATGAGAGCCTCGGGCCCATCATCGGCGAGCGCGCGAGCACCATTGGGTACCACAAGTTGTTTCTGGGTTTCAGCTATCAATACTTCAATTTCAGCTCGATAGACGGGCTGAACATGAGCACGCTTTCCTCCGTTCTCCAACACCAACCCTTCCCTCCTCAGCCCCCCAATATACCGTCCTGCGGAAAGCAGGACGGACTGAAAGGAACAAAATACGATAACAACCCATGCTTCGTGCGCGACTTTATCCAAACGACTAACAACATCGACCTCCAGGTGCATCAATACACGATTTACCTGACCTATGGCATCACGCGCCATCTTGACTTCTCGGCCGCGATCCCGTTTTTAGATGCACGGATGAGCGTTCAGTCCAACGCCACGATTGTGCCGAATTCAGTCGCGCCGGCATCGGCTGGTTTTCCCGGCAACGTGTTCCATCAGTTCAACCGCAACAACCCTGCGCTCGCTCAGAGTTGTGGCCAGATTCCGGCGGGCCAGCCGTGCCTACGGGCCTCGTTTTCCGATTCTGGAAAGGCCGTAGGGATTGGCGATGCGGTCCTCCGCGGAAAATACACGGTATATAGAGGGGAGCGGGCCGGCTTCGCCCTGGGGGTAGATGTCCGCTTGCCCAGCGGCGACGAATTGAATTTCTTGGGCTCCGGCGCGACGGGAGTCAAG
>QHYU01000237.1 GCA_003224235.1 Acidobacteriota bacterium
TTCCTGGAGCATCGGATCGGCGACGAGCGCATACTCCGTCTGATTCGCAAGTGGCTAAAGGCGGTAGTGCTCGAGGAAGGGATCATCACCGAGAGCCATCCGACGTCGATTTGCGCAGTGCGGTCTGGAGCTTCACGCGACGAAGACTCGGATCGTCTACTGCAAAGACGATGACCGGCCTGGGGAGCACGAGCACGTTGCGTTCGACTTCCTCGGGTACACCTTCCAACCTCGACGGGCAAAGAATCGCTGGGGAAAATTCTTCGTGAGCTTTCTTCCGGCGATGAGTACCAAGGCCGCCCAGGCGATTCGGCAGACCATCCCCGAATGGCGGATGGCCTCCACCAGGAACAACCAACGGCTGGAGGACCTGGCCCGAGTCGTCAACCCAGTGGTGCGTGGCTGGATGAACTACTACGGACGATTCTATCGGTCCAAGTGTGTTCAAGTCCTTCGCCATCTTAATGAGGCCCTCGCCGCGTGGGTGCGACGGAAGTATCGGCGGTTTCGACGACGAGAGCGGGCGTCGATATACTGGCTGGGGCGCATCGCGCGACGGGACCCGAATTTGTTTGTCCTGTGGCAACTTGGCGTGAAACCTGAGGCTGGAGGGTAAGAGCCGGATGAGGCGAGAGCTTCACGTCCGGTTTCTGTGAGGGCGGAGGGGTGCAACTCCCCTCCGCTACTCGACTCGTGATCTTGAGCCGTGGACATGCGGCCGAGGCACGGGATTGGACGCGGGAAGTCATGACGCGGCTGGGACTCACTCTGAACGAAGCGAAAACCAGCATCAAGCAAGCCCGCAGGGAACGCTTCGACTTTCTCGGTTACACGTTCGGACCGCATCGCTTCCGGAAGGATGGCCACTGGTATCTTGGGGCCAGTCCGTCGAAGAAGAGCGTAGCGAGACTCCGGCGAAAGGTGGGAGACCTCTTGATACCCAGCAACGTGGGGATCTGGCCTGAAGTACGCGACCGGCTGAATCGCATGTTGCAGGGCTGGTCAGCCTACTTCAGTTACGGCACCCGGTTGATGGCCTATCGAGCGGTCGACAACTACGTGCTTGAGCGTGTGAGACATTTTCTGCGGAGACGCCACAAGGTGAAATCGCGAGGCGCCACGTATTTTTCGGACGACATGGTCTTTGGCGAGCTGGGAGTGCTCAGGCTACGCCACGTCCACGTGGGGTCTCTTCCGTCTGCCTTGAAATGAAACCAGTCGGAGAGCCGGATGCGGGAATCCGCACGTCCGGTTCGATGAGCGGGGAGAGGAAACGGGGCGGCGCTTTGCGTCAGTACCCGCTTCTCCTCGACTCTACTGAAAAATGGCCTCTGTCGAATATTCACCTTCGATTTCGCTAGGGTGCGGTTTTCCGGGCCCGCCGCGGTGTGACGCGGAAGAGAGGCTGTATTCGCCGCATGCACCGCAGAGTAGCCAAAAAATCTGCCGTAAAAGCGTAACTCTGTGCGAGGCGCAGGGTTGGGACTCCAGCAGGCCGCACGAATTGGACGGGCACGAGGGGCGCGGCAGCTGCTAAAAAAATTGTGAGGTTGCGCCGGTTTTCCTTTCGGCACTCGCGGACATCCGGAGCCTTTCGAATCGCAAGGGACGCGGGCGGCGAAGTGGTGGACGTGAACGGGAACATCGTCGAGCCGGAGAAGGGAGATTAGTTTGGAATCGAAACTAAACTGCGTCCTGATCGACTATCCGGCATAACCTGGTGTCCAGCGTAACCAAAATGTTCTCATGGCCCGTGGGACAGCAAAAAGTGAAGGGCGGGCGACCTATCCTAGCCGACTCGTTTGGGCTTCTGTGCTGTTGGCTTTGGCCATCACTACGGCAGAGGCTATCATCTCCTCCATGATCTCCGGTCCAGAGAGCGCGGCCAGGAACCGGCAGAACTGATATGGCCGAACCGGCATCGTGGTTGGCTCGCTGGCGGCGGCAGGGGCTGCCCAGTCACCCGTGAGCGCAAGGTCACGCACCTTGCTGAGGTCCTCTGCGGAAAGAGTTCTCATGTCCAACTTGATGCTCTCGGCGTCGAAACCGCCGAAGGCCCAGTTCAGCGCTGAGACGATGCGCCACACGTAGCGCTGCTCAAGCGGGAGCGCAGTGATTGCCTCCAGCGCCTGCTTTGCAAGCTCGGGCGCG
>QHYU01000134.1 GCA_003224235.1 Acidobacteriota bacterium
GACCGGCATTAGGAAAGTATCCCCGCGGCATCTGCCATAGGGGGACATCATCCGGCAGTTCCTGGTTGAGGCAGTGCTCATTTCCTTTGTCAGCGGCGGAATGGGGATCGCGTTCGGCTTCCGCATGTCGCGGCTGATTGGCTGGCTCGCGGGCTGGTTCACGATTGTCACCCTGCGTCGATCCTTATTCTGCGATGAAGGCCGCGCGGGCTACCTGCGCTCATTCTTCTGTGGGGTTATCGTCTGATGACGCTCCTCGGAGTGTTCTCGGCTGCGGCGCAGCTGCTCAAGGAATTCTCTTCGGTCGCGGATGGCTACCGCCGTGCGGCGAGATTTGTCGGTTAGATACCGGGGGCCTTTGATTTCAGTGTTCTGCAGCGAGTTGGCCCAGCCGTGCAATTGTCGGGAGATTCCTTCGCAGACGGATTTCAAATTTTAAATTTCAGATTTCAAATCCGCAAACCCAAGCAGTCGCTCGAGCAAGCAGAGCATCGAGCGCACCTCGCTAGCGGACCCGCGGGCAATACAAAGAAAGGTGAGAAGTTCCTGCGTGGTGCCGCGCTCGAAGCCCTCTGCAATGTTGTTGGAGACGGAGACCGCGGCTCGCTCGATTTGATCTCGCAGGCTGTGCTGATTCCTGAATTGAGCTTTCCCGGATAGCGCATAAGTCCGCACAGCCAGTTCAAGGGCTGCGTTCCAGACGGGCAAGTCCTCAAACCGGTTGTATTTCATTTGGACGCCTCTCGTGCCGGGTTCTTCATCGCGGCGCCTGGCCTGGGTGCCCCTCATGGGGTTATCCGCTCACTCGATTGCATCTCCGGCCTGGGCCTAGGGTTTGAGATTGAAGGATCTCATCGAGTTACCCTGCCGCCGGCACGATCCATCACGCCAGCTTCATTGCCTCGTACTGTTGATTGTTGCGGACGGCGATGCCGCTGCTTTCTTGACAGTGTCCGGTGATGGTGCAGAATAGGTTCACCCTTCCAAATTTAGCCGGCTCTCGGCTGCCCCCTTCGCAGCCTGCCAGAGCCAAATCGCGGTGCGAATCACGGTTTCGTCTCCATAGACAGAACTCTTGGCTCGCCCGCGGGGCAAAAGCTTTGCGGAGCCAGAACCTAGCTCATCCGCGCGTTTGTTAGCCCGATTCGCCCGCGACTCGACAGGAGGCGGCAGTGACCACCAAACTCTTTGACAACAAGATTGCCAGCAGTGAAGCGCAGGCGCTGGACTTCATTGGCAACATCCTCGAATCCTCCACCGAGTATTCCGTCATCGGGAAGGACCTCGAGGGAAAGATCCTGCTCTGGAACGAGGGTGCACGGCGCCTTTACGGCTACGAGCCGGAAGAGGTGGTGGGCAAGGCCAACTCCTCGATTCTTCACGCCCCGGAAGATGTTCAGGCCGGCAAGCCTCGAGAAATCATGGAAAGCGCCTTGCGCGAGGGGAAGTGGGAAGGGACCATCGTTCGCGTTCGCAAGAATGGCCAGCGTTTTACCGCGCGCGTCGTCCTGACTCCGCGCCGCGATGCCTCAGGCCGGCCCACCGGCTTCCTGTTGATCTCCAAAGATATCTCCAATGAGATTCGCCTCGCCGAAGAGCTCCAGGCCACGCAGTTTTATAACCGTTCGCTGATCGAATCCAACTTTGACGCGCTGATGACCACCGACGCGCTGGGAATCATCAGCGACGTGAATCAGCAGATGGAGGCGCTCACGGAGTGCAATCGCGACGAGCTGATCGGCACGCCCTTCAAGATGTACTTCACCGACCCACAGCGCGCCGAAGAAGGCGTCAAGCTGGTGCTGCGCGAGGGCAAGGTGACCAACTACGAACTCACCGCGCGCGGCCGCGGTACGCGGGAGACGCCGGTTTCCTACAACGCCTCAATCTTCCGGGACGCTCAGGGGAAGGTTAAGGGCGTGTTCGCTGCGGCCCGCGATATTACCGAGCAAAAAAAGCTGGAAAGGCAATTGCACGAATCGGAGGCCTATAACCGCGGCCTGATCGAAGCCTTCGTAGACGCTTTGATCAAGATGAATCCCGGCGGCGCCATCATGGACGTGAACGACCAGATGTCCCGTATGTCCGGCTATCTCCGGGAGGAACTCATCGGAACACCTCTTGCCGATTACTTTGTGGATTCCGAACGGGCGATGGCCGGCCTGAACGAGGCCCTCCAGCGGGGCATAGTCACCGATTACGTGCTCACCCTCGCCAAGCGGGACGGACGGCACTTGCGCGTCTCGTTCAACGCCGCGGTCTTCAAGGACCCTTCGGCGGGGAACGTGCGCGGCATCTTCGCCTTCGCGCGGGACATTACCGAGCAGGCGCGCCTGCAGACCCAACTGGCGGAGGGACGCGCGTACGACCGCGGCTTGATTGAAGCCTCGCTCGACGGCCTGATTACCGTGGACCCCATGCTGGCGATCACGGACGTGAATGAAACGATGTGCCGCATGTCCGGCTACTCGCGCGAGCGCCTGATCGGCTCTCAGTTTCCAGAGTACTTTGCCGACTCGAAGCGCGCGGCGGAGGGCGTGCGGCTCACGTTGGACAAAGGCGCGGTGACCAACTACGAATTGACCTTGCGCACCAAAGAAGGGCCCGAGCGGCTGGTGTCCTTCAACGCCGCGATCTTCAAAGACCAAGCCGGGGCGGTCCGCGGCATCTTTGCCAGCGCGCGCGACATCACCGACCAGGCCCGCCTGCAAACCCAACGGGCGGAAGAACAGGCGTACAACCGGGGCTTGATCGAGGCTTCCGTGGACGGCCTGGTGACGGTGGACGAGTCGATGGCCATCACCGACGTGAACAACACGATGTGCCGCATGGCGGGCCGGCCGCGCAACCAGATCATCGGCTCTTCCTTCCCCGCCTATTTTATGGAGCGCGAGCGCGCCGAGGAAGGCGTGCGGCTTACCTCCCAAAAAGGCGCCGTCACCGATTACGCGCTCACTCTGCAGGCGGCTGACGGGCGCCAGGTTCCCGTTTCGTTCAACGCGGCCGTCTTCAAAGACACGGCCGGAAAGGTGCGCAGCATCTTCGCCTCCGCCCGCGACATTACAGCGCAGAAACAGTTGGAAGCTCAACTGCAGGTTTCACAGAGCTATACGCGCTCGCTGATCGAATCCAATATTGACGCCCTGACGACCACCGACCCGCTCGGCATCATCACCGATGTGAACCGGCAGATGGAGGCGCTGACCGGAAACGGCCGCGACGAGCTGATCGGCTCGCCGTTCAAACAATTCTTTACCGACCCGCTGCGCGCCGAGGAAGGCATCAAACAGGTCCTGCGCGAAAGCAAGTTGACCAACTACGAGCTCACGGCGCGCAGCAAATCGGGGCGCGAGACGGTGGTCTCCTACAACGCCACGACCTTCTACGATCGCGACGGCAAGCTGCAGGGCGTGTTCGCCGCGGCCCGCGATATCACCGAGCAGAAGAAACTGGAACAGCAAGTGCGCGAGCAGCAGAACTACCTGCGCGGCCTGATCGAATCGTCGGTGGACGGGCTCATCAACGTGGACCCGCAGGGCATCATCACCGACGTGAACGACCGGATGTGCCAGATGACCGGCTATACCCGCGCCGAGCTTCTCGGCACCCCGTTTGCCGATTACTTTACCGAGCCCGAACACGCTCGGGCCGGCGTCGGGCAAACGTTTGAGGCGGGTTTTGTCACCGAGTATGCGCTCACCCTGGTGTCGCGCACCCGGCGGCATTTGCAGGTCTCGTTTAACGCTTCTGTATTTAAAGACCCCACCGGGAACTTGCGCGGGATCTTCGCTTCGGCCCGTGACATCACCGATCGTGTCCGGCTGGAGGAACAACTGCGCGAGCAGCAAACCTATCTGCGCGGCCTGATCGATTCGTCGGTGGACGGCTTGATTACGGTGGACCCGGATGGCTTCATCACCGACGTCAACGAGCAGATGTGCCGCATGACCGATTACAGCCGTCAGGAACTCATCGGCTCGCTCTTGAAGAGGTATTTCACCGAGCCGGAGCGCGCCGATACCGGCGTGAAACGCACCTTTGCCGAGGGTGTGGTCACCAATTATGAAATGGTCCTGCAGACCAAGCCGGGACGCGAGCGCACGGTTTCTTTCAACGCTTCGGTTTTCCGGGGCAGCGACAGCAGGATACAGGGCATCTTTGCCAGCGCCCGTGACATCGCCGAGCAGGCGCGGCTGCAGGCGCAGTTGGCCGATCAGCAGGCGTACAACCGCTCGTTGATCGAAGCCTCCGCCGACGCCTTGTTCGCCATTGCTCCGGACGGAACGGTCACCGACGTGAACGAAGAGGCTACCCGGCTCTCCGGTTATACCCGCAAGCATTTGATCAACTCGCGGTTTGCCGAGTACTTCACCGAACCCGAGCGCGCGCGCGCGGGAGTCCAGAAGACGCTGGCCGAAGGGCGCGTTATTGCCTACGAACTGGTGCTCATCAGCCGCCACGGCCGGCGGATTGCCGTGGGTTTCAATGCCGGCGTTTTTACCAATGCCGCCGGCGCGCCGCTGGGCATCCTGGCCGCCGCCCGCGACATCACCGCGCAGAAGCAGCTCGAGCAGCAGCTGCGCGACCAGCAGTTCTACACCCGTTCGCTGATCGAATCGAATATCGACGCGCTGATGACCACCGACCCGCTCGGGATCATCACCGACGTCAACCAGCAGATGGAGGCGCTCACTGGATATTCCCGCGATGAATTGATCGGCACTCCATTCAAAAGCTACTTCACCGCTCCGGTGCGGGCCGAGCAGGGCATCAAACTGGTGCTGCTTGAGGGGAGAGTGACCAACTACGAACTGACGGCGCGGGGCAAGGAGGGGCGCCAGACGGTGGTCTCCTACAACGCGGCCACGTTCTACGACCGCGACGGCAAGCTGCAGGGGGTGTTCGCGGCGGCCCGCGACGTCACCGAGCGCAAGCGGTTCGAGGAGAAGCTCCAGGAGAAGAACGTTGAGCTGGAGAGCGCCAACCAGGCCAAGGACCGTTTCCTGGCCACCATGTCGCACGAATTGCGCACGCCGCTGAATGCCGTCATCGGCTTTACCGGCACCCTGCTGATGAAGCTGCCCGGACCGCTGACCCCGGATCAGGACAAGCAGCTTCAGACCATCCAAAGCAGCGCCAGACACCTGCTGTCGCTGATCAACGATCTGCTGGACCTGGCCAAAATCGAATCGGGCAAGGTGCAGGTCAACCTCGAGCCGGTGGCCTGTGACAGTGTCATCGAGGAGGTTCTCACCGCCCTTCGGCCTCTGGCGGAAAGCAAAGGCCTGAAGTTTGGAGCTCACACTCCCGGGCAGAACCTGATAGCAATGACCGATCGTCGCGCCCTCAGTCAGATCCTCATCAACCTCACCAACAACGCCATCAAGTTCACCGAGAAAGGTGAGGTGCGTCTTGAAGTCCGCCAGCGCCAGGAAAACGGCACGGTCAGAACGGAAATCAGCGTGGTCGACACCGGCATTGGCATTCGGCCCGAAGACAAGGCCAAGCTTTTCCAGGCCTTTACGCGAGTAACCGCCGATGACGCGCGCCGTTTTGAGGGTACCGGACTGGGCCTCCATCTGAGCCAGAAGCTGGCCCAGTTGCTCGGAGGCTTTATCACTCTGGAGAGCGAGTACGGCAAAGGAAGCAGGTTCACCCTGGTGCTAGGAAACAAATAAGGAAGAAGAAAAAAGGACGCAGCGATGGCCGCGCGCATCCTGATTATCGAAGACAATCCGACCAACCTGGAGCTCATGGTCTATCTTTTCAGGGCCTTCGGCTACGCGCCGTTGACCGCACGCGACGGCCAGGAGGGCCTGGAAGCAATTACCCGCGAGGCGCCGGACCTGATCATCTGCGATCTGGAAATGCCCGGGGTGGATGGCTACCACGTCGGCCGGCAGGTCAAATCCCGTTCCTGCTTACCAAAAGTCCCAGTCGTGGCTGTCACCGCCTTGGCCATGGTCGGAGACCGCGACAAAGTCCTCGCGGCGGGATTCGACGGCTACATTCCCAAGCCGATTAGTCCCGAATCGTTTGTAAGGCAGATCGAAGCTTTCCTGCCTCCCGAGCAGCGCTCCAGCCAGCGACGCGAAGCGCACGCCTCGCCTGGGGAGACCGCGCCGCCTCCGCCCAGACGCGCAACCATTTTGGCGGTGGGCCACTCCGCCATCAACTTGAGCTTGATTCGCAGCACTCTCGAGCCTTTTGGCTACGAAGTGATCGCCGTCCAGAGACCCGAGGAAGCAGCCGAACTCGCCCGCCGGCATTCCCCGGACCTGATTTTGTCCGACTTACAGATGCCGGGAGAGAGTGGCCTGGAGCTGCTGCGGCAGGTCAAAGCCGAACCCGCGTTGCGGGCCATTCCATTCCTTCTTTTTTCCGCTTCGACATCGGGCCGGACAGAACAAGAACGGGCTCTGGCGCTTGGCGCGGATGGATTCCTCTTGCAGCCGATCGAGCCGCAGGCCTTGGTGTCCTTCGTTGAGGCTTGCTTGCAGAAGGCAAGCCGGAATTGAGTATGGCAACGATTCTAGTAGTGGACGACAAACCGGCGAACAGGGAATTCCTCACCACGCTTCTCGGTTATAACGGACACCGTCTACTCGAAGCCGGCGATGGCGCCGAGGCGCTGGCGCAGGTCCGGGCCGAGCACCCCGCCCTGGTCATCGCGGATATTGTGATGCCAACGATGGACGGGTACGAACTTGTCCGCCAACTGCGGAGTGACCCCACCATCGCTCAGACACCGGTGATCTTCTATACGGCTGCCTATCATGAGCGCGAAGCGCAGGCACTGGCCGAGGCCTGCGGCGTTTCGCACATTCTCACCAAGCCAGCCGAGCCGGAAACCGTTCTGAGAATCGTGAACGCCGCTCTGAGCCTGAGTCCTCCTCCGCCCGCTGCCCCAACCAGAGAGTTCGACCGCGAGCACCTGCGACTGGTCACCGACAAACTCTCCGAGAAGGTAAACGATTTGGAGGCGGCAACCCTCCGCTTGACCGCACTCCTCGAAGTGGGCCAAAAACTCGCCTCCCAGCTCGATCCGCTAGGGATTCTCAACGAGTTGTGCCCACCGGCACGCGAGTTGATCGGCGCCCGGTACGCTGCCGTCGGACTCTTGGCGGAAGACGGTCGAACGCTGCGGCACTTTTTCACCCGCGGCACAGACGTCGGAACGGCCAGGGGAATTGGCCTCCAGCGCGTTGATCAGGGGGTCCTTGCCCAGTTGCTCACAGAGGGCCACCCGCTCCGCTTGCGAGACATCGGTACCGACCCCGTGGCTCAGGGAATGCCCCCAGCCTATTTGCCCACGCGCTCTTTCCTTGGCGTGCGGCTGAGCTCGCCGAGCCAGCTCTACGGGATCCTCTATTTGATCGAAAAGCTCGGTGCAGAAGAGTTTAGCGAAGAGGATGAGCGCCTGATCGCCACCCTGGGGGCGCAGGCGGGCGTGGCCTATGAGAACGTGCGGCAGCACAATGAAATCCAGAAGCATGCCGCCGCGCTCAAACGGGAGGTAATGGAACGCCAGCGGGCTGAGGAAGAAATCCGGCAGCTCAATGCGGAACTGGAAAAAAGAGTGGCCGACCGGACCGCCGAACTCACGGGCGCCAACAAGGAGCTGGAAGCCTTCACCTATTCGATCTCCCACGACCTGCGCGCCCCGCTGCGCCACATCGACGGATTTTCCAAGATCCTTCTGGAAGATTTTGGGCCTCAACTCGATGCCCCGGCCCAGCAGTATCTGCACCGCATCCACGAAGCCACCCAGCACATGGGAGGTATGGTGGACGACCTGTTGTCCCTGGCCCGATTTAGCCGCCAGGAATTGAACCTGCAAATCACCGGGTTGAACGCACTGGTCGAGGAAATCATCGCGGGCCTCAAAACAGACACAAGCGATCGGCAGATTGACTGGCAACTCGAGCGCCTGCCGTTTGTGGAGTGCGACCCGGGCCTGATCAAGCAGGTGTTCGCCAACCTGCTCTCAAATGCCGTCAAGTACACCCGGCCGCGCGAACGCGCCATCATCGAGGTGGGCCGGACCACTAGAGACAGCCAGCCAGTCATCTTCGTCCGGGATAACGGCGTCGGCTTCAACCCCAAGTACGCTGACAAGCTATTCGGCGTCTTCCAGCGGCTGCACCGCCCGGAAGACTTTGAAGGCGCCGGCGTGGGTCTGGCTATTGTCCAGCGGATTATCCACAAGCACGGCGGGCACATCTGGGCCGAAGCGGAACTCAACAAGGGTGCCACCTTCTTCTTCACATTAGGCGCGCCGAAGGACAACAGAACGGATCCCCAGTTCACGGAGGGAAGTGCCGTATGCAGGGGAACAGACATAACAGATATGAGTTAGAGCTTCTTCTGGTGGAAGACGGCCCGGTGAATGTGGAGCTCACGTCGCACGGGCTCCGTTGCTTGGGCAGAATGAAATTCGCGTTCCGGAAGCCTTTTTCCAGGCCCTCGACTGCCCCCTTCCGAGCCTGCCAGAGCCAAGTTTGTGTGCTGGGCATGGTGATTCTTCCGCCGGCCAAGACGTGTGGTTGCCGATCGTTTTTTGCCCGGCCGCAGAGGGCCATTGAGCCGGGAGGACTCCCATGGAATTTCTAGCTGCCAGCTTGCGCGATCAGATCGCGCTCCTTGACCTCGCGCACGACAGCATCATCGTCCGAGACATGATTAGCACCATCTTGTTCTGGAACCGCGGCGCGGAACAGACCTACGGCTGGTCAAAGGCAGAAGCCCTTGGAAAAGTGAGCCACACGCTGCTCGAAACCGAATTTTCCAAGCCGCTGGAGCAGATTGAAACCGAGCTACTGCGGGACGGGTGCTGGGAGGGCGAACTGGTCCATCGCAAGCGCGACGGCACGCGCATTGTCGTGGCCAGCCGGTGGGCTTTGCAACGGGATGCGCAAGGTATCCCGGCCGGGATTCTCGAGATCAATCGGGAAATCACCGAGCGAGAAAGGGCCGAGATGAAGTTCCGGGGTCTGCTGGAGGCAGCGCCGGATGCGATGGTGATCGTGGGCCGTGAGGGTCGCATCCTGCTGGTGAATGCGCAGACGGAGAAGCTGTTCGGCTACATCCGTGAGGAGTTGCTCGGGCAATCGGTTGAAATTCTGGTTCCCGAGCGGTTTCGAGGAGCGCATCCGGGGCACCGCACGGGCTATTTTTCTGATCCGCGCACGCGATCCATGGGGGCGGGGCTGGAACTCTACGGGCGGCGGAAGGATGGGAGCGAGTTTCCGGTGGAGATCAGCCTGAGCCCGCTGGAGACGGAGGAGGGGGTATTGGTCTCCAGCGCCATCCGGGACATCACCGCGCGGAAGAGGGCGGAGACGAAGTTCCGGGGTTTGCTGGAGGCGGCGCCGGACGCGATGGTAATCGTGGGCCGGGAGGGTCGTATCCTGCTGGTGAATGCGCAGACAGAGAAGCTGTTCGGCTACACGCGCGAGGAGTTGCTCGGGCAATCGGTTGAGATTCTGGTTCCCGAGCGGTTTCGAGGAGCGCATCCGGGCCACCGCACGGGCTATTTTTCTGATCCGCGCACGCGATGGATGGGGGCGGGGCTGGAACTCTACGGGCGGCGGAAGGACGGGAGCGAGTTTCCGGTGGAGATCAGCCTGAGCCCGCTGGAGACCGAGGAAGGGGTATTGGTCTCCAGCGCCATCCGCGACATGACCGAGCGCAAACGCAGCGAGGATGAGTATAGAAAGATTCAGGAACATTTCCGAGGAATCTACCAGTGCTCCAAAGATGCCATGACGTACACGGCTCTCGATGGACGCTTGCTGGATGCGAATGACGCCTTTCTCGCTCTCACGGGCTATTCCAGAGAGGAGCTACTGGATGGGGAAAAGTATCGGGACATCACCCCAATTCAATACGGCGATCCCGAGCCTTACATCATTGAACAGGTCTTGAAAACGGGGAACCCGGCCGAGTACGAAAAAGAGTACGTAAGAAAGGACGGATCGCGTGTCCCCGTTTTGCTCACCGTTTTTGTCGTTAGAGGGGCCAACGGTGGGCCAGCCGGCCTTGCTGCCATCATCAAAGACATCACCGAGCGCAAGCGGGCCGAGCAGGAAATCAAGGAGCTGAACGAAGACTTGAGCCGGCGGGCCGCCGAACTGGAAACCCTGAATAAAGAGCTCGAAGCCTTTACCTATTCGGTCGCCCACGACCTGCGTGCCCCGCTGCGGCACATCGATGGATTTTCCAAGATCCTTCTGGAAGATTTTGGGTCTCAACTGGACCCTCTCGCTCAAAAGCACTTGCAGCGCATCCATGAGTCCACCCGGCACATGGGACACCTGGTGGACGACTTGTTGAACCTGGCACGGGTCGGCCGGCAGCCGGTGCAATTGCAAATCACCGGGTTGAACGCGCTGGTCGAGGAGGTCCTCGGGGACCTGGAGACCGAAACGCGCGGCCGGCAGATCGACTGGCAGATTGGGCGGCTGCCGTTCGTGGAATGCGACCCGGGCCTCATGAAGCAGGTGTTGGCCAACCTGCTCTCGAATGCCATCAAGTACACCCGGCCGCGCGAGCTCGCTGTCATTCAGGTGGGGCAGAGGGAGGTTGACGGGCAACCGGTCATCTTCATCCGGGACAACGGTGTCGGCTTCAACATGAAGTACGCCGACAAGCTATTCGGTGTCTTCCAGCGGCTCCACCGCAAGGAGGATTTTGAAGGCACCGGCGTGGGCCTGGCCACTATTCAGCGGATTATCCAGAAACACGGGGGGCGCGTCTGGGCCGAGGCGGAACTCGACAAGGGTGCCACCTTCTTCTTCACTTTGGGTGCACCGAAGGACACCAGGACAGATACCGCGTTCACGGAAGGGAGTGCCGCATGGAAGGGAGCAACTACGAGGTAGATATTCTTCTTGTAGAAGACAACCCGGCGGATGTGGAGCTTACCTTGCATGCCCTCCGCCACAACAAGCTGTCCAACCGCGTCCACGTGGCGCACGACGGCGAGGAGGCTTTGGATTTTCTCTTCTGCCGCGGGGTGTTCAGCGGGCGCGAGGCAAGCCACCGGCCCAGGTTGATCCTGCTCGATTTGAAACTGCCCAGGGTGGATGGGCTCGAGGTGCTGCGGCAGGTCAAGAGTGATGCGCGGACTAAAGCCATCCCCGTGGTCATTCTAACCTCCTCGAAGGAGGAGAGAGACCTGGTGCAGGGTTATCAATCGGGAGTCAACAGCTATATCCAGAAGCCGGTGGACTTTGACCAGTTCCGGGAAACGGTCAAGCAGCTCGGATTGTACTGGCTTCTGGTGAATGAGCCGCCGCCGTCGTTGGGAGCTTTCCTCGCCGCGTCACGGAGCCAGGCCTGATGGATCCAGCCGTAGCCGAACGGAACGTGAACGTCCAACAACCCCTGCGCGTTCTAATTGTTGAAAACTCCCGCCCGGACGCCGACCTCATTCTGAACCAATTGGAAAAGGCGGGATTCAAAGTCAGCGCGGATCTGGTGGAGACCGCCGAGGAATTTTCCCTGCGGCTGGGCGCAAACACCTACGACATCATTCTGGCCGACTATCGGTTGCCCAACTGGACGGGGATGGACGCTCTCAAGCTGCTTCGACACCTGGGCCAGGATATTCCCTTTGTGCTGGTGACGGGCACGCTGGGGGAAGAAGCCGCGGTGGAGTGCATCAAGGAGGGGGTCAGCGACTACGTTCTCAAGGAACGCCTGGCCCGCCTGCCAGTGGCCGTTCGTCGCGCCCTGGAAGAAAAGGCGCTGCGCGAAGACCGCGCCCGCGCCGCACAGGCGCTCCGCGAAAGCGAAGCCCGCTACCGCATTCTGGCGGAAACCGCGAACGACGCCTTCATTACCATCAATTCCGAAAGCCGGATTCTTTTCGTCAACGCCGCTGCGGAGAGGATCTTCGGTTACACTCGCGCGGAGATGCTCGGGCAGAGTCTCACCCTGCTGATGCCCGAAAATCTCCGCGAGGTGCACAGGGCCGGGCTCAAACGATACCTGGAGACCGGCCGAAGACATATCGATTGGGAGTCTGCGGAACTCACCGGCCTCCACAAAAGCGGAACGGAGATCACCCTGGGAATCTCTTTCGCCGAATTTGTCATCCACGGCGAACGCACCTTTACGGGAATCATCCGGGACATCACCGAGCGCAAGCGCGCGCGGGAGAAGCTGCAGCAGGCCAATGAAGAGCTGATGGTTCGGGTCAGCGAACTGCAGCAGCGCACCCGCGAGACCACCCTCGTGAACGAAATGGGGGAGTTGCTCCAAACCTGCCTCAACCCCGACGAAGCCTACGCCGTGATCGGCAAGTCCGCTGAAAAGCTATTTCCTACTGAGCCCGGCACGCTGTATTTGCTCAATGCCTCGCGCAACCTCCTTGAGCCGGCGGTGGTCTGGGGCGACTCCCCGCCTGAGGCGGAGGCGGTTGTGTTCGCGCCGGAAGATTGTTGGGCGCTCCGGCGGGGGCGGATGCACTGGGTGGAGGATTCCCAGTCCGGGCTGCTTTGCCAGCACTTGAGCCGGTCTCCGTCGGCCAGCTACTTGTGCGTGCCGATGATGGCGCTGGGCCAGGCGTTGGGCGTCCTCTTCTTGCAGAGCCCGCCCAAACCGAACCAACCGGAACGCCCACTGGGACTGGTACAGGAGTCCAAGCAGAGGTTGGCTTTGACTGTCGCCGAACACACGGCGCTGGCTCTGGCAAACCTGAAACTGCGTGAGAATCTGCGCACCCAATCCATCCGCGATCCCCTGACCGGCCTGTTCAACCGGCGCTACATGGAGGAGTCGCTCGAGCGCGAGCTGCACCGCTTGGCGCGCCGTCGGCGCGGCTTGGGGTTGATCATGCTCGACCTCGACCACTTCAAGAGCTTCAACGACAGCTTGGGCCACGAGGCGGGCGACACTGTGCTCCGCGAGTTGGGCCACTTCGTGCAAAGTCGAACACGGCAGGAAGACATTGCCTGCCGTTACGGTGGTGAGGAGTTTACGCTTATTCTGCCGGAAGCCTCGTTGGAGGTCACCAGACAGCGCGCCGAGCGATTGCGAGAAGACGTCAAACAGCTTAATGTCCAGTACCTTGGCCAGATCCTCCCGCCAGTCACCCTGTCGCAGGGGGTGGTTGCCTTCCCGGAGCATGGTTGGACGGCGACCACGCTCTTGCGAGCCGCCGATGCCGCCCTTTACCTTGCTAAGGGCGAGGGGCGCGACCGTGTGGTCGTCGGCCAGGCCGTTGAAGAGGAGGCCCCGGCTCCACCTCCGCATGTTTTTGCGGCCTTTCCCCCAGGTCAGCCGAAATGAGCCGGACTGCGTTCCATCCACCCGCGGCCCATTCCCGCGGTTTCACAGAGTCTCTGCGTGTCCTGATTGTCGAGCACTCCGCGGCAGACGCCGAGCTCATCCAGCGGGAATTGCAAAAGGCGGGATTCCGGTTCCGCGCCGACGTGGTAGCTACTCCTGAGGAATTCGCCGCAGGTCTGCGAGAGACGCTGTATGACGTTATTCTCGCCGACTTCCGCCTCCCGAACTGGACGGGGCTTGATGCGCTCGAATCGCTGCAGCAGCAGAAAAAAGATATTCCGTTCGTCCTGGTTACCGGCACATTGGGGGAAGAAGCCGCGGTCGACTGCATCAAGAGGGGAGCCACCGATTACGTCCTCAAGGATCGTCTGGCCCGCCTGCCGGTGGCCGTTCGCCGCGCCCTGCAGGAAAAGGCGCTGCGCGAGGAGCGCAAGCGTTCCGAAGAGGCCTTGCGCCACTCTGAGGCCCGCTACCGCGAACTCGTCGAGAATGCCACGTACGGAATCTTCCGGGTAACCAGGGCGGGAAAATTCCTGGACGTCAATCCCGCGCTGGTCCAGATGCTCGGCTACGAGTCCAGTGCGGAATTGCTCTCGGCCGACCTGCCCGCTACCCTCTATCGCCACCCCGAAGATCGCTCCCGCATCATCGAGCAGTGCCTTCAGTCAGGGCGTGTCGATGGCGTCGAGGTCGAATGGAGGAGGAAAGATGGCTCCTTTATCACAGTCCAGTTCAGCGGGCGTGCGGTGGTCGATCAGAGCGGTGGCATGGAGGAAGTCGAGTTTATTGTTGAAGACGTAACTGAGCGCAGGGCCATGGAAAAACATCTCCGCCAAGTGCATAAATTTGAGGCTATTGGGCAAATGGCGGGCGGCATTGCCCACGATTTCAACAACGTCATCGGCGCCATCATGGGTTGGGCTGAATTGGGCCAGGAGCAGACGCCGGCCGACAGTCGGCTCCACAGCCACTTCAAAAAAATTCGAGAACAGGCCGAGCGTGCCGCCGGGCTGACCCGGCAGTTGCTGGCCTTCGCGCGGCGCCAAGTCCTTGAACCCCGGAACCTCAACTTGAATCAGACTATCGTCGATTTCGTGGGCCTCCTGGGAAACATCCTCGGTGATCTCATCGAGCTGAGGACCGTAGCAGCCCCGGACCTGGGGGTGATTCGCGCAGATCCCACCCAGCTCGAACGAGTGTTAATGAATTTGTGCTTGAATGCGCGTGATGCCATGCTCCAGGGCGGTCAGTTGCTGATTCAAACCGAAAACGTAACGCTCGACGAAGACTACGCCCGGCTCCACACCTATGTCCAGCCGGGCCGCTACGTCCGGCTCAGCGTCTCGGACACCGGGGTGGGGATGGATGCGGCCACTATTGAGCATATCTTTGAGCCCTTCTTCACCACCAAGGAACTGGGTAAGGGCACTGGCCTGGGTTTGGCCACCGTTTACGGCGTCGCCAAGCAGCATGGGGGTTTCGTGCAAGTCGAGAGCCGGCTAGGCTTGGGCGCCACGTTCCAGGTGTACTTCCCTCTTGTTGAAGGCACCGTGGAAGGTATCGAAAGGGTTGACAGCGCCGCCGCCCAGCCGGTCCAGGGCGGCTCTGAGACGATCCTCGTGGCCGAAGACCACGACGGCGTCCGGGAAATGGCGAGGGTCGCGCTGGAGAGTCTTGGTTATCGGCTCATCCTGGCACAGGATGGGCTCGAAGCGGTGGATCTGTTCCGTCAGCATTGCGGCTCGATTGGCCTGGCCCTGTTGGACGTGGTGATGCCCAGGATGGGGGGCCCTGACGCTTACCTTAAAATGTGTGCGTTGAAACCTAATCTGCCTGTGTTGTTTACCACCGGCTACAGCGCCGAGGCCGCCTCTCTGCAAGCGTTGGTGGAAAAAGGCGCTGGCGTTCTGCAGAAACCCTATACACCCACCCTACTGGGACGCCGGGTGCGCGAAATCCTTGTTCGTGCGTCAGGTGCCGCCGCCCCTTCTCGCGCGTCAGCCCGGCTGGCCTAACCTCGGGTGGCCGATTTCCAGATCCATTTGCGCGGGCCCCTTGCACTCCGGACCCGACATCTGAAACCTGTTGACATGCTCGGCTGCCTGTGTTATTCCGCGCTGTTTAGAGGTTACTCTGTGGTGGTGGTCTCCTAACACGGCGAAATAAGAATAGCGAGATTGAAGCGATATCTGCCGCCTAAAGAAAGAAGGAGGCACAAGAGTTCTATCCAGCAGCACCCCACCCCACCCCGGGAGGTGAAGACCGCCAGGTTTTCACCTCCCTTTTTTTCATGCCGCCACTCCAGGCTGGGAGACGCCGAGAGAAGTCAAGAAGCCGGTAGTTTCGCACCCGGCAAATGACTCTTCTTAACGTGCGACGGGTAACTGCGCGTCGCGGGCCTTGCCCGCGCGCTTATCGGCGTAGAGCGTGCGGTCGGCGCGCTCCAGGAACTGTTCGGGCGTTTCGCTGCTTTCGTAGCTGACCCATCCGGCCGAGAAGGAGACCGGGATTTTCTCGCCATGGTACTCCACTTCGAGCGGCTTGAGGCGCGCCAGCATGGCTTGCACCTGCTCCGAGGGACACTCCAGGAGTATAACGAGGAACTCATCCCCACCCATGCGCACGGCCAAGTCGGAGACGCGGATGGTGGTGACTAAGCGCTGCGCAAATTCCTTCAGGACTTGGTCGCCCGCCGGGTGGCCGTACTGGTCGTTGATTTGCTTGAAGTTGTTTAAATCCAGAACCAGCACAGTAAGCGGATGTCCGTAGCGTTGCGAACGCTCTGCCTCCGCTGCCAGGTGTTGCTCGCCGACACGTCGGTTACAGAGTCCGGTCAGGGGGTCTACCGTGGCCTGCTTGTGGAACTCTTCCGCGCGGCTGTGCAGTCGGCTCATGGCGTCTAGCTGCTGCGAAAATTGCCGCCGGAGGCGCTTGATCATCACCTGCTGGTAAATCGTATAAGTGTTGAAGAGCAGCACCAAGCCAACCAGCCCACGAACAGCCTGGTTGAGGCCGTATTGGAAGATCGGGTCTTCAAACTTCAGTAGTCCCGGGAATGTGAGCGAGGCTACCGCCAGGGTCAGCAGCAGCATGACCACCATCGCCAGCGTCCACAGCCACCAATCGCGGTGCTCGAGCTTGCGCAGGTTCGCCTGAATCTCCTGCAGGCGGTTCTCCTCCGCTTCTTCGTACAAGTTCGGCGACAGTGCGCTCACAGTGCTGTCCGGCAGTTAAGCGCCAAGGTTGGCGCTGCTACTGCAATTATAATTCGCGCGAAAATCCGCCGAGAAAAAAAGGGGGAAACGGAGCGAATCATGCAACGTACCGCCGTGGAACAGTTCACCTCAAGGAATCTTCGCGGAGTTTTTGCGCCGGTTTGGCTTGCCCAAAGCGCTCCCGGGAGCGCGCCGGGGCGGCCAATCTCCGCGCCTCACCGCTAGTCCGCCCGGCAGAAGTGTCAAGCCAGGGGAGCCTCGCCCCAACAGGAAAGCCCCCTTAGAGGAATCCCTTACCGGGATATAATGCGCAGCGACTGGGCGTGGGGAGGAGTTATGGGCCTGGATATTTCCATTCGCGAAGCGGGCCACGTGAGAATCCTCGATCTGCAGGGAAGGCTCATAATCGGTGCGGAGGCCGACCGGCTGCAGACTGAGCTGCGCCGCCTGATCGAGAACGGCTATCGGCAGATTGTGGTGAACCTCTCTTGTGTCGAGCAGATCGACAGCACGGGTATCAGCACGTTGGTGCGGAATAGCACCGGACTGGTGCGAGCAGGCGGAAGCCTGAAGCTCGTTTGCCCGGCGGGGCGCGTGCGCGATGCGCTGGAGGTGACGCGCCTGGTCAGCGCCATTCCCACCTTCAACGACGAGCCTCAGGCGCTTGCGAGCCTCAGGCCCGCGGGTCCCCTGTCGTTTTCCTAGGCGCCGGGCATATAATGCGCGCAAGCCACTGCGCGAATCGAGTAGGCCCGCTCGACTCCCCTTGGTGTACGGGGAGAAGAGGAGGCGCCCGTGGAGCTGCAAAGGACCATCCGGAAATCGGGCGACGTTACGATCCTCGACCTCCAGGGGCGTGCCACCATCGGCGCAGGCAGCGACCTGTTGGCCAGCGAACTGGGGCGCTTGCTCCAGGGCGCCGCGCGCAACGTGCTGGTCAATCTGGGCGACGTGAAACAGATCGACAGCTCCGGCATCAGCACCCTGGTGCGCATGTACGTTTCTTTCAGGCACTCCGGTTCGAGCCTGAAGCTGCTGGCCCCTCAAGGCCGTGTGCGCGCGGTTCTTTCGCTCACCCGTTTGCTCAGTGTAATTCCCACGTTCGATGACGAGGCCACTGCACTTGCCAGCTTCCGCTCGAAGGCTTCTTCAGCGCAATCTTAATCATTCCTGCGACATGGACTGAACTGTTTAATAAAGCTCAGAGATTGCCAGCGGCTCCGGCGGCCGTAGCCGGAGGACAAGGCGGCGATACGATGCGTAAAGCTACGAAAGTGGGATCCCCTGCCAAGAATGCAGGGCAAACCGCCGCGCGTTCGCTTGCTGATCCAACTGAAATTTCGCTTGGTCTAGGCTTCACGCGCCTTTTTTCAGCTCGGCGAGAACAAGCTTGGCAACTTCTTTTAGCGTGTCGAAGACGCCCTGGCCGGTTACCGCTACCGCCTCTACGATCGGCTCTCCCTTGGCCTGCAAATGCTTCTTGAGCTCTTCCGGCGGGAGAATGTTGGGCAGATCGCGCTTGTTCAATTGCAGGACGTAAGGAATGGTACCGAAATTGAGGCTATGTTCCTTCAAATGCTCCCGAAGATTTTCCAGGGTTTCCAGGTTGGCGTCCATACGCTCTTCCTGCGAGTCAGCGACAAACACCACCCCGTCGGCTCCCTTCAAGATCAGCTTGCGGCTGGCCTCGTAGAATACCTGGCCGGGCACGGTGTAGAGGTGCAGGCGCGTTTTGAAACCGCGCACGGTGCCCAGATCGAGTGGCAGGAAATCGAAGAACAAGGTTCGGTCGGTCTCCGTCGCCAGCGAGATCATCTTGCCCTTCAGCGCATCTCCGGTGTGGTCGTAGATCCAGTGCAGGTTGGCGGTCTTGCCGCCTAGGCCTGGGCCGTAGTAGACCAGCTTGCAGTTAATCTCGCGGGCGGGGAAATTGATAAATGGCACAGTTCTCCGGGCGGAGCCGGGATGGCCTTTATAACATAGCCCCAGCAGGCGGGCCAATCTGCAAACGCCCTTAGGTGCCTGAAGATGCAGCGGAAATCTGCCTGCAAGGGAATCGCCTTCCGCTTTGACCCTGAGCGCGGCGTCTTTGGACCCATTTTCCGGAGGCGATCCAAACCTGTCTTGCCGCCGGCCGGTCGCACTGCTCTCGGGATCTCCCACTTGACTCATAGTTTTACAAACTTACGTTGAGACGGCGGCGCTTAGCAGCTAGTATCTGATTGCCTAAATGCATTAACGTGTTGCGCGCCGTTCTGCGACTTAGACGACACTCCATGTAGGTGATGCGCAAATCAGTGAAATAATGGTTTGGCAGTTGCTGGCTGTCCGATAGCGAAAACGTCCTTGAGGCCACGAATAATGATCAGGCCCTCGGAGATGGCTGGCGTCGCCATGAGGGCCTCGCCCATCGAGTTCGTCGCCAGAAGCTCGTACGTCGGCCCCGCCTTGACGACAAAGACGTCGCCGTCCTCGCTCGCAAGATAGATCTTGCCGTCCGCCGCGACAGGTGACGCGCTGAACGATCCGCCTGTTCCCCCCAGGCGTTCTTGGTAGAGGCGCTGGCCGGTGCGAACACCGTAGGCCGACAGCACGCCGTTGTTCGAGCACACGTAGAGCTGATCGCGGTAGATGAGCGGCGTGGGGATGTATGGTCCGCCGCGCTTCGTGCTCCAGGCGATGAACTCGCTCTGGGTCTGCTCGCCTTTCAGGGTGATGTCGCCCTTGGCGCCCGGCTTGATGGCATAGATCGGCTGCACGCCGCGGTAGCCGTTAGTCACGATGATGAGGTTCGCCCCGATGATGGGCGTGGGAATCGTGATCTCGGAGTTACCGGCGAGCCGCCAGAGCTCCTGGCCGGTGCTCGGGTCGTATCCGCGCGTGAAGTTCGTGGCCTGCGTCACCAGTTCCGCGCGGCCGTTGCCTTCGTAGATCGCCGGCGTCGACCAGGAGGGGATCTCCTCGCGCGGGGTGCGCCAGAGGGGTTGGCCCGTCGCTACGTCGAACGCGGCGATGAAAGAGTTCTTCTGGATGTCGCACTGCACGATCACCGAGCTCTTCCAGATGATCGGCGAGCTGCCCACACCCCATTCATAGTCGGGGTCGTAGAACCAGCCCGCGTTCAGAACGCCGAGGTCTCGCTTCCAGAGCAGCTTTCCGTCGACGTCGTAGGTGTAGAGCCCTTCGGACCCGAACGACACAACCACGTGCCGCCCGTCGGTGACCGGCGTCGGCGAGGCCTGACTCGACTTCGGGTGGCGCTTGGTTCGCGGGACGCCCTCGTGCGCGACGCGCTCCCAGAGCACTTTGCCGGTGCGCTTGTCAAGTGCGACCAGCCGCCAGGAGTGCCTCGACAGATCGCTCGACGGCTCGACGTCGCCGTATAGGCCCGTGCGGATGGTCGCATGGGGATCGCTGCTCACCGCCGTGGAGACGAACACGCGGTCCCCCCAAACGACGGGGCTCGACACAGCCACACCAGGAATGGGCGTTTTCCAGAGCACGCTCTCACCCGATGGCGCGTTCCACTTCACCAGGGTCGGATGACCGTCGGAGACGCCGGATGCGTTGGGCCCTCGAAACGACGGCCAGTGCTGCCCGGAGACCGATGGGCACGCGATTAGCCACACAAGGATCGGCATCGCCCGTCTCATGATCTATTTGCCCTCTACCCTCGTGTAGGTCGTCGTGTTGCCGCCCCGGCTGAGGGTGAGCGCGGTGGCCTTGCCCTCTTCGAGACGAAAGTTGAGCGTCGTGCCCGGCAATTCGACGATCCGAAACGTTGTTGCATCGCGCGCCACAAACGTGAGCCGCTGTCCGGGAGGACCGCCTAGGAGATGCCCGCCCGTCACGGCGAGGACTAGCTCGCCTCCGCCCGTGCCAAGATACGTACCGGCGTAGCGCCCGAGCTGTGACTCGTCCATCTTGAACTCGACGTACTGCTTCGCGCCAGCCTGTTCGAGCAACGCAACGATGTCCTTATGCCCGCCCTTCTTCGCCGATTCGAGCGCGTCGGAAAGCGTGTCCGGGAGAAGGCCACCGTGCTCGAGGATGATCTTCGTCATCGCCGCGTCGGGCGCAGAGACCGCCGCGATCAGCGCGTCCTCCTCGCCCTGCGCGCCGTGCTTCAGGAGCAGCCCAACGATTTCGGCATGCTGCGGCTTGCGACCCATGGCGGGGCTGGCCGCCCAGGTGAGAGGCGTGGCGCGATAGAACGTATCCTTGACATTGACGTCGGCACCGTGCTCCAGAAGCACTTTTGCCACCTCGAGGTGCCCGCGATCGCAGGCGTAGGAGAGTGCTGTCGCACCGTAGCGGTACTTCGTGTTGACGTCCACGCCCTCATCGAGGAGCTTTTTCACCGTAGTCGCGTCGCCCTTGCGGGCGGCCTCCCACAGCGCCTCGGCCTTGTCACCAGGGGCTGATGCCTGCCCCAGCGCAGCCACGGCGCTGAGGAACACGAGAACCGTGCTCACAACGATTCGCTGTGTGCGCAACACCCCACTCCTCAGATGCTGGATCAGAACAAACCAGGCCGAGTGTAAGGACGACGCCCCGGAGGTGTCAATGTCCCGCCGAGATCCGCGAATCCACCATCACTGAACGTCCACAAGGGCCTCGATCGGAGCGCAGCGCTCGATCGGGCGAATGGCACCATCCATTTCACTACGCAGGACGGCGGACTGCTCATCGGAACGCGCCTGCCGAGATCCTCCCGAAGCGACTCGTACAAGCCTTTCCCTAACCACCGGTGGGCACAAGAGAGGACATGCTACACCAGCCGCCGATGCGAGAATCCAGTTTAGAAGAGTAGCTTCAGGCCAAACTGAGTTCTCCTCGGCGTGCCCGCCGACAGAATGCGGCCGAAACTGGGGGAACCCAGGAAACTGTCCGGAAGATTGAAGTTGGCGCGATCCAGCAGATTGAAGATTTCTGCCCGGAACTGAAGCATCAGGCCCTCCCGGATCATTGTGTTCTTAATCAACGAGATATTCACAGAGGAAAACCCGGGGCCCGCGAGGATATTGCGCCCGGCATTGCCGAACGCGCCAAAGGGCGGTGTCAGGAAGGCGCTGGTGTCAAACCAGCGATCGGGGGCGGGATGGGAGAGATTGGGATTGCCCACAACGTTGGGGCGATCGACCACGCCGAATCCGATACTGGGTAGACCGGTGTTGCTGTTGTCGACGCCGGGCAGAAGGGTGACCGTGAACGGACGGCCTGTCTGGAACGTCCACACACCATTTGTCTGCCAGCCGCGCAGAAGGATTTTCTTGGCTGGCAGCGGCAGATCATAAGAATAGCTGAGCGTAAAGCGGTGCCGGATATCGAAGTTGGAAAGACCGCGGTCGCCCCGCACGTTGTTGCTATCCTGTGGGAAATTCGGATCGCCGGCGCTCGAGAAAAAGCCTGAGGCATCGTCGATGGACTTCGACCATGTGTAGCTGGCCAGCGCAGAGAGGCCCGCGTGGAAGCGTTGAGTAAACCTAGCCTGCAAGGCGTTGTAATTCGAATTCCCACGTGATTCATAGGCATCGATGTCGGCGAATTGCGGGACCGGCCGCAGGTTTACCGGCTGCGGGCTTGGCTTCGCCTGGTTGATGTCGCGGTTGTCGATCAGCTTCGTGCCTTTCGTTCCCACATAGGACAGCTCGGCGACGCTTGATAGGCCTATTTGTCGCTGCAAGCTGAAATTCCATTGCTGCATGTACGGTGTGCGCAGGTTGCGCTGGAACGTGAATGCCCCGTTCGGGATGAAGCCCGGGTAATTTGACGGGAATGGATTTTCGAGAAAGATTGGAAACTGGGCGGAGGGAATAAAAAGCTGCGAGTTGAAATACGGCGGGTTGAAATACAGCCCCTCGCTTGGGGCCAGCGCCGATTGATCGTAGTAGATGCCGTACCCGGTGCGGACGACCCACCTGCGTGCGGCGTCCGGCACCCAGGCGATCCCCAGGCGCGGCGCGAAGTTGTTCTTGTCTGCGTTGTACCCGGCGCGCGGAATGCCATTCTTCCCGACCGTTACGATCGAATGGGTGGCTGGATCGTAGATGCTGGCGCGATCCTGCGAGTCGACCGCGGGTGTGTTGTACTCGTAGCGAAGCCCCAGGGTCAGCGTCAAATTCGGCCGCGCACGCCAAGTGTCCTGAGCGTAGAAATTGTAGCTTTGTGTGCGCAGATGTTGCGGATTATCGAGGCGCGCAATGGCGGTAGCGCTCGGCGCATCCTGCAACATCTCGGCCAGCGCGTTCCCAGTAAAACCCACGAATTCGAGCAGGCCGCGGGATTCCACGTCAGCGAAGCCGTTCTGCTGCAAGCGTCGGACATCGATGCCGAACTTGAACAGGTGACCGCCGCGAGCCCAGCTTGCACTGTCAATCAATTCGTAAGTATTGGCCGTGTCGCGTTGCGGGTTATTGATTTCGTCGCCCAGCGTGGAGAAGCCGGAGACCACGATCTCGCTCAGACCTGTGTCACGAGGATTCGTCGAAACAGTCGGCAGACCAACCGCTTTGTTGAGGTTGTTGCCTTGATTCTGTTGATTGACCCTGAGGCTGACACGGTCGAAGCCCAATCGCACTTCGTTCAGGAAATTCGGCGAGAAAATGTGCGTCTCGCTGAGCATCACATTCTGGGACCGCCGGGGAATGTCATTGCCGTAACCCGGAACAGACGCTGAAGACCCCCGGGGGCCGTAGGGTTCAAAAAAGTCGCGGTCTCCGAAACCATAGTGGAACGAAAACTCGGAGGACCTGCTCAGGTTATGATCCAGCCGCAGATCAAATTGGTCGTCCCGGTCCTTCTGCGTGGGCGAGCTCACATAATTCTGCCCAGGCGTCGAGCGATTGGGCAACGGATACAGCGCCGCGATGGCAAGGGCAATCGGACTCATGCGCGTCCTCGGGATCATGCGATTCGGAAAGGGTTGTCCGGTGGAGAGATCGATCGGAACCAGGCTGCTTTGGGAAAAATCGCCGATGCGTTCGAGCGCCGTCGGAACGTTTGTGGTTTGGGTGATCCCCTCGCGGATCCGGCGGCCTTCATAATCGACGAAGAAGAAGGTTCGGTCCTTGCGGATCGGGCCGCCGAGTGAAGCTCCGAACTGGTTGCGGATGTCTTTGGCCGCCCCTTCGTCCTTGGGCGCGAAGTAGTTCGTGCCATCCAGGACGGAGTTGCGTAAGAACTCGTACGCCGTGCCGTGAAGCTTGTTCGTGCCTGACTGGAGCACTACGTTCACTTGCCCGCCGACATTGCGGCCGAAGGAGGCGTCATAGGCATTGGTCAGGACCTCGTATTCCCGAACCGCGTCCACGGGCGGCGTGACCGCAAATCCGTTCAGCTTCGGATCGCCGTTAAACACACCATCCAGTAGGTAATTGTTGGCGTCTTCGCGGGCGCCGTTAATGTGGAAAGCAAAGTCTCCCCGCTCCGAGCCGGCTGAGCCTTGTGCGGCGGGCGCGGAACCGGGCACCAGCAATGTCAGCTCGTAAAAGTTGCGGCCATCGAGCGGCAGGTTGCGGATCTCACGGTTCTGAATGACGGTGCTGAGCGTCGCGGACTCGGTCTTCAGCAGGCCGACCTCGGCGGTGACCTCGATGCGCTCGCCCGACTTCTCAGGGAGCAGTGGAATCTCGATGTCGATCTCTTGATTGACCTGCAGGACAACGGTTCGCGAGGACTTCCGGTATCCGGCAACGCTCGCTTCAATCCGATAGGTGCCGGCAGGCAGCAGCGTGACCACGAACTCGCCGTTCGCGCCAGTCTTCGCGGTGCGGCCCCGGTTTGTCTCCTCTTTCACTAAGTTCACTTCGGCGTTGGCGAGGGGTTTATTCGAAGCGTCTGTAACCCGGCCCACGATAGAGCCGCGTAACGACTGAGAACGCGCCGGCCAAGCAGACAGAAGAAGCCCACAAAGAGCGAGGGGAAGAATAGAGGGAAGTTTGTTCACCTAACCTCCGTTGCCTGGTTCGGGGAGCGCATTTTACACCGCCACGCCCTCAAGCGCCGCTTGAAATGCCCGGGGACGAAAGAGAAATTCGACGATATTGCCTTCGTGCGGCTGCAGCCAATCGAGCTTGATGGTCGGGATCGCGCCGATGTTCAGGCGGTCGATCTGGGGCGCATCGATCAGCTTGCGCTGCCACTCCTTATCTCGGGTGACCGCGCTGCAGACCAGGGTGGACCCGATCTTCTGAAGCATCTTCTCCTGAGGGCAGCGGACGACGCTAACGAAGGGGAACATGTACTCAGTATTGGCCAGCTCCAGCTCCGGCGAGTCGCAATGAATCACCGTTGGACGCAGATATGCGCAGCGCTCCTTTTCCGCGAGGCGCGGTCCGAATCGGGCGGTCATGTCCTCGACGCCCGGCTCACCGAGTCGCGACTCAATCTGGGCCCAAATCGCCCGCGCCGCCCCGGGCACGGTGAAGGCGGCGAGGCCGGACTCAGGGTCTTCGGGAGGCTTGTGAGTAACCGGTCCCAAGCGCTCGGCTAGCGCTCGGGAGATCTCACGGGTGTGGCGGGAGCCCCAGATGCCGGAACAGTTGATGCAGCCGCGTCCGCTGTTGGCGAACACGCTCTCAACCATCACGTCGAGGTACTTCTCCCACTGGTCCACAATGTCATCACCGAGCAGAATCTTGCTGAACCCGGGCCCGTGAACCTGCACGCGCGGGTCGCCTTTATAGCGCTCGACGGTTGTGGTTCCCCCGAAAATCATGCTGCGATTTGTGCACCGGACCACTTCGGCGCCGACGTCGCCGAGTCCGGGATAGATCGAGATCGCCTCTCTGGGTACGCCCGCCTCGAAGAAGGCTGCGGCCATGCGGTATGGCGTCCAGGGCTCCTGCGGGCCGGGCTTCAGCACCAGCCCCACCTGCATCGGGAGCACAGGCAGCCATAGCGTATGCACGCCGGGCGAGTTCGAGGGCAGCACCAGCCCCAGTGCGGGTGCCTGAGTCTGGTAGCTGACCATGAGGCCGCGATGCTCCAAGCCGAAGCCTCGTGTCAGGATCTTCAGATCGAGCCCGCGCGTCAGGGCCTGCAGAATTTGGTCCATGTTCGACAACACGAAGTGGTTCTTCTTCATGTTGTCTCTGCACATGTGTTCCGGCAGGCCGGTGGAAGCCGACTGCTGGCGGGTGAAGTCCTCGGGCGACTGCTCACCGTCGCCCATGGGCAGCGTGCCATTCTGGTAGAGATCCGCCGCCTTCTTCATCATGCCGATCAGCTCCGGGATCGGAATCTCGGTGAGGATCTGGCGAGCCCGCCCGGCTTCCCGCATGTCGCGGCCGATCAGGCCGGTGTTAGCCTGGCTCACCTGGGCCAGCGGTTCGCCTTTCACGAAATGCACGACGGTATCCTGGTTGAGGCTCGTGTACGGGCGGCCCCATCGCAAGATCGGTAGATTCAGCATGGAAAAAGCCTTTCAAGCGAAGACGCTGACGGGGCACTCAGATCAACCGCACACGCTGGACCCTGCGCCCGTCGGTTCATTGAAAACGCCGAGAAGCCTCTTTGCGCACGTGCCGGGAGCGAAGCACTGCGCACAAACGCGAGAAAACGACGTTAATTAGTAGTTCCCGTCCGGGCGTGATCGCCCGCGATCCGTCGCCGGGGTGCGGCGGCCGTTACGGCGGCCAGCCGCGTCAGCGGCGCGCGAGGGACAGCCGGAACGCGACCATCTCCTGACCGTTGCGAACCAGCAGGACGTCGCCGGCCAGAACCGGGTGGTTCCAGGTCTTGCCCTCGATCGCCGGGAACCGCGCGAGCTCCGTGAACTGGTCGGGAGCCGCCGCGACCAGCGCCAACTCGCCTTCCTCCGACAGCACCAGCAGCACGTTCTGGTCGGACAACAGGACGAGCTGGCCGTGGCCGTAGCGTCCACCCTTCCACTTGCGCTTGCCGTCCTTGACGTCGATGCACGCCAGGATGCTGCCATCGAAGCCGAAGGCATGGCCATCGTGCACGACGAAGTCGTTGAAGTAGGGCTTCAGCCCGTTCGACGTCCAGCGCTCTTCGGCCGTCCATCCGCCGGGTCCGTGCGCGACCGCGACGCGGCGTATGCCGATTCCGGCGCCGCTGCCGAGTCCGGAGCCGGTGCCGATCAGGACGTCGCCGCCCGCGGTTACAGCCGGCTGCACGATGCCGTCGCCCGGCCACGGGTGTGTCCAGAGCAGTGTGCCGTCGGCCGGGGCGACGCTGATCGCGCCGGCTCCGTTCAGCAGCAGAATCTGTGCCACTCCGTTGATCGTCAACAGATGTGGCGAGCTGTAGCCCCAGCCGCCGGGCGGGCCGTGCCAGCGCGGTTCGCCCGTGGCAAGGTCGTAGGCGGCGAGCGCGCCGGCGGCGGCCACGATGACGACGTCGCCGACCACCAGTGGTGAGCTCGCGAAACCCCAGCCCGGGACCTTCTTTCCGGTATCGGAGGCCGCGTTGCGCGACCAGACCACGGAACCGTCACGGGCGTCGAGCGCGTTCACGATTCCGGTCGCCCCCATTGTGTAGACGCGACCGTCGCTGAGAGTCGGCGTCGCGCGCGGACCGGCACCGGCATTCGACTCCCAGAACCGGGCCGCATCGCGGTGTCGCCACACCGGCTCGCCGGTGGTCAACCGATAGCAGGCGACGACCTCGTCGTCGCCGCGCTGCTCCTGGGTGTAGAGGAGATCGCCGCGGACCGCGAACGACGACCAGCCCGGTCCGATCGGCCGGCGCCACAGTTGGACCGGCGGCGACCGGGACCAGTCGGTCTCGATCCGCACGCCATGAATGATGCCGTCGCGATCGGGTCCGCGAAAGCCGGGCCAGAGGGCTCGTGTCTCCGTTGCTGCCGGAACGGACGGGAACCCCGCCGGCTCGTTGCCGGTTCGAGCCACGGGCCGCTTCTCGGGAGTCTTCGCGGCGGCTGCCGCAGCCGACTTGGAAGCCGTCGGCTCGTGGCTGGCCTGGGTAGGGAGCCGCTTCTCGGGGGTCTCCGCGGCTTTCGGAGCGGACGGGAGCGCCGCACGCTCGTCGCCGGCTCGGGCCAGGAGCCGTTCCTCGGGAGTCTGCGCCCACCGCCAATGGAAATCCGAATCGGCGTCGCCCGTGATGCCACCGGTCCGCACGAGCGCCAACACTCCGCACCCGAGCAGGATGGCGGCGACCATCGACGCGCGCCGAGGTCCGCTGGAGAGGCGACGGCTGGCCACCGCCCAGGCCACGAAGGCAAGGCTTAGGAGCGGGATGGCGTAGATGACGAACATCATCCCCATCATCCCCGTCGCAATGGACTTGTGGACGATGCGCGGTGTCGCGAACAGCGCGACTCCCATCAAGACGATGGCACCCACGCGCTCGGACCAAGGTGCCCGGCTGAAGAACAGCCACCACACGACGATAGTCACCCCACCAAGGAGTTCGCCAATCATCCCGACGGCGATGGCCCCGGGGACGACCACGGGGACGACGAACCTGACCAGCCACTGCAGCACCACGGCGACAACACCGGGCCACAGCCGGAGCGGCTTCTGAGGAGTCACTTCGTCAGTCTGCGCGATAGTCATATCAGACGATACGCTCCCACAGGAAATCTTGTTCCATTTTCTCGGCAACTAAGCGGGCAGCGAGCGGGAGTGGCTGCGAGAGACGGTAACCAGGGGCCCCGCTCGGTACAGATTCGGTACTTTCTGACGTTTAAACACGAATCGAGCTTCCCCTTGCCCCGAAAGCCTAGCCCTCCTGCCCCGTCGTGTCAACCGCACACGGCGCTGACCCCTTTGCGGTGGTAGTGCGGCTCGTTTCGGCCGTTCTGCGCAGCCGCTGTGCTGGTCTGGCCCGCCCCACTCCACCTCGCCGACACTTCCCCGCTGGATGGCTTCCGAGCGCTCGTTTGCTTTCTGTTCTGGTTCGCTAACCGTCCGGCAGCGGCAACGCCGTTTAATACACCCCCACAGCCGTGGTCGCCGCGAATTGCCGGAACGGCCGCACGCCGCTGATGCCGTCCCAAGGATACTTTTGGTAAGGAAGCTCGCGCTCGCCTTCATCCCGTTCCAAAAACCCGGGGATAAAGGTCTCTCGCGTGAGCGTCGTCAGCCGAACACGGCCGGTTTGCCCATAGTCCACCACCCGGTTGTTGTCGTCGAACGAAACCACCTCGATGACAGCCCGGGGCTGCGGAGCGTAGTAGGTGATCTTGTAGCCTTCTTCTGCGGTTACCGGTTTCGAGCCTGCCAGGCCCATCAAGGTGTTGCCATAGGTCGGCGTCATGTACACGCCCTCGCCGAGCAGTTCCTCCATCGCAAACCGCGTGTATTGCGGCGTGAATTCAGTCCCCCCGGCGAAGATCCCGGTAATTCCCATCCCTTTGACGCTCGTGCCCCGGTTTTCGAGCTCTTGGGCCAGCGCTTCCAGCAGCTTTGGAGTCGCAAACATGCACCGGATGTCGTGGCCGGCGTTCAGCACGGTGATGGCTTGCTCGATGACGTGGGCCTTGTACATTTCGAGTTCCTGCATCCGCCCCCGCTTGATGAGCTTGATCACCCAGCGTGGGTCCAGGTCCACGCAAAAGCAGATGCCGCCGCGATACTGGCACAAATGTTCAACTGCCAGCCGGAGTCGGCGCGGTCCGGAGGGCCCCAGCATCAGCCAGTTGGCGCCTCGCGGGAAGTATTCCTCCGGCAGGGTTTCGCTGAACATCTCATAATCGATGCGGAAGTCCTCTATGGCCACGCGGCTCTTCGGCACTCCGGTGGTGCCGCCGGTCTCGAAAATGTAGACGGGCCGGCCGGTGAGGCCTTTCGGCACCCAGCGGCGAACCGGGCCTCCCCGCAGCCAGTCGTCCTGAAAGGGTGGGAATTTTTTCAAATCCTCGAAGCAGCGGATTTCCTTTCTGGGACTCCACACCAGCCTCGAGGCGAACTCCAACCAGAACGGGCATCCGGTCTCAGGACTGAAATGCCACTCGATGATCTCCCGCACGTGCGCATCCAGCCGCGCCTTCGCTTCCTGTACCCTGGCCGCAAGGTCCACACCACCCGCTGTCGTCTTCATACCATGCGCTCCTGATTAGTCGCGTCGTAAGAGAGCACTGTGGCGGAGGGCCCAGCGGGAAGACAACTGTCCTCCCGGTTGGGCCACTCCAGTTTTCTGATTGCCCCGACTGCTTGACGCGAATACCTGCAAATTATATCCTCGGTTGATTCAAGATGTACCTTGGAAGGCCAGCTATCGCGGACGCTCGGGGCCCGTCCTGCTGGGAGCTGAAGCGCTTCGCGAGGTAGGCCGTGCGACCTCTAATCGTTTTCCTTCTGGCCGGGCTTTTAAGCGCGGCGGACGAGTGGCCCCAGTTCCGCGGAAATCCCCAACTGACTGGCGTTGCTTCCACCGCCGTCCCGAGCATCCTCAAGTTGCTCTGGACCTACGAGGCCGGTGACTCGATCGAATCGTCCGCGGCCATTGTGGGCGGAACGGTCTATGTAGGTGTGCAATCCGCCGACTTGCTGGCCATCGACCTCGAGACCGGCAGGCTCCGCTGGAAATACCGTGCTAAAAATGGCATCGGCGAATCGTCACCAGCCGTTCACGACGGTGTGGTCTATATCGGCGACCTCGCGGGACTGCTCCATGCGGTCCGCGCGGCGGACGGCAAGGCGCTCTGGACCTTCAAAACCGAGGGGGAGATCAAGTCTTCTCCGGTAGTGGCGGGCAACCGCGTTTTGATCGGCTCCTACGACGGCAAGCTGTACTGTTTGTCCGCGCGTGATGGCAAGCTCTTGTGGAAGTTCACCACCAGCAACTACGTCCACGCCACACCGGTGATCTCCGGCGGTATCGTCTATCTGGCCGGCTGCGACGAAGTCTTTCGCGGAATTCGCATCGCGGATGGAAAGGAAGTACTGGAATTCTCCTCCGGCGGATACACAGGCGCGTCCCCCGCGCTGCTGGGCCAGCGGGCGTACTTCGGCACGTTTAACAATGAGGTGCTGGGCGTGGAGCTGCACGGGAAGCGAATTGTCTGGCGTTATGAACACTCCGAGCGGCATTTCCCGTTTTACTCCTCGGCGGCTGCAGCGGCTGACCGCATCGTAGTCGGTGGACGGGACAAGTTCATTCACTGCCTGAATGCCAAGACCGGAAAAGCGATCTGGACCTTCGCGACCGGCGCCCGCGTGGACTCATCTCCCGCGATCGCGGGCGACCGTGTTTACGTCGGCTCCAATGACGGGCGGTTTTACGTGCTGGACCTGGCCACCGGGAGGAAAGTATGGGCATTCGAAGCTGGCTCGCCGCTGTCCGCTTCGCCCGCGATTGCTGCGGGACGCGTGGTGATCGGCTCGCAGGATGGGCGGTTGTACTGCTTCGGCTAGCCACGCCGGATCACTCCGGCAGCTCATCCCGCTGCGGCTCCGGCAGCCAGAAGCTCGACAGGAACCCCACCGCGTAAACTAGCAGTGCCACCGTGCTGGCCGAATACGCCAGTTTCGTGAACGGAGTCGAGCCCGTCATCACGTTGGCCAGTTGCGTCGTCAGAAGCGCGGCCGAGGTCCCGATCATCCTGCCACCGATATTCGCCGCGAAGCTCTCGCCCGTGCCGCGCAGATGTGTCGGATACACCCTGGGCAGATAATTCCCCCAGAAGCTGAACTGCGCCACCGTGAGCAGGCCCGCCAGGAATATGCCGACGTGGACCATGCTAAGGCTGTGAACCGCCGGATAGAAGAAAACCAATGGCACCAGGAAGAGTCCCGGGACCTGGAACACCCGCAGCAGGCGCCTGCGGCTGACGATCCGAACCGCCAAGAACGCCAGCAGGAAGCGGCCCAGCAGTCCCCCCATTTCTTGCAGGAACTGCACCTTGCTCACCGCCTGCTCCTGCGCCGCCCTGGCGAGGTGCACAACCTGCGGCAGGCCCGGGACGATGCGTGGAATATGCTGGATGGCCCCGAACGCCGCCCCGTAGCTGCACGCGAACATCAACGCAGTCACCAGGGTAGTCTTGCGATACTCCGGACGGAACAACTCGGCGAAGCTAGGCCGCTTCAGGGTGCCTCTCGACTTCTTCTCCTGCCATACCGGCGACTCTGGCAGCAAGGGGCGGATGATCATTAGGGGAATCGCGGGAATGATTCCGGAGATGAGGGTATAGCGCCACGCCTCGTGTCCGCCGTTTATCGCAGGCAGCGACCCGGCGTAGGTGACTGCCAGGTAGTAGGCGCCGCTGATCATCAACCCGCCCACCGAGGAGAAGGCCTGTGTGTACCCCAGCACAGCCTCTCGCTGCTGCGCGTCGGGAAACAGTTCTGCCAGCCAGGCCACCGCGGCTACGAACTCCACGGAAACTCCGATGAACGTTGTGCAGCGCAGGATCAGAAGCGTGGATGCGGAGGTGGCGAAGCCGGACGCCAAGGCCGAGAAGGCGTACAGCAGAATGCTCCAGACCAGGATGCGGCGCCTGCCCAAGCGGTCAGTGAGATAGCCTCCGATCAGCCCGAAGATGCCGCCCGCCACCGCCGGGATGTAGAACAGCAGTCCGACCCAGTAGTTGAATTCCGGGGTCCCCGGCTTGACCTTGGCCACGTCCATTAAGGCCGGCCTCACGATGAGCGGCAACACCAGCAACGAATAGATGTCGAACGCGAAGCCCAGGGCGGCGGTCGCGCAGATCACCCATTGAACTCCGGTAAGGCGGTGCGGTGTGGTAGTGGGCTGTGGCGTAATCGTGTATCGGGCGCTGATCTTGAAGTACTGCAGTATGGCATAATCGGGAAACGAATTGCATCAGCCGGCATGTGGGAGAACGGAATGAAACGGGAGGTTTCGCCAGCATAGAAAGAGCCTCCGTGAAGATGTTCAACCACACCCTTCCCCAGCAATTCCTCACCGAGTTTCTCAACGTCGCGCGTGGGCTCGAGGACATGGGCAAGCGCGTGCGAAATCCCCCGGCGATAATGGATCTGGAGGCGCGGTTCCGGATGATGGACGATTTCGGCGAACACGGTCAGGTCATCTTGCTCGCCGCCCCAACGGCTGGTCTTCCTGCCACACCGGTCGTGTAACAGACTCGACCAGCCGGAACGCCTGAGAACTGATAGAATCTGAAAAATTATCAGGGCAGGAAGCCTGGGTTGGGGATTTCAGTCTGATGGAACACGATGCCGTCGCAGACAAGAGAAAAGAGGGGAAGCGCTCCATGGTGTGGATCATTTTTGTTTTTGGTGCGGTGCTCTCGTGGGGCATTTACGGCCCCGTGCTGCATAAGGGACAAACGTCGCTCGGCAACCCGCTGAAGGCGCTCCTCTGCGTAGGGGTGGCTTACTTCCTCATCGGCGTTCTGGTGCCGGTGGCGGGACTTTCGTCGCAAGGTGGGGTGACCGGCTTCAACACCAGCGGCTCGATCTGGGCCGGCCTCGGTGGGGCGCTCGGAGCACTCGGAGCGGTCTGCATCATCTACGCATTCAAGTCAGGCGGGCTTCCGAATTACGTGATGCCGCTGGTTTTCGGCGGAGCGCCCGTCATTAATGTGGTCGTCTCGATGGTCACGCACCCGCCGAAAAGCGCGCCCAACCCGATGCTCTATGTCGGCTTCCTGCTGGCCGTGCTGGGAGCGGGAATGGTGCTGTACTACAAGCCTTCGTAATCTTGGGGCCGGTCACCGGCGACGCATGCGTTGCCCTTCCACGTCCCCGGTCCAGCTACGGCTTGCCAATCGAATACAGGAAATGCGCCGTGCGCATGAAGATGTGCCCGTCAGAAATCGCCGGCGAACTCAACGTATAATCGCTCAGATCGTTCTCCGCCAGCACTTCAAACTTGGGTCCGGTTTTTATAACCGTCGTCAGCCCGTCCTCGTTGGTGACATAAATCTTTCCATCCGCCAGCACCGGCGATGAGCTGTAGGTCGCTGACTTGATGCGCTGCCCACCCCAGATCTCCTCTCCGGTTTTGGCGTCCAGGCACCAGAGGATGCCCCGGTCGTTCACAGAATAGAAATACTTCCCGTCGGTAACCGGGGTAGGCACGTCCGGCCCGTTCATGAACGACCACAACTTGTGGGACTGCGAAATATCCCCGCGGCCGCCCGCGCGAAAAGCGATCAGTGGCCGCACACGAGTGGGCACATAGACCACGTCGTCATGCACCACCGCAGAAGCAACGGTCCGATAGGCAGGGTTCTTGTCCGGATTGAATCCCGTGCCGCGCCACAATTCCTCGCCTGTCGCCGGATCGTGCCCAGTTACACAATCGCCGCCAGTGACGACGATCTCCACGTGGTTGCCATACCGCAGCAGCGTCGGCGTGGTGTAGGAATCGGGTGACTCCCGGACTGCGTCCGTGGGACGGATCACGCGCCACACCGTCTTGCCGGTCTTCTTGTCGATGCGCGTGACGTAAGACGGATCATGTGTTCTCATGCCATGCAGCACCTGCACGTACAGCGAATCCTCGTATAGCAACGGCGAAGAAGCATAGCCCCAGTTCAGGCCGAACTTGCCATAATCCTTCTGGATGTCTCGCATCCACAGCTCATTGCCGCTAAAATCGAAGCCCTTCAACACGCCGATTCCGGTCATCACGTATACGCTCTTGCCGTCCGTAACGGGCGAGGGCGACGACATGTTCTGCTTGTTGATCTTGTAATTCCCGCGCCCGATCAACTTCTTCCAGATCGGCGTTCCCTTGGCCTTGTCGACGCACCACAGGTACAGCTCTTCGCCATCGGCGACATGAAGGAAAATGTTGTTGCCCCAGATGATCGGCGTGGCGCCGCTTCCGCCGGGCATGGCCAGTTTCCAGGCGACGTTTTCGGTGGTGCTCCAGTGAATCGGAAGGTTCTTCTCGGTGCTGATGCCGTTAAGGGTCGGGCCGCGCCATTGCGGCCAGTTTTCCGCGAACGCGGGAAAAGAAAGTACAGCAAGGAATAAGGCCAGCGATGTTCGCGTGCGCACGTCTCTCCTCCTGTGGCCGCCTGGTGGGCGACACTTGATTCTCTACCGCAGATCCAGGGCCATCATCGTTCGCCGGTCCCGCACGTAGAGCTTCGTTCCGACCAGTGTGGGCGCCGTCCAGGCATTACCTTGGAGCAATGGCACTCTCCAGCGAACTTGCATCCCTTCCGGAGACAGCGTCACCATTGCGAGATCCCCTCCTTCATCCAGCAGGATCACCTTCCCATCAGCGAGCACCATATTGACTTTTCCAAAGGTCCTGTCCTGCCAGGTCACCTTGCCTGTTTTGACGTCGACGGCGGTCATCGGCGCGGGTCCAAAATCCCCGCTCGACCCGTATACGTAGTCGCCGATGCGAATCGCGTTGCTGTGGTGTACGCGCATGCGGTTGCTGGACCACAGCTCCTCGACCTTGGTCTTCCCCCCTGACTGAGCCAAGTGCAGGACGCGCGCGCCCCCGTTGTAGGCCGAGCTGATGAACAGCAGGTTGCCGGGTCCCCAGACCGGTGTGCTGATGTTAAGCCCCCATGATGTCCTGTGGGGATGACTCCAGAGCAGCTCGCCGTTGTTCGGGTCGAGTCCGACCACCTCATCGCTAGACGTGGTGACCAGTTGTTCCTGCCCGTCCACCTTGATTAGGATCGGCGAAGAAGGGGCATTCGAAAACTTCTGGTTTTGCCAAACCAGCGACCCGTCCTTAGGATTCAGCGCGACGATGGCGTGCCCGTGCTCGCCGAGCTTGACGATGATGGTGTTCTTGTAGGCAATCGGGCTCACGGGGTAGCCCCGTCCCATAAAGGTGCTGCGGGGAAAATCCTTGTAGAGATCCTTCCACCAAACAATTCTGCCGGTCTTCTTGTCGAAGGCGTGCATCCGGGCGAGGATTCCGATGGTGTAGACATAGTCGCCGAGGACGAGCGGCGTAGCGTGAGGTCCGGATCCGTATTCCATGGCCATCCCCGGCCGGAAGGTAGCGTCGTAGGCGTACTCCCATTGCGTGACACCGGTGTCAGGTTCGATGGCGACCACGACTTCCTCGTGCCCGCGACGATACATGGTGTAGAGCAGGGCGCCGTCGGTCACGATGCTGGAGTAGCCGTCGCCCAGGCTGCGCTGCCACAGCCGCTTGGGGGCGCTGGCGGCGAAGGTTGCTGGAAGCCCTTTCCCGTCGACGGTGAAATTACCATTGGGTCCGCCCCAGCAGGGCCAGTCGAGCTTGGCGGCGTCCGCGGCAAAGGCGAAAAGCAGAGCGATGAATGCGCTCACCATGAACACACACCTCCCCAAGGAACTGTGCCGGGAGCGGCCGGTGTCTTGTTTCCGCATGACGTATCGCGCCTCACTCAGCGCCCCACAGGGCGAGCGTCGTGGCGTCCTTAATGAGGACACCCCTGTTCAAGATCACCGGGTGCGCCCAGGTGGGGCTGTCAGCTACGGAATACTTGCGCAGCGGCTCGAATCCCTTTGCACTTTTCCTTGCCACGATCAGCTCGGCGTCGTTAGTTAGAAAAAAGAGCACCGAGCCGGCGTCGACGATCGCAGCGTTGTCGGCCTGGCGGCCTTCGGAAGTCCACAGAGTGGCGCCGTTGCGCGGATCGAGGCAGAAGAATTGCCCGCGTTTGAGGTAGGAGAGGCCGAACAGGAGGTCGCCGCTCACCACCGGCGAGTTCATGTACATCCCGACGTCCTTGTTTTGCCAGACCGTTTCGGTGACCCATTGCGAGCCGCGTTTCAGCACCTTGACGCCCATCACGCCGTTGTCGAGGCCCGAGAAGATCAGAGTCTCCCGATACAGAACCGGTGTCACAATGTTCTGCTCGTAGGGGGTGCTGAAGGGAATGCGCCACAGGAGTTCGCCCGTCGCCGCTGAGACGCCTACGATATTGTGCTGGCTCTGGGTGACTACCTGGCGGGTTCCGCCCAAGTCCGCCACGATGGACGATGCGTAGGCCGGACCGTCACCTTTCCAGCTCCATTTTTCCGCGCCCGTCTGCGCGTCGAAGGCAGTCAGCGCGCCGCGGCCGTTCGTGCCGACATGAGCGATGAGCAGGCCGCGATCGACCACTGGCGACGTGGCTGTGCCGAAATCCGGCGAGCCGAATTCCTTGCGCCAGAGCGGCTTGCCGGTCTTGGCGTCAAAACAAGAAAGAATACCGTTGATTCCGAAGGTGCAAATCCGGCCGTCGGCGATCACGGGCGTCGATTTGACTCCCTTACCGTGGCCGACGGCCGCTGGGTTCATGGCATAGGGGGCGGCATAGCCTTCCTGCCAGATTACCTGCCCGGTTTCCGGCCGCAGGCAGGAGACCACTTCGCGGTCGCCCTGCCTTGTGTGCAGGAAGATCTTGCCGCCGACCACCACCGGCGACGAATGTCCCTCGCCGACATTCACCTTCCATTTCAGCTTGAGCTTTTCCGGCCACACTTTGGGCTCGCTGAATGCGCCGGCGATACCGTCGCGGTTGGGGCCGCGCCACTGTGGCCAATCCTGCGCCCAAGCGGCTAAGAGAAATCCAGCGAGACAGGCGGCCCGGTGAGAAAACATGATTCTCGAAGTTTACTCTGCTCTCAGAGCCTTGAGCAACGGGGACCGCAAAGCCGCGGCAGTGGCGGCGAGCGAGGCGGCGATTCCGGCCACGAGGACCGCGACCAGCAGCAGGCTCAACGACACGACCGGCAGGTGACCGCCGCGCAGCGAAACCGCCGGGGCGATGGCGAGCAGCGCGCACACTGTGCCCGTGGTCAGGCCGAGCAGCAGTAGGAGGACGTTCTCGGCCAGCACCATCGTGGCCAGATGCTGCGGGAGGTATCCGACCGCGCGCAGCAGCGCCAGTTCCCGCCGCCGCTCTAACACGTTGCGCAGCAGGATAGCCCCGAGTCCCAAGGTGCCCAGCACCAGGCCTAACGCGCCCAGGCTGCGGAATGTAGAAAGGTAGGTGTTCTCCACCTTGTGGAAGCCCGCCAGGCGCGCTTCCGTTGGCTGGATCTGGAATCCGTAATCAGCGAGCGCCGCCTCCAGCACTCCCGTCAGCTCGTACGCTCTCGCTGGCGGGACGTTCAGCAGGAAGAAACGATAACCTTCGACGTCCGGAAACAGGCGCAGGAAATTCTTCTCCGAGATCAGCAGCTCGCCCTGAAAAAGGCTATCCTGCAAAGCCGCGACGATCCGGAACCGCGTTTGGTCCAGCACCAACTCCTCGCCGAGCTTCAGGTGCAGCGCATAGGTCATGGAGTTGGCGTCGGCGATGGCCGGAATCACTGGGTCGGCCGGCTCCGATTCGAGCAGGAGCCAGGGGTTTGCCGTCCGGGCCACCGAATCCTGGAATTGGAACTGAGCGCTCCGGAGAAAGGCCGCAGGAGGCGCCAGAATCCGCGGATTGCGAGGCTGGTAGAGATTCAGACAACTGGCGTCATCTCCGGGCCGCAGGCGGAAGGGGACGAACTTGACTCCTTCGAGCGGCGGAATGTTTAGGGCGTCGCGGCCGATGGCAGTGTTCGGATCGTGAATCAACGGCAGGACCGACTCGGCCATGAGCGGGAAACCGCCCGTGCCCGTGGATGCGCCCTCGCGGCGAAAGGCATCGAGGGAGACGATGAGGAACGTCGCCGAGGCGATCAGGGCGATGCACAGGATGCTGCGGCCGGGACGGTAGGTAGCGCTGCGGAGGCCCAGGGTGATTTGACCGCCAACGGGCGCCAAGGAACGCGAATTGAGCCAGGTGGACTCGAAACAGAGGGCGGCGATCAGCAACAGCGTGCCCGCACCGAAGAATCCGGCGGTTTGGTCCAGTTTGCGGGCGAGTGCGGCCGCGAGCAGTGCAACTGCCATGACTGCGGCAATCATTCCGATGAGCAACGGTCGTCTTTCGGACTTGCGCCTCTCGACGCCCGCCAGCAGGCCGCGCGGCGTCACCGGCTGGAGGCCTCGCAGGGTCCACGCGATCGAGCCCAGGCCGGTCACCATTCCGGCCGCCGCTCCCATGGCCAGCGATGCAATCGAGGCGTGGAGCGAAAGCAGCCTGGTGCCCACAGCGTCAATCCACCAGGTCCGCAGTCCGAGCATGATGAACCCGCCATATGCCAGCGCGGCCCCCATCCCCACCACGGCTCCGGGTGCCGCCAGGGCCGCGCCTTCGAGCAGAAATATAGCTCGGAGCTGGGGAATCGAAAAGCCGAGCGCGCGGAGCACGCCGATCTCGCGCATGCGTTGCTCGACTCCCAGCTTGAAGAACAGCCCCGTCAGCAAGAGGGCTGAGACCATCAGGAAAAAGCTGAAGTAGATGAAGTACTCGCCGAAATCGGTGGCGCCGCGCGCCGCTTCGAGACCCCGGGCTTTTACGGCGAAGACCGTGAGGCCCATTTTGGCAGGGTCAAGGGCGGCCCGAAGAGCGTTGCCATAGGCTTCCGACGGCGGAAAGATGCGGATCGACGTGAGCCGGCCGAAGCGCGTGCCCCAGAGCTGCTGGCCTCTCGCCAGCGGGACGAACGCTTTCGGCGTAGTCCGGTATTGCTTCCAATACTGGTCGTCGATCGGCCGGACGCGGCTCAAGTCGAGAGGAAACGGCGGATCCCAGTCGTGCAGGCTCTCGGACTCGGTGATCCCCGGATACTTCGGCGCGAACTCACGGTCCGTCGCCGCGCCTTTGAGCGGAACTACCTCTGCCAGACGGAACTGCGCACTGTCAGTATGCAGACGACCGTCCGATTTCCAGACGTAGTAGTCGAGCGACACCGCGTCGCCTGGCTTCGCCCGCAGCTCCTGGGCGGCCCACTGGTTGAGGGTGATGCCGCCGGCTTCGGCCGGGGCGGGCGGGGACCCGAGCGCTGTTACCACGGAATAGGGGATCTCGCGCCCACCGACGCGGATGCTGTTCGCGAGGTACGTCAGCACCGGTTCCGTGCCGAGACCCAGTGACTTCGCGGTCGCTGCCGCGGTCCCGGCCAGGTCGTCGCTGATCAGGGTGCTGTCGGTTTCAAGGGAAAGGCAGCGCTGCTTCTCCAGGGTACGCAGCCGGAGGCCCAGGTCTTCGAGCGTGTAGCGGTCCTTCAAAGTGCGTTCGATGGCGCCGCTGCTTGCTCGTCCGTCTGCCAGGAGGATGGTGTTGACCTTTCCCCGCTGATCCAGGTGCTTCTGGAGGCGGGCGAGCGGGACCAGCACAGCGCGGACGTCGCCCTGCTGAGGCCGCAGCGAGAACTCGCGGAAGGCGGCCTTAGTTGCTGTGAACCGAATGGTCTTCCCCACATCTTCCTTGCGACCGTGCAGTGACTCGAGCGGAATGGCGGAGGGTTTCTGCACACGGATCAGGATGGTGTCGCCTGCCTTGACGCCCAGCTCCCGCTCGAGCGCGGCGCTCAACAGGGTTTGCTGGTTGCGCGGCGGCTCGCCGGGCTCGGCCTGAAATTTCCAGAAGCGCTCGTCGACCCCGTAGACCTGTATACCCAGTGCCCGCCGGCCGCTCGGCTCGTGCGCAACGACACCGTCGATCGCGATCATGGGGCAGGCAGAGCCGAAGACCGAGGCCAGTTCCTCGCGGAAGAAGCCGTTGCGGGAGATGACGAAATCGGTATTGCCCAGCCGCTCCAGCACCAGGTCCCGGAGGCTCGAACGCACCGAATCACCCACCAGCAGCGCGCCGCCGAGCACGCCGACCGCGGTCGAGACCCCCAGCAGCACAGCGAGGTTCGTCCGCCAATACCACGTCAGATTACGCGCCAGCAAGGTGGAGGTTCGCATGACTCAATTCGTACCGGACGGGGAACCTGGAGGCCAGCTCCGCGTTGTGCGTTACCACCACCAGGATGGTCTCCTGCCGTTGGTGCAGCTCGAGCAGCAGAGAAGCCACCACATCGGCCGACGCCTGATCGAGGTTGCCCGTCGGCTCGTCGCAGAGCAGCAGAAGCGGCTTCCGGATCAGGGCACGCGCCAGCGCTACGCGCTGCTTCTCGCCGCCCGAAAGCTCGGCGGGGCGATGGTCCAGTCGGTCGGTCAACCCCACCTGTTGGAGCAGCTCGCGCGCCCGCGCCGGGTAGCCGGCATGATCGTTCGCGACCAAGGTCGGAATCAGCACGTTTTCCAGCACCGAGCACTGCGGCAGAAGACAATGGTCCTGGAATATGAAGCCGATCAGCTGGTTTCGGAACGCCGCCAGCTCCTTCTCGGCCAACTGGAAGGGATTTTGTCCGTCCAGGGCCACCGTGCCGGCGGTCGGCTGTTCCAGCGCGCCGAGGATGTAAAGCAGCGTGCTCTTGCCGGCCCCCGAAGGACCCATGATGACTACCGCGTCGCCGCGCTTCAAGGAAAGGCAGATGCCGGAAAGAACCGTCAGCGGCCCGCGGGGCGTTGGGTACTCCTTGGCGAGGTTGAAAACTTCAAGCATGGACGCGCGCGGCAGCGATGCTGGCGTACACCTCGAGCGCCCGCGTGGCCATCCGCCAGGCGCTGTAGTGCTCGCGGACTCCCTCGGCGCCTCGCTTGCCGAGCTCCTCCGCGAGCGCAGGGTCCTTCCACAGCGAGAAGATTCCCTGGGCCAGGCTCGCCGCGTCGTCCGGTTCCACCAGGATTCCGCCGCCTGTCTTCTGGAGGATCTCCGGAAATGCTCCGCGCCGCGGCTCGACCACAGGGACTCCGTTCGCCATCGCCTCCAGCAGGAAGATCCCCTTCGGTTCGTCGTAGTTGCTGGGGACGCACAGGACGTTGAGGTTCCGGAGGAAATCAATTTTGCGCGGCCGGTCGAGTACGCCCCGATAGCAGAACTCGTTTTCCAGGCCCGTGTCCTTCATCTTGCGTTCGATGCTGTGGAGATACTCGCGGTGCTCAGGCGCCAGGTAGCCGGCGACCTCCAGCGTGGCGCCGGAAAACTCGGTCTCGCGCCGCAGCCGGATGTAGGCCTCGGCCAGCACGTGCAGGCCCTTTTCCGGCGCGACCCGAGCGAAGTATCCGACCGTGAAACAGTTGCCGAGCAACCGCGGAGCGGGATCGTAGCCCTGGAGGCTGACGCCAACTGGCACGATGTGCATCTTGTGACTGGGGATGCCGAGGTAGCGGCACATGAATTCCGCGTAGTATTCGCTGATCGCCGCGAAGCCGTCCACGTGCTCGATGTTGGCCCGAATCAGCTCCAGTGACCTGGTTCGATGCGGTTCCTGAAGCTGGCTGAGGAACAGGTCTTCACCCTGCAGCGTGCAGCATATGGGCCGGCCCACGGCCTCCCGGATCGGCCGCGCCAGCCCGATCAACAGCGAGTTGGGCAGCGTCACGATATCGGGTGGCGCCTCGCTCCGCAGCCAGCTTGTCAGCTTCCGGATTTCCTTGCGCTGAAAACCCTGCTCGCCGCGCAGCATGGAAACAGTCAGCTCACCCAAGAGGCGTGGGTTTACTGCGATTGAGCGCCGCGAGGCAAGCTTGAGTGCCCACGGGGAATCCCACAGCCGGTCTAGCAGCCAGGGAGTCCAGCGGAACAGGGCAAAGTGCTGCTCCAGATACACGCTGATGCCGCCGCAAAATACTTTGTGCTCGCTGACGTTCGGCTCGTCGGTCCGTGTCGGGGTATAGATGGGCACCAGGCTGATATCGTGGCCCTGGCTCTTGATCTCCGCCGCCAACGCGTTGTCGCGGATACAGCTTCCACAATACATCGGCCCGGCGCCGGCAGTGAACGCAATGATCCTCATACGGCGCCTTCGTCACCGGAGCCCGGCCACAGGGGGCGCGAATCCAGAGTCGCGCGCGCGGCTATGGTTTGAGCAGTCGGTTCGGCTTCGATGACAGCGATCATAGATTCCACGGTACTTTCTCACTTATATTATAACTTCGGCTGATTACGGAAGGGACCGGCCGGCGCCCGGCCGGCCGTCTCGGAACCAGTGGCAAGACGGGCCGGTGCCAGTTTCGCGCCGGCAGCCGAAGCGGCTACGCCATCCGAGCGGCCAGGACCTACGGCTGCCAGGTGTGAAGTCCGATACGCTGGACAGATGGAGAAGGTATGCATTCACCGGTCAGCGCTCAGGTGGAGAACATCTTACTGATCGTTATTATCCAGTTGGTGATCATCATGGCGGCTGCTCGGGTTTTTGGCGTCATCTTTCGCTACCTAGGTCAGCCTCAGGTATGCGGGGAGATCGCCGCCGGCCTGATTCTTGGGCCCTCCCTGTTCGGCCACTTCTTCCCCCATCTGTTTCGACAGGTGTTTCAACCATCTGTCGGGCTCGTGTTCAGCATCCTAAGCCAAATCGGGCTGATCCTGCTGATGTTCTTGATCGGACTGGAGTTCGACTTTAGCCACCTGCGCACCCACGGGCACGTCGCCCTCTCGGTTTCCCTCGCCGGGATTCTTCTTCCGTTTGGTTTGGGGCTGGCCGTGGCGCAGGTGCTCCACCGCTATGTGGGCCAGGAGATCAATAAGGTTGGCTTTTCCTTGTTTCTCGCGACCGCCCTGTCGATTACCGCGCTCCCCATCTTGGGTCGGATGTTGATTGAATTCAACATCAGTCGCACGCGCTTGGGCTCGCTGACGATTACAGCGGCCGCCGTGGATGACGCGGCTGGCTGGATCATTCTGGCCCTGGTGAGCGCGATTGTCCGGTCGAGATTCAATCCGTTCGCGACCATGACCATGGTTGCCGAGGCGCTGGCATACGCCCTTTTCATGATCCTAGTCGGTCGCCGGCTGCTGCGCCGGTGGACGGCCATGACTTTGCGCGCCGGCGGCGGAGAGATTTCACCCTCCGCTCTGGCGCTCTTGTTCATCATGATCTTCCTCTCGGCGGCGATCACCAATTTCATCGGCCTGTTCTCGATTTTCGGGGCCTTCATTATGGGCGCGGTTCTGTACGATCAGCACGAGTTCCGGGAAGCCGTCATGCGCCGGTTGCGAGATTTCGTCACGGTGTTTTTCCTGCCGATTTTCTTCACCTATACCGGCTTGCGGACCGATATCGGCACCATGCCTGGCGGGCTCATGTGGCTGTTATGCGGTCTGGTACTGCTCGCCGCGATTGCTGGGAAGATCGGCGGCTGCACCACGGCGGCCTTGCTCAACGGCCTCACCTGGAAGGAGGCTTGGTTGGTGGGCGTGCTTATGAATACCCGCGCGCTGATGGAGTTGATTGCAGTCAACCTGGGCTACGACCTGGGGGTTATTCCCAGGAGCGTATTCTTCATGCTGGTGTTCATGGCGGTGGTGACAACCTACATGACCTCCCCGTTGCTGCGAAGGTTGATTCGGAAGACGGAATTGGAGCCGCTTTTCGAAGCATCCAGTTTTATGCAGCAGGCGCGGAGCGGGCGGCGCTCATTAAGCGGCCCCGCATGACGTGATCGCCGACATCGCCGTTGCGCGTATCTCCGCGAGGACCGCCGCCTTTGCTGCCGGGACCGGGAAATCGGCGGTGCTTAGAGGTCGAAAAGTTCTTTCGGTGCGACTTCAATCTTGTCTCGAATGGCCTTTGGTATCGGAATACCCGTCATCTTGCCGCCCTGCTTGTCGAGCTTCACGCAGGCGACGGCCAGGGTTCCTCGCGCGACTTCTCTAGCGGGCTGCTCGTTCAACTTTCGGAAGACAAAGTCATAGACAATACTCTTCTTCCTCTTCTCGCGCACAAAAAGGCAGATTTCAACAACGTCCTCGAACCGGAGAGGATCCTTGAAGTCGCAGTCCGCGTGCACCCGTGGCCAGCCCAGCCCGCTACCCGCTTGATGAATGGAGATACCTAGAGACCGGAAGAACGCGCGCTCGGCGGCCTCCATGAATCGGAAGAAGTTCAAGAAATTCATGATACCGGCCATATCGATATCGGAAAACTCCACTTGGCGCGTCAGCTTGAATTCGCAGGCCACGTTTCATCGACCTTCGATCAACGACCGGCCATGCTCCAGCGGTTCCGGGACGCCTGCAAATTGCGCCACCGCCTCGAACAGCGGATCAAAGTCGCGAAACAGGTTACCCATCAGGCAGTCGGTCAGATCGCCGTGGAGGTGCGGGTAGCGATCCACAAACTGTCGAAAGCTGAACTCGTGGTCGTAAAAGGTATAGACCAATTTCCGCATGGCCTCGATGCCTTTGCACATCTGCGCTCCGTAATCGCTGAACTGTGATGCGCCAACGTTGCCCCCCGTGAGGGCAGCGTCGACGGCGTCGGCGGCGAGCTCCCCGCTGCGCAGCGCCAGGAAGACCCCGGAAGAGAAGACGGGATCGAGAAAGGCAAAGGCGTCCCCGATCAGGACCAATCCATCGGCAGCGCAATAGCGGGAACGATAGGAATACTCTCCCGTGACCCGATACGGGCCGGTCTGCCGGCCGGGCGCCAGGTGCTGCTGGATCCAGGTATTGTTTGCCACCTCGCGATGAAAGATAGATGCAGGGTCTCGCGTGCCGTTGTAGAGGTAAGTCTTTTCGGCAACTGCGCCCACACTAACGATATCTTCAGGCAGCGGAATGTACCAGAACCAGCCCTTCTCGGGGAGGTAAGCAATGGTGGTGGCGCCCTCATCGAGTCCTGGGTCGCGCAGCGCTCCCTGGTAGTAGGTCCACACGGCGATTTTGTTCAAGTACGGATCGCGCACTTTCCACCCCTTGCGCGTCACAGCAAAGGCATCGCGTCCACTGGCGTCGATGGTTATCGGCGCGTGGAATTCCAGCGTCTTGCCGTTCTTGCCGACGGCTCTCACTCCGGTGACGACGCCGTTATCCTGGATCATCTCCCGGACCATGGTCTGGTCCTGCACTTCGGAGCCTTTGGCGCGGGCGTTGTCGAGGAGCATCTGGTCGAACTCACTGCGCAGGACCTGCCAGGTGCAGGCAGCTTCATGTTTCAGGTGCGTGAAAAAATAAAAGGGCTGAGATGCCCGCCCGTCGACGCTTACGAACTGGACGCTGTATTTCTTGGGGAAATGAGAGGTTTTCATCCGGTCGATGAGCCCCATGCGCTGGAGAGGAAAGTAAGTATAGGGGAGCAATGACTCGCCAATGTGATAGCGGGGAAACTTCTCCTTTTCGAGCAGCACGACGCTGCGGCCTTTACTTGCGAGGATCGCCGCCGCCGTCGAGCCTGCGGGCCCGCCTCCAATCACGATTGCGTCATAGAGATTATTCCCGTGCACGAACTGTCTCCAGTTGGAATGCTGGATGGCAGTACGACCGTCACGTATACCGCGCGTTGCGATGTTGCGGCAGGAAGAACTCATGAAGCAGCCTGTCCACCTGCAACAGGCCTGCGCGGCTCAGTCGCAAACTGTTTTCATCAAGCGCCAGAAAGCCGCGATCCTGCAGTTTGCTCAGGGAGTCGGCAAATCGCTGTTGAATGTCGACACCGAACTTGCCTTGGAAGTAAGCCCTGTGAACATGCCCTAGCTTCATTTGAAGAATGAGTTCCCGAATCATGCGCTCTTCCTGGGTCGGCGTCAAAGCGCGGCAGATCGGAAGCGTCCCTTGATTCAGTGTGGCGACATAGGGTCCGAAATCGCTTTCATTTTGAAAGTGGGTGCCGCCGACGTGCGAAAAGGAAGCCACACCGAGGCCGAGCATGTCCGCGCCGGTCCACAGGAGATCCCGGTAGAGGAAGCGGGTCCGCCCAGGATCCTTGACCGCTGTGTAGGCGCTGGTAACGCTGTAGCCGGCCTTTTCCAGCTCCGAGAAAGCGTAAGTGACCCACTCACGCTTGGTTCTCCAGTCGGCCACCGGCGCGACGGTCTTTTCGTTCGCCGTCATTTCCTTGAAGATGGTGGTGTTGTAAGGAATTTCCATCTGGTAGATGGTGACGCTGTCGGGAGCTAACGATATCGTCTTGCGCACGCATTCCTGCCAGTTGCAGGTGGTCTCCCCCATCATCCCCGCGATTAGGTCGATATTGATTTGAGGGAATCCGATGGAGCGGGCGAAATCATACGAGCGCTCGACGTCCTTCGCGCCGTGAGCGCGCCCGTTGATTTCGAGGATATGGTCATCGAAGTTCTCGATACCCAAACTGAGGCGAGTGACGCCCAGCTCTTGGATTACCCTGAGCTTGCCTTCGGTTAGGGTTCCGGGCTCGCACTCGAAAGTGATCTCCTCGGCCTCATCCCAAGGCAGCAGCCTCTTCATGGCATCCACGAGCCGGCTAAGCTGGTGGGAAGAGATGAAGGAAGGGGTTCCGCCTCCAAAATAAACAAATTTCGGCTTCCTGCCGCCAATGAAGGGTTTTTGAGAGTAAAGCGTCAGCTCCTGGATGGTGGCGTCGAGGTAACGGCCAATCTGGCTCGCATCTTTGTCCGTATAGACCTTGAAGTAGCAGAAATGGCACCGCTTCCGGCAAAAAGGAATGTGGAGGTAAATTCCCAACGCGGTTGCTGGAACCGGCGGGCGCTCCAAGGCGGCATGGGCTTCACTCACGTGATCCCGAGTCCAGAAAGAGTACGGAGGATAGTTCGATATGAAATAGTTGCCGACCGTGGTCTCTTCCTCCAGACGCACGTCCTTCGGACCTGATCCCGCCGACCCTAGAATGGGGAGTTCCATGGGGGTTCCCTAACGACCACAAGTATATCAAACCACGTGTTTCGAACGGTCTCCGCTCGGTTTCGAGCGTTTAGAGCCGGGTCCTGTCCACGCTAACACAAGACGCACAGCGCGGGGAATCGTTGCAGGGATTCAATACGACCATTCGTAAATCTCCACGGCTCCGGCGGCGTCGAATGGTCTCGGATTGAACTGTCCGGTCCACTGGGCGGCGGCTTCCTCGGCCAAAGCGGGCAGGGCCTCTCTCGAAACTCCATGCTCCCGCAGCCGGACGGACAGGTCCGCCACTTCCGCCATCCGCGCCAGCCGGTCTCCAACATCGCCCTCATCGAGTTCGCGGTACAGTTGGCCTGCCGCCGGGTGGTTCCATCGCACCACGTGCGGCAGCAGTGCGGCAATGGCCAAGCCATGAGTGATGCCGTAGTGCGACGTGAGCGGATTGGCGCAGGCGTGCGTCGCGCCGAGCATCGAATGCTCGATGGCGATGCCGGCCAGATGCGCGCCGAGCTGCATCGCGCCGCGCGCCTCGAGATCATCCGGATCGCACAGCACCCGCTCATAATTCGCTGCCAAGAGCCGCCAGGCCTCGCGGGCGAAGCACTGGGACGCGGCGTTGCGCCGCGTGGTCACGTAGCTTTCCACGGCGTGCGAAATCGCGTCGTAGCCGGTGACCGCGGTCACCTGGCGCGCCTGCGACCGCGTCAGCAGCGGATCGAGAATGGCCACGCAAAACGCCGCCTTGGGATCGCCGCAGGCCATTTTCACGTGCGTCCCAGCATCGGAAATCAACGCGTAGCATTGCGCCTCGCTGCCAGTGCCGGCCGTGGTCGGAACTGCGATCATCGGCAGCATCGGTCGCGTGGCCTTGCCGTAGCCCCAGTAATCGCGCATGCTGCCACCGTTGGTGAGTACGAAGTTGATCCCTTTGGCGCAGTCGAGCGAGCTGCCGCCCCCGAGCCCGATGATCGAGTCCACGCGGCAAGCGGCCGCGAACACTCGCCCGGCCTCGACCATCACCGTGTCCGGATTTGGTTCGAAGTCGTGGAACGCGAAAGCCTCCACGCCGGCTTTGGCCAGCCGCTGGACGGCGCGCGCCACATAGCCCGCCGCCACCAAGCCGCGGTCCGCGACCACCAGCGTGCGCCTGAAGCCCAGCTCGCGGGCCAGCGCGCCCAGCTCTTCGAATCTGCCTTCGCCGAACAGGACCCGGGTGCGGATCTGGAAGTCGAATGGCCCCATGGAAACCGACCGGAACATCTCACGCAAAGGCGTCCAGAGCGCAGCAAAATCAAGGAAGCCTGAGGCACTTGGCGCGTTGGCGTGAGGCTGGATTTTTCGATCGCCCGTGTTCTACTTGGTCTGCGACAGTGCCCAGAGCTGATTGCGGTTCATGATGAACAGTGCGCCGTCAGCGGGCACCGCCGTCGCGTAGACCGAACTGCCCATGTTCATCTTGTCGATCAACTTCTTCTCCTTGCTCGCCTCCAGCACTACCACGTCGCCGTCCTCATCGCCCAGGTAGACCTTCCCGCTGATCACCATCGGCGAGCCCCAGACGGCCGAAAGCAGGTCATGTGTCCAGTACGGCTTGCCGGTGTTCACGTCCAGGCAGTGCAGGAAGCCGCTGAAGTCGGCATAGAACAGAAGCCCGTTGTAGATGGCGCCGGTTGAAATCGAGCGACGGATTTTGTCGTAACGCCAGAGGCGGCCGAGGTCGGTGATGTCGCCGCGCTTGGTCGCGTCGATCGCGTAGAGGTGCCCGACTCCCTCACCGTGCTCCGGGTCCTGCCCGTTGGCAATGAACACCTTGTTCTCCCAGATCACCGGCGTGGAGATAACCTCATTGCGCGTCTTCGGCCAAACCGAATCCTTGGGATTGAGGTCGAACTCCCAGAGCTTCTTGCCGGTCAGCACCTCATAGCCGCGCACCCAGCCGTCCCCCTCGCCCATCACCACCTGCACCACGTCCCCGACCTTGCCGATCGAGGGCGAAGACCACTGCCCGTGCAGGATCCGCTCACCCACATTGTTCACCTCCCAGACCAGCTTGCCAGTCTTCTTGTTCACCGCAACCATGGACGGCGCCCGCGGCGAGGGAATGTGCACGTGGCTCTCATCCTGGCCGTTGGAGGTGCTGACAAAGATCAGGTCGCCGTAAGAAACCGGAGACGAGTTCGACATGTTGTGCGGCGACGAGCCAACCTGCTCGATCATGTCAAACTTCCAGATGACCTTCGCGTTGCCGTTGCCGTCGCCGTGGGTGTCCAGGCAGATGAGCTCGCAACGGTTCGACACGTAGTAGAGACGGTCCCCTTCGACCAGCGGCGAGGAGCAGACGCCCTGGAACGGCCAGTCGTTGGCGCGGCCTGCCGGCAGCTTCTCGTTGGTGTGCTGCCAGAGGAATTTTCCGTCCGATTCGCGGAAGCACATCAACACGCCGCGGTCGCCACCCTCCTTGGGGTTCCGCACCAGCTCGTTGTTGGTGCCGACGTAGACTTGCCCGCCCGACACCACCGGATTGCCGTAGCTCTGCGAGCCGAGCTGTGCCACCCACTTCACGTTCTTCCTCGTCTTGATATCCCAAGAGGTGGGGATGCCTTTCATCAGCGAGATCATGTTGCGATCGGGCGTGCCACCCCACATCGGCCAGTCGCCCGTGCCGGGATCGGAGGCGAACAATAGCCAGAAAGAAATAAACAGACAAACCGTGGAGAGCAAGATAATGCGTTTCATTGATTCGGCGTCACCTTAAGGTTGGCGAAATAAACTCCAAACTGGGCATCGGCGAAGAGACCGGGACTGCCCTGTTGGTTCGGAATCGGGTCGACACGGTCGATGAGCCAGCCCTCCGGCTCGGGCTCGCCGGCCAGCCAGGCTTTGCCACGAATGCGTTTCTTGCCGTTGGAGGTGTTTTCCACGCGCAGCTTGAGGCGATACCACGTGTTAGGTTTCCAGGCGAACGGCGCGGAGACGGCCCGCGCGGTCTCCGGCTGCCAGGAATTCATCTCCAGCCGCTGGTTGTTTCCGAACGCCACCAGCGTGTAGCGCTGCGCGATGATGCCGGCGTCGCCCAGTTGGCGCCGCTTTTCGTTGATGCGGATGTCGGCCTCCACCGTGTAATTCGACCAGTCCGACGGCCCCATAAAGACACGCATGCGCTTGAACAGCGTTTCGTTCGGGAGCTTCTCGAGCACCTTCCGGCCGTCCAACTCGCTCACCTGGAAACGGCCGGCCGTGGCGCTCACCCAGTGCGGCGGCACGCTCCCGACCGGGTAGGCGTCGAACGTCTCGTTCCAAGGCAGCGGTGGGATGACGCGCGCGCGGGCCTCTCCGGTGAGGCCTCCCACGGTAGCCTTGATCAACCCGGCCTGGCTCACTTTGTCCGGCGCCACCGCGAGCTTGCCATCGGCCACCATCCCCCTCAGGCCCTCGAGCGACCACGCCGCCGACTTCTCTTCGCGCAGGAAGCGACCTGCAGCGTCGTAGAGTCGCGCGTGCAACTGTACGGTGTCGCCGGGCTTGAGCACCATCTCGGTCGGTGCCACCTGCACCCAGGCAGGCGCACCCTGGCCGGGCTCGATCGCCTGCGTCACCGGTTGCCAGGGCTTCGCCGAAGTCCTCCTCGGGCCGATGGCGTACAACGAGTCGCTCGAAACGAAGTAAACCCGACCGCGCGCCACCGCCGCCGAAGCAACCACCGGCTCGGGGATTTTTTGAGACGCCAGACCTTGGTCGCTGAGCGGCAACTCGACCTCGTTCAATACCTCGCAATGGTCGGCGTGGGGCCGCAGGATGTAGAACTTGCCGCTCTCGCTGCCGATGTAGATCTTACCATCGCCAAACACCACCGACCCTTTCTGGATTGTACCTAGGTTCAGCTTCCAGAGCTGGCGGCCCGTCTCCAGGTCGAAGGCGAAGAGATTGGAGCTATTATCGGCCTGATAGATGCGGTCCGCGTCGATCACGGGAGAGGAGAACCCGCCCATAAACCCCTTCACGGCCCACTTGATGCTTTCCTTGCCGAGCTTCCCCTTGCCGCTGGCGTCGACGGCGGCGATCATGCCCATTTCGTTGGTATCCAGGTTCTCTTCACTGTGAGACAAGATCGCATACTTGCCACTCACGACAATGCCGGTGTTGAGGCCGCGCTTGGCGATCACGAGGTTCCACACCGGCTCGCCGGTTTGCGGTTTCAAAGCCAGCGCGGCGCCGTCGGCTCCGCCGGTGACCAGCAGCCGCATGCCATTGACCGCGACGATGTTCATCGGGGCGTAGCTGGTGTCGTAGGGACGCCCGCCTGGCGTGCTGATCCACACGATGTCGCCAGTTCGTTTGTCCAGCGCGATGAAGCGCTGCGCGCGATTCGCCTGGGTGCCCCAAGTCGCGGTGGGCGTGCTGACGATGACGAGATTGCCGTCCACAATCGGCGAGACTGTGCGGCCACCGTGCGTGGTGAACGGGGAGAACTCTTCCGTGATGGAACGCTCCCACAATTTCTTGCCGTCTTTGGTGAGCGCCGTCAGCAGGTTGTTGACGCCGAACACATAAACGTTTCCGGTTTCGGGATCGGCCACCGGCGAGGCCCAGCCCACGCGATGCGCCGGCACGTCGCTCTGAAACACATTGAACCTATACTCCCAGAGGAGCTTGCCGGTGTCGGTATTGAGGCACAGGATCCTCTCCTGCTCGGTTTCGCCTTTTCCGGCTGTGTTTTGCAAGTAGAGGTGATCGCCGAGCACGACCGGAGTGGAGCGCCCCCCGTAGGGCGCTTTCCAGGCCAGATTCTGCCCGCCCAGCGACCACTTTTCGGGCAGACCCTTCTCCCTGGAGACCCCATCGCGATCGGGTCCGCGCCAGTCCGGCCAGTCGCCGGCTGAGCCGATCTGTTGCGCGAGCGTTAGGCAAGCAAGACAGAAGAAGAGATTTGAGGACCGTCGTAGCATAAGGCGGATCGACCCCACGATATCGTCAGCGGTCGCCGCCAGTCAAGGAGTGGCGACCATCAACGCACGCCGAGGCCCGCTGGAGAGGCGACGGCTGGCCACCGCCCAGGCGACGAAGGCGAGGCTTAGGAGCGGGATGACGTAGATGACGAACATCATCCCCATCATCCCCGTCGCAATGGACTCGTGGATGATGCGCGGTGTCGCGAACAGCGCGACTCCCATCAAGATGCTCAGTGGATCTGGACTCAGCCAAGGTGCGGGCTAAGCGACTGTAAGATAATTCGGTTAGGGGGAAAGGGAGAGCGATTGAAATTAGCTCATAGCTATACACAATTCCGCCCGTTGACGCCTCCAGCGGGCTCTGCTAGGATGGCGCGGATGACACGCAGCAGCAAGGCCCACAAACGACGCAACGGGCGGGGTGCGCGAACCCCTGCGTCTCCGTCTAATCCATTGAAGAAAAAGACGATAGAGACTAGCGGCGCCTCCCAAAAGGCAACCGCCGAAATTGTAGATCCGCGCGTCCAACAACAGCTCAAACAGTATGAGGAAGCGCTCCTGTATTTCCAGCAGCAAAAGTTCCATAAGGCCAAGCAAATACTGGAAAAGGTGATTGCTGGGCCTAGCAAAGAGCTGGGGGACCGCGCTCAGGTGCATCAGCGTATCATCGAGCAGCGGATTTCGCGTCTCCCCGCACCGACTCCTCGCACTCCCGAGGAGCATTACCAATGCGGAGTGGCCATGATGAACTTGGGCCGCTGGGATGAGGCTCGCGAACACCTGCTCCGCGCACGCAAACTGGCCCCCAAGGCCGACTACGTCTTCTACGCCATGGCTGCGCTGGACTGCCTTACAGGGGAAGCCGAAGCGGCGATGGAAAACCTGAAAATGGCTATCGAGCTGCGGCCTGAAAATCGCTACCACGCCCGCAACGACGAGGACTTCGCGTTTCTCCAGGAAGATCCGCGCTTCACCGAGCTGCTTTACCCCGAGCGAGAGGGATCTGGCAGCTAGCTTGCGGCTCCAACCACACGGGGCATTGTCCGAACCGCCGCACACGGGGCAATTGTTCGCTCGCTTGCTTGCAACCGCGACACTTCGACATCGTATCTCCTCAGCAGAACCAAGCCCGTCTTCGGTAAGCCTTGTCCGCGTGCTATTCGCTGCAACGAGACTCGACGTCGCCGGCCGGCACGTGTACCGTTTCGATGAGATTCAAACTCTGGCGGCGGGTCATGCGCCCTGAGGCCGGTGTAGTCTTAAATAGAATGCCGGACGTCCGACGCAGAACACCGGCTCGATCCATCGGGCCGAAATTGAGATCCGACGCCGCTCTGGCTGCGCAAGCTGTCCGGGTCGTCGCGCTCGGCGGGGGTACTGGTCTGTCCACTCTCCTCAGTGGGCTCAAGGAGCACGTGGCGCGCCGGAGGCAAGAAGCGGGTCGCCGGCCGATCGCCGATCTGGCAGCGGTGGTCACCGTCACCGATGACGGAGGCAGTTCCGGCCGCCTGCGCCGCGAATACCGCATCCTTCCTCCCGGCGATATTCGCAACTGCTTGGTGGCGCTCTCGGAAGATGAAGCGCTGCTCGGGCGCCTGTTCCAATACCGCTTCCATGCCGGACGCGGCCTGCGCGGCCACAGCTTCGGCAACTTGTTCCTGACGGCCCTGAGCCACGTCACCGGGGATTTCACGCGAGCGGTGCAGTTGAGCAGCGAGGTACTTTCGATTCGCGGTCGAATCTTTCCCTCCACGGCGCAGAACGTCACGCTGGAGGCAGTTATGGAAGATGGAAGCGTAGTGGCCGGCGAAACACGTATTACGCGGAGCAGCAAGCGCATCCACCGCGTGCGCCTGGTGCCCCGGCGTGTGCGCCCGCTTCCGGAAGTCCTGGAGGCCATTGCCGAGGCGGATTTGATCCTTGTGGGGCCGGGTTCGCTCTACACCAGCATCATTCCCAATCTGCTCATCTCCGGAGTGGCCGAAGCCATCGAGCAATCGAGGGCGACGTGCGTCTACATCTCCAACCTGATGACCCAACCGGGCGAGACCCAGGGTTACTCGGTGACCGACCACGTGCGGGCCATCTACCAGCACACGCGGCGACCCTTGTTCGACTGGGCAGTGATAAACGATCGGCCGGTCTCGCCGGCTGTGCTGCGTCGCTATCGCTGCGAGGGCGCGGAATTGCTCCGAGCTGATGTGGGCGAGCTGCAGCGCATGGGCCTGCGCTGCGTGTTCGACAACCTGCTCGAGGAGCACGGCGTAGTGCGGCATAATCGCAAGCGCCTTACTCGCCTATTACTGGAGGAATTCGTCGAGCGCCAGCCGGCCCGTTGACCGGCTCCGGTCGCTATTCATTGCTCGATGACGCTTCCTGGTTCTCTCCTCGGAACTCTCGACTCTCAAATTCTGGGGCAGCGACTCGTCGTTGCCTTGCGTGTCGAAGCGGAGGTTCGTATACTGACCCCCGCCCGCCAGAGCGCTGCACCGGCGCCCGGCTGGCCCCGGTGAGAGGAGTTCTCCCCGCCTCGCCTCAACGGGCACCGACCAAGGAGAAACTGCAATGGCCACCATCGCCGCACACAACGAATTAAACGTTTACGAGTCCGCGGAAGCGCGCTTCGAGGTGGCCGCGAAGCTGCTCGGCCTGGAAGAAGGCCTATACAAGTATCTGCGCTACCCGAACAAGGAAATCACCGTGTACATCCCGGTGGCGATGGATAACGGCCACCTGGAAGTGTTCATCGGCTATCGCGTGCACCACTCCATCGTCCGCGGCCCGTGCAAGGGCGGCATCCGCTTCGCTCCCGACGTCACGCTCGACGAAGTGCGTGCGCTGGCCGCCTGGATGACTTGGAAGTGCGCAGTGGTGAACATTCCCTTCGGCGGCGCCAAGGGCGGCGTGATCTGCGACCCCAACAAACTTTCGCTCGGCGAGTTAGAGCGCATCACGCGGCGTTACACCGCCGAGTTGAGCGAATGGATCGGGCCGGAGCGCGACGTGCCCGCGCCCGACCTCGGCACCAACGAGCAGACCATGGCCTGGGTGATGGATACCTACTCGATGCACGTGCGGCATACCACCACCGCGGTGGTCACCGGCAAGCCGCTGGATCTCGGCGGCTCGCACGGCCGCAAGGAAGCCACCGGGCGCGGCTGCCAGATCGTGTGCGACCGCGCGCTTGCCAAGCTGGGGATGAAGCGCGAGAACACTCGCGTGATCATCCAGGGCTTCGGCAATGTGGGCTCGATGTCGGCGATGCTGATGCACCAGGCCGGTTACAAAATCGTCGGCGTGGCCGACATCTACGGCGCGCTCTACAATGAAAAAGGTTTCGACATTCCCGCCCTGCTCGATTGGGTGTACGCCAAGCACAAGCCCGTGCCCGAGTTCCCCGCCGGCGGCGTCAAGTTCTCTCCCCAGGAGATTCTCTTCCAGCCGTGTGACATCCTGCTCCCCGCCGCGGTCGAAAACCAAATCACCAGCCAGAACGCCCATCGCGTTCAGGCGCGCATTCTCTGCGAGGGTGCCAACGGGCCCACCACCTCCCCGGCCGACGAGATTCTGGAGAAGAAGGGAGTATTCGTTATCCCCGACATTCTGGGCAACGCTGGCGGCGTCACCGTCAGCTACTTCGAGTGGGTACAGGATCGCCAAGGCTTCTTTTGGCGCGAAAGCGAAGTCAACGAACGCTTGCAGGACGTCATGGAGCACAGCTTCGATGAAGTAGTGCGCTATGCCGAAACCCATGGGGTCAATAACCGCATTGCTGCCTACATGCTGGCCATCGACCGCGTGGGCTTCGCGCTGAAACTTCGCGGGATTTACGCCTAGGAGGAGCCGGGAGAAGTCGGGAGAACCCTGGAGAAACGAGTCCGAGCGGCAAATGTCTATTTTCGGCGCACAGCCGACCCATTGCGCATGTTTGCTGATTCCATCTTGCCCGGCCATCTGAAGACTGAGGAGGAGCATCGCCGCGAGGTTTGCGCCGTCGGGCGCTGGATTCACCAGCGCGGCTTTGTCGCTTCGACGGACGGCAACATCTCCATTCGGCTGGACTCGCGCCGCATCCTCACCTCGCCCACCGCCACCAGCAAGGGCATGATGGCACCCAACGACTTGGTCATCACCGACCTTCAGGGCCGCAAACTTGCCGGTCACCGCAATCCCTCCTCCGAGCTGGCCATGCACCTGCTCATCTACCAGCGTCGGCCCGACGTCAACGCCGTCTGCCACGCGCATCCTCCGGTCGCCACCGGATACGCCGCCGCGGGGCTGCCGCTCAACAAAGCCCTGGCGAGCGAAATGGTGCTGGCGCTGGGCTGCATCCCGGTGGCCCGCTACGGCACACCTGGCACGCCCGAGTTGAGCGAAGCGCTCGAGCCGCTGGTCCCGCACTACGACGCCCTTCTGATGGCCAACCACGGCGTGGTCACGTACGGTGCCGACCTGCTCACCGCCTTTTTCCGTATGGAGACGGTTGAGCACTTCGCCCAGGTGACCCTGGTCACCGAGCTGCTCGGCAAACAGGTCTTGCTTTCTAGCGGCGATGTGGAAAAATTGCTCGCGGCGCGCGCGCGGTACGGCTCTCCTACCGCGTCGCAGGTCGGCCCGGAATGCCCGGTCACTTCAGAGACATCGGATTCCGACGGCGCCGGGCCCGGGAGTTGCGTCACCCTAACGCGCGAAGAGCTCGAAGCGCTGATCGAAGAAGCTGTCCGCAACGATCGAGCTCGGCGGTAGAAAAGGCTCCGCGAGTTTGCGAACCGGGAGGCGCGGCCGGAAGGAATTTCTGTGAGCGATGCGTCACTTCCTTCGGCATGCCGCATAATCTGCAATTTTAGAATTTCGTTTTCTCGGCCCCCATACGAGCGCCGGTGAGAGTTTTCCCGACCCGGCCGGCGGCCGGAGCAATGGATGGAGGAACCAGAATGGGTGAAGCACTCGGCATGATCGAGACGCGCGGCCTGGTAGCGATGATCGAGGCCTCGGACGCTATGGTCAAGGCGGCCAAGGTGACGCTGGTGGGCTGGGAGAAGATCGGCTCGGGCTACGTTACCGCGCTGGTCCGCGGCGATGTGGCTGCTGTGAAAGCGGCTACCGATGCGGGCGCAGCGGCGGCACGGCGCGTGGGCGAGTTGATTGCGGTCCACGTGATCCCGCGGCCGCACCAGTCGCTCGAAGACGTGCTGCCCATCGGCAAGTCCGCGGTGGCCGCGGCGTCCCGGTAGTCGCGGGAGGGCAACCGGGAGTGACAGCGGCGTTTCCCCTCGCGCGGAGCGAGCCGAAGCCTGGAAGCCGGAGTTTCTGCCGGCTTCGCTGCCGCAGCATCGCGAGGGCAGTGATTTTTTGCGGGGAAGCAGGCTTGGCTTTCGCCTCTTAACTTTTAACTCTTGACTGCCGAACATGATTCTAGCCCGCATCGTTGGCACCGTGGTTGCCACGCGCAAAGACCCGCGACTGGAAGGCAAGAAGCTGCTGGTGGTGAAGCCCGTCTCTCCCGAAGGCGCCGATGAGCCCGGTTATCTTGTGGCCGTAGATACTGTCGACGCCGGCTTCCGCGAGACCGTGCTGGTGGTCACGGGCAGTTCGGCGCGCAACGCCGCCGAATGCAAGGATCGGCCCGTGGATACCGCCATCGTCGGCATCGTGGATGCAGTCAAGCTCGATGCGCAGCACGAGGCCGAGCTCGCCGCCGCGCGAAAGAAGTGACAGACTTCGGACTCTCCCATGATGCTGGGACGCGTAATCGGAAACGTGGTCTGTACCATGAAGAACGCCTCGCTCGTGGGTTACAAGCTGCTGCTTGTGCAGCCGATTGATCGCCACGGGCGCGACCGTGGCCGCGCGTTTGTGGCCATTGACGCGGTCGGCGCGGGCGCGGGCGAGACGATTTACTGGTGCCGTGGCCGCGAGGCCAGCTTCCCCTTCCTGCCCAGTGAGACTCCGACCGAGGCCACCATTGTCGGCATCGTGGACGCCATCAACATCCCAGAAGCTCGCGAGTGAAGCGAGGAGGCTCGCCCCGCGGGCGGTTTGGGGCTTGGAATGACGCCCAGGGTGCAGACTGGCGCAAGGCAAGTCCGCGTCTCTTAGACGCGGGGCGTTTGGTGGACGCAAAGCCCCGCCTCTGAAGAGGCGGGCTACAGAGAACCTCCGATGCTGATTGGCCGCGTCATCGGCGACGTTGTGGCCACGCAGAAATCGCCCTCGCATCAAGGGCGCAAGATTCTCGTCGTCCAGCCGCTCAACCTCGACGGCTCCGACCGCGGCGAGGTGGTCCTCGCGCTCGACGCTGTGGACGCGGGCATCGGCGACCGCGTCTTGATCGTCACCGAAGGCTTCTCCGCCATGACCGCCGTCGGCCGGCCCAACTCGCCGATTGATATGGCCATTGTCGGCGTCATTGATTCCGTGGATCTCATCGACGGCGTCAAGTAATTTGGCGTTTCGCGCGGATAACTCTCCTCCACAAGGCTCATTGCGCGCGAGCCTCGCCGACTCCATCTTCGTGAAGGTCTGCGGCCGCGTTGACACCCCGCCGGCCTTGGCCAATAATCGCTGCGCATGATTGGACACCTGCGCGGACGGTTGCTGGACAAGCGCGTCAACCAGGTCCTGGTTGACGTGGGCGGCGTGGGCTACCTGGTGCATATCCCGCTCTCGACTTTCTACCGGCTGGGCGAACTCCACGACGAGGTCACGCTGCTGACTCACACGCACGTTCGCGAAGACGTCTTCGCCCTCTACGGTTTCCTGACCTCTCGCGAGAAGCATTTCTTCGAGCTGCTGATTTCGGCTTCCGGCGTGGGGCCTGCGCTGGCGCTGAAGATCCTCTCGGGGATGAGCGTGGAAGAGATCGTGCCGGCCATTCGCCACGCCAATATCGAGCATCTGACGCGCATCCCGGGCGTGGGCCGGAAGACCGCCGAGCGCATTGTCGTGGAATTGCGAGACAAGCTGGAGGGCATCGAGGGGATCGAAAGCGCTGCGCCGGCCAGGCCTGCGGGTCTCGCCGCCGACGTGGTTTCGGCTCTGCTCAACCTGGGCTACGACCGCCGCGCGGCCGAGAAGGCTGTGGAGGAGGTCGCGCCCGACGGCTCGAGCGCCAACTTTGAAGCCGTGCTGCGCGCCGCGCTGCAGCGCTTGACCAACCCGAGCGGGGCGGCTCGCAGCGCGAGTAGATCGGCGTAGGGGCACTTGTCCCGCTCGCCCTGAGATTTGTCGAAGGGCTTGGCCGGAGCGGAGTTCGAGAGCAGAAGCTGGCCGTGACCAAGGCGAAGGGCTTGCCCTGAGGCTGGTTGAAGGGTTGAGGGTTGCCTGGCCCGCGGATTCGGGGGAGACGTGGCGAAACCGCAGATGCAGAAATCTCCGCAACGCGTCGTCTCCGGGCAGGCGTTTGACGAGGACGCGCGCATCGAGGCAAGCGTTCGGCCGAGGCGCATGGCGGACTTCATCGGCCAATCGCGCGTCAAGGAAAACATCCTGATCGCTGTGGAGGCGGCGCGCAGCCGCGGCGACTCGCTGGACCACGTTCTGCTCTATGGCCCGCCGGGCCTGGGTAAGACCACGCTGGCGCAGATCCTGGCCAACGAGCTGGGGGTCCCGATCAAAACCAGTTCGGGGCCGATGCTCGAGCGTAAGGGCGATCTGACCGCCATTCTCACTTCCTTGGAGCTGCGCGAAGTCTTCTTCCTGGACGAAATCCACCGCCTGCTGCCGCCTGTCGAGGAGATTCTCTACCCGGCGATGGAGGACTACCGCATCGACTTGATGATCGGTCAGGGCCCCGGCGCGCGCATCCATCCTTTCATGCTGAATAAGTTCACCCTGGTCGGCGCCACCACGCGCGCCGGGCTGATCACCGCGCCGCTGCGCTCGCGCTTCGGCATCGTGCACCGCCTGGAGTTCTACGCGCCCGAGGACGTGGTTGAGATCGTGCGCCGCTCGGCGAAAATCCTGGGCATCGCGGTGGAGGATGCAGGGGCCATGGAGATCGCGCGGCGCAGCCGCGGCACGCCGCGTGTCGCCACGCTCGAGGTGGCGCGCGAGGCGCTGAAGATGCTGGGCGTCGATGAACATGGCCTGGACGAAGTGGACCGCAACCTCATGCTCACCATCATCCAGAAGTATGCCGGGGGGCCGGTGGGCCTGAACACAATTGCCGCTTCGCTGAGCGAAGAGGAAGACGCCATTGAGGAGATTTACGAGCCTTATTTGATGCAGATGGGCCTGCTCGACCGCACGCAGCGCGGCCGCGTGGCCACCGCTCTTGCCTACAAGCATTTCGGCATCGATCCCCCGCGCAGCCAGCAGCACCTTTTTTGAAACCGCAGCCCCCTCGACTCTGTCAGGGCACGCCTGCCGTGCCCTGACGAAGAACTTGAGTTTTCACACAGACTCTTCAGCCGTGCCGAAACAAAGGCACACGACCAAGGGCTTTTAACCCCTGAGGAGGCAATTACCTCAGCGGCTGAAGCCGCCGCTTTGATGGCCCGCAGTTGGCACGCTTGAAAGCGTGCCCAGACGCTCAGGCGGAGGCGCAGGCCCCCTCCCCCCTACCTTTTTTGTAAGTGCTGATTCCAAAGGATTTTAAGTCCAATGAATTTCTAAGAGCGCATTCCAAAGCACTTACGTTCGCTTTTTTCGCAAGTGGGCATCCTAAAGGGGTTACGAGCGTGGGCGAGCACCAGGGCATTGCACCTCCAAAGAGCCGTGAGGCCCTAACTGCAGCAGCATTATCCCTGGTCTGTTCCTTCCGCGTTGCGCGTTCTTCGCATTTTAGCAGGGATAGTGCCGGCGAGATCCTTCGCTGCGCTCAGGATGACAACCGGCGACGAGGCGCGAGGATGAGGGCACCCGCGTTTTGGTCGGCGCTGCGGGACGTGGGGCACGACATGGTTCAACTTCGCTCACCACTCCCTCGCGGTGACGAATACAAAGCGAAAGTGCTAGACTTCTTCAATGGGCGTTCGCCACGTGCTCGTCTTTACGGGTCTTCGCGGAGAGGTGTCACGAGGATTGGAGGTGAGGATGGAGAGACTTCGCTTGCGTCCCTCGACGCGATTTCAACAGGGTGCGCTTGTTTTCAACAGGGCCCTTGTTATAGCTAAGAAGGGGCCCTTTTGACCAATCGGGTGGGCAACTTCTACTTCATTCTTTGGGAACGGCCAACAGTCCAATGAGTGAGACACTGCCAAGAATTGGGTCCGCCCTTCTGGTTCGAGATGAAGCGAATCGTATCCTCCTAGGACAAAGGAGCAAAGATCCCCAGAAAGGCTCGTGGGTTATACCCGGTGGTAAGATTCATGCGTTCGAGCGGATCGCTGAAGCCGCAGCTCGGGAGATCGAGGAGGAGACAGGGCTAACGGTAGAGGTGGGGGACCAGTTTGGGGTCTATGAAATCATAAATCCGCCTAATGAGCACCGTATCGTAATCTACAGCTGGGGCAAGGTCACAGAAGGAACTCCCAAGGCTTCTGACGACCTCTCAGAAGCCAGATTCTTCTCTGTGGAAGAGTTGGGCGATGTTCCGCTGACGCCCTTGGTGCGAAGAGTTCTTGAGGATGCGGGTCTGCTCCGGAACCGAGAGCCTCAAATCACATATGAGAAGGCCCAGCTAAATTTTTTGCTATTTCCTGTACCCTTGGCCGGGGCACAGGTCAGACGATCCCCGGGCCGGCGACGTGGTTTTCAGGGTTCCCGCGGGAAAGGAAAAAGACAGATAGCTAACGTTCCGATGCTTTTCGAGTAAAATAGCTTTGGCTGAATGAGGTCGTGTTCTCGGGCCCCTAGTCCAAGTTCTCGGAAACGAAGGAGCGTGTGACTTCCTCCCACAGTCGTTGGGTCGCAATGCGCAAGTACGTGCGCATGCGCAGCGATAGGGTTCTTTTGATCATTGGCCTGCTTTGGTCGGTTGGAGCAGCTTTCGCTTGGTACCGCCAGTGGATAGGTCCGATCGGTGGATCGCTTTTTGTAGGGATAGGGGCGTCGGTGATTGCCGCAGCTCTTGTCGCCGCCCTAAGTCCCTTCAGTGAATCTGCATATAGGAGGTTCATTTCGCTTGGAATCGACGAGTTTTGGCCCTCGCGGGAAGCGATCAAAAAGAGAAATTGGGTCGATTGGCTGGCCGGTGTGAACCATGAGTGTGTTCTCCTGGGCATTGCGCACGGCGAGTGGTGCAAAGATGCCAGATTCTCGGCGACTCTTCGCGATCGCTTGGTGCACGGTGTATGGGTAAAGATGCTGTTCTTAGACCCGAATTCCGATGCTGCAGCTCTTAGAGCCCATGAAGAGGGGAATAAGAGAGATACGAGAGAGGCGATAAGAGAATCAATTAAGTTTGTTTGGGAGTTCCGTCAGGGATTAGAGGCGGGATTTCGGAATCGGCTCAGGCTTTACGTTTACAACGCTACTCCGAGCTGCGGTTTAACATGGATCGATGACTTTATGATCGTCACCCATTACCTCGCGGGCCGAGTGAACCGCACGTCCCCCGCGCTTCAGGTAAAACAACCGCACATCGGAATGGAGCGGAGTCTATATGATATCTACGCTGAGAATGAGCAAGAGATCGAAAACCTAAGTGTCGAAATAGACGAAAGAAACATCCAGCAGTTCCTTTCGCACAGGACTCTTACGAAGGAAGGTGCGAATACCGAGGGTCGGGGTTCGGATGCAGTTCTGCCGGAAGAGACACGGGGCGAGACAAAGGGAGCATGATAAGGGATGTCGGATAGATACTGCGATCTCTGCGATGAGTTCTCAGGCGGGACGCGGAATACATTCAGTCGGATTTATGCGCACGATTCAAAGAGGCGAATCTTGTTGCGATCCGAAGAGTTTGTGGTAATTCCATCTTTAGGACAAATCGTAGAGGGCTATCTTCTTGTCGTGCCAACGACGCATCGGACAGCCCTAGGCGACATACCTGATGAGTCCCTTGAGGAGCTCAGGAGACTTTGCGGACGTGTGAGAGCGGTGCTGGAATGTGAATATGGTTCATGCATCTTTTTCGAACACGGTACCAGGTTGGCCGATGTCGGCGGTTGCGGGGTCTACCATGCACACCTCCACGCGTTTCCTTTCCCGTCGTTCTTGGGAGATCCGGTGAATTCTCTCAGATCGAAATTTCCTTATAGAGAGCTCGGAGATCTGAGTGAGATTAAAAGGCAAACTGAAGGCTTGGCTGCTTATCTCTTTTACCAGAACTCACACGCCGAATCTTATGTCTTCGAAACTGGCGTTCTTCCCTCACAGTATGTGCGGAAACTGCTGGCAGAGGCGTTGAATAAGGATGATTGGGACTGGCGTACTGTGGGGAGAGAGGAACAGCTGCTTGCCACGATAAGTCGGCTGTCGAACTATTTCGGCATTATTCCTACGTCCCTAGGACCGAAAGAGCTGTCAAGTGACACGCACCGGTAGCCTCAGAGACACCGTTCTCATCGAAACTGCGAGTGTAACTCGAAAAAACCTCCGTTCTGCTCTAGCCGTTCTACACGGCTGCTGGAAGTCCAGCAGTCTTCTGTGGATGCAGGCCCATGCTTTTCCTGTACTCTGCGGTCTTATCCTCGGCGGTTGGTCTCGGAAAAGCGAAGAAGCGGTCATTCGGTTCTGTCGCGAGAGGAACGTTTCTGATCTTCTCGTCAGAATTGAAAAGCCCGGACAGAGATGGGCCACCCGGAGGGGTGGCTACACCATCGCCTCGGAGAGTGCGCGGAGCCTAGTTGAGAACCTGGCCTCTGAGGGGATGGTCACGATCCTCCTAGAACCTGCGAGTCCATACATGGACCTTTTCAGTCTGACCTCGGTCTGTGATGTCGATACGGGCAAGGTCGATGTGGAAGTAGTCGGGCCTGGTTTTGATGCGAGCGACATCCTCAGGGGGGACATCAATCCGCATGAACGCTTTGAACTGTCATTCGATGACAGGACAGCGCAATCCTGGCTTCCCACGAACTCCGAAATTAGGAGATCATACGCTGTCGAAGACGAGAGCTATCGGGCCAGTGTCCAGCGACGGCTGGTAAAGATCGGGGCTCGACTTCGAAACCCTTCGTATCCGGATGAGCTAATGGGGGTTGGCGCCTCAAGCTCTTTCCTGAAAGCCTTGGCGGAGGAGGCAATTCAGCACCTTCGGAAATCTGGCCAGACAACGTTGGTCGACCACATTGATGAATATGAACCTATCCCCACTGTGCTGCTCGGAACGTTCCTCAATGAGTTGCTGCGGCTTTTTCAAGTAATCAAAGCATCCGAAGTTCGCTGGCAAACATTCTCGCTTGCAGGCAGTTTCCTATCTCAAGGTCGGTTAGTGATTTGGGATTTCTTTCCAGCCGGGGACCAGGACACAAGGGTTCTCTGCGAGCTGTGAATTCCAGCAGGCATGCAGTTACCCGAGGGCCAGTTCACCGATGCTGATGGTAACCTCCACCAGCCAGCTTTCCACGACTTGCGGCGCACATTCGCCCGTGTTGCTTTGCGCAGCGGCCTGAGCGAGAGCGACGTGATGCCGATCGCGGGCTGGAAATCTGAATGCAGGAAATGGCCCCGTCTGGCTTGCTAGTTGAGGCGATCGAGCCCGAGAATTCCCCGGCGATACCAACGGCCTGGCGGAATGGCACCACGCAGGCTCTCGTTGAGAGGAGTTCTCTCTTGGAGAACAACGATACCAATATGGTTCACCACGTCGACCACTGAACTACTCGCCGGGCCAAGCTTGAGCCGTAGGAGTAATGCAAAAAGGCTTCGCCCGAACTTTTTGTACAGCCAGTCCAAAGTTGGAAGCTCTTGCTCGACGAAGAGCCCAAGACGTGTCGGCTGTTTCATTTTCTCGGGGTACATGCTCTCGAAGGTCTGTAATATGTGCTGCCAATAGGTGTCGAGGGCCTTCAAGTATTCGTCGCGGACGTCCTGTGAATGGGATGGACTAGTCTTTCGTCTTGCAATTTCGAAAATTCTCTTGGCTCTTCGACGAAGAGCGATGACCTTCTCAATGGAGAGGCGCTCAAACATCTCAACACCTGGTGAGGGAAGTAAGACGGAAGCGCGTTCCATAAGGTCTTCGAGGTTCTTCGGTGGATTTAGTGTGGCATCCACCTCGGGCGCCAGTGGCCGACGCCGTTGGAGTTCGAGATTGAAGGATGCCAGGGAGCTGCCTTTGCTGTCCTGCGCCGATTGTCCTGCACCGACGACGTTGGCAAAGCACTGTTGATTGATGTGCCCGTGCAAGATGATAGATTCGCCTGGATTCTTTGCTTTTCTTAGTACGCGCCACAGCTCAGCGTTGGTGAACCACGGATCATTGAGCGCTTTACGATATTTGCGCTGCAGCTCACGGGGCAGGTGCGCAATGCTTTGCGACAGCCGACTTGAGCCACCCTCAATTTGATCGCGAACTATTTGCCGAAAATTTGCTTTCACTAAATCGGGATTATATCGCTGAATTATCCCAGGCTGGGCAATAAGGTGGTCTACCTCGCGGCAATAGGCGAGCCGGACCCTATCTTCGATTACGGTTGTGTACCCTCGTTCGCCTTTCCATTTCTTTTTATCGCGATACAGCCATCCTTCGACGATCTGGGTTATTGTCGGGTTGTTTGGCACACGGACGTCCCCGCCAACGACCACTTTGTCGCGAACTAGGACTCGCAGTATTCCTTGCTCAATAAGGCCTCTGAAGTGTTGGAAGAACCCACCATGAGCCTGCTGGTGGAAACTCTTGATAATCAGTTCGTGGTCGCCGAGCGCTGTATCGGGAAGGTAAATGACCTCGTGGAAGAGGGCGGCGAAATTCAGCAATGCTATAGCTTGCCCAGGTCGCAGAAGCTCCGATGTAGTGGTTTCGAAGTCGGCTATATGACTGCGCAGAGGTGTTGTTTGATCTGTTTCCGTTGTTGTACTCATTGAGATCAGTACATCAAGCTATGACAACGAGTTTTGCGGTGTCAACGAACTTTGCCCCTCCGATGGCTGGAGAAACTATGATCTGTGCCGGGTCCGCGCTCATGCGCGGCAGTGTCTCTCTTGGAGGCTGCCTGTCGCGGATGGACGCATTTTGCGCTGGAGAACACCGGAGTGTCAGGCCACCTTTCCCGGCCCCAACATGGCGCGAGTTATTTTGTGGTGTTCGTTCTGCGATAAACAATTCAGCTGGGATTTCCATTGTGGCATCCTAGGGCCCAAACAGCATACACCCAATCGCATCCGCTCGTACTTTTTTTCGCCCTTTCCATGCCACGCGGCCCGACGCCTTACGCGCCCGTTCCCAGTCGACGGTTAGCGCGTTACACGGCGGAGTGGATTCTTTCCGAGTGCGTCGTCACGCGGGCAATCACCAAGGTGCCAGAAATGCCACATCTCGGGTCTTGCCGAATACGCGAGACAAGGTAAAGTTCCCCAGACGAAAAGGGTCAGCCACGCCTCACCATGAATAAAGATGACATTCAGTTGCTCTACGAATACGACCGCTGGGCGAACAACAGGGTTTTGCAAGCGGTCTCCGCGCTCCGCGCTGAGCAGTTCACGCGCGATCTGGGCGGCAGCTTTCGTTCCGTGCGAGACACGCTCGTGCACATCTCGGCGGCGAGTGGGGTTGGCTCGCATATTGGAAGGAGCCGTCCATAGGCCAATCGGATTTTCGAGTGGGTAAAAGAGAGCATCAAATGCATCAGATGGGGTTACTTCTGAGAGAGTATCCAGTTTTAGAGTTTCTTGTGGCGATTCAGACGCTCATTGAGTTCCCAAAGAGCGGTCTTATTGCTATCCCACTTTAGCAGGCGTGATGCTTCTTCATAAGGGCACCACTTTAATTCGGAGTCCTCTTGAGAAAATCTGAGTTCGGCGTCCTTAGTATCGACTCCAAACGTATATTCCGGGATTACGTATGTTTCTGCGGGCCAGGAGCTTCCCGCTGGGAAATGATACGCTGGTACTGTCGCAAGAGAATCCAGTTTGATAAAAGTTCATTGGACTGGAATGTTCGCCTCTTCTAGCGACTCTCTTTTTGCTGCCTCAAGGGGAGACTCCTCGCCTTCACCGCCGCCAGCTATTCCTTGCCAGTAGTCGTGGTCTGAACGCTTCAGGATGGCATATTCAAATGTACCAGAAGTTGTCCCTCGAAACGGCAGGACCAAGATTTGAAACGGCGTTCTGTCTGTCTTCATTGTATTCATCCTAGCCTGAAGACCACGTGCTTTCCATAGGTCGCCATTTTTACTCCTAATGTGTCTCAACTGTGTTACGCCGAAAGCAGCCGACGACATGATCGTTAACGATGCCCGTGGCCTGCATCCAGGCATAGACGATGACCGGGCCGACGAACTTGAACCCACGCTTCTTTAATGCGGCTGAAATTTCTTCGGAGAGCGGGGTGCTCGCCGGAATGTCGCCCGAGTTCCGGATTGGCTTGCCGCCCGCCATTGTCCAGACGAAGGTTGAAAAATCCTCGCCAGCCGCCTGCATCGCCAGGTAAGCGCGGGCGCCACCGATGGTCGCCTCGATCTTGGCGCGCGAGCGCACGATGCCGGGGTTGTTCAGAAGCCGGTTGACCTCCGCCGCGCCGAACCGCGCGACGACGGCTGGATCAAACCCCTCGAACGCCTGGCGAAAGGCTTCGCGCTTGCGAAGAATCGTGAGCCATGACAGGCCGGCCTGGAATCCGTCCAGCATGAGCTTTTCCCACAATGCGCGGCCGTCGCGCTCCGGCACGCCCCATTCTTCGTCGTGGTACTTGCGAAGGAGCGGATCGCTTTCCGCCCATGGGCAGCGTTGCGGCATTGGGCAGGCTCTCCTGTGGCGTTTCATGCGATTCAGACCGTCGGGATCGTTCCGCCCTCGATGACGTACTCGGTTCCGGTGATGGAAGAAGCTCGGTCCGACGCCAAGAACGCGGTTGCGGACGCGCTCGTGGATGTGGCTCCAGCCGGCCGACACTCCTTTTCTGATCCTCCGGAATCAATCCAAGCGCCGTGTGACGGAACTTGGATCAGCGTTCCGCCGTTACGTTCTAAGGACAAAGCACGCGGCAAGTATACTGCCAACGAGATGAGGCTCGAAGTACACAGCGCGGGGGCTGGCCGCGGCCCGGCACCCCACGCCATTCGGCAGAGGCCCGGCCGTGATTCACCGCATGGTCCGCCCTCTTGACCGCAGCTCTGGGCAAGCGTAGCCTCTCGCGTGGGAAATCCCTGCATTCGCCCTCGCAGCCGGAGGAGGCTTCGCATGGTTCCTCTCACCGCACTTTGGCTCCCGATCCTGCTGTCGGCCATCGTCGTCTTCGTCGCCAGCTCCATCATGCACATGCTTCTGCCATACCACCGCGGCGACTACCAGCAGTTCCCCGATGAGGACAAGCTCCTCGCCGCGCTGCGCGCCGCTGGCTTGAAGCGGGGTCTCTATGTTTTCCCTTTTGGCACCCATAAGGAAATGAAGTCGCCCGCCTTGATGGAAAAATACAAGCAGGGACCAGTGGGGATGATGACCGTGTTTCCTAGCGGCCCACCCGTCATGCCGAAGTTCCTGGGCATGTGGTTCGTCTATTGCCTAATTATGGGCTTCTTCGTCGCCTATCTCACCGGACACACGGTTACGCCCGGCGCGCATTATCTGGTCATCTTTCGCGTCGCCGGCACGGCGGCGTTCCTGGGCTACGGTCTGGGACACCTCAGCAACGGCATCTGGAAGGGTCAGACGTGGAGCGCGACCATCAAGGAAGTCATCGATGGACTCGTCTACAGCTTGCTGACCGCGGGCACCTTTGGCTGGCTTTGGCCCCGCTAGCACCCTGGCTGGGCGAGTGGCCATCCACCCACAACCCAACCCAACCCATCCCACGAAGAACCCCAAGTACATCGGGTTCCGCACGTATCGATAGAACGCCACCACAACCAGCCTCTTCGGCGGAGCCATCGGCGCCGGCGTTCCGTGTCCCGTTGCCCTCGCGTCAAGCGAGGATGCCGCCGATCAGGCGATCGGTACACATATATCAGCATGGACGCGGTACTCAGCGACGCTGCTTAAGAGGTGCCAGAGTTCAGCACGGGCGTATGCGCCATGCTGGTACGGTCTGCTTTAGATGGTACACACGGAGTTGTTCTTCGAGAGTTTTTCCATTTCGAAACACCCTGCAAGTACTCATTTGAGGTCACTTATTGTCGTACACATTGCTTAACAACGCCGGTGATGGCATCTTTCTTGCAGTACACGCGTGCGGAATGGTGCGGAAGAAATCCATTGGAATTTACACGGCGGTTTCTGTGCGCAGGCCTTTGAGCACACTGCGATCCTTCACCTCTAGACTGCTGGCGTTGGTATCAATATTCGGTTCTCTCGGCTGGGCTCAGCAGCCGGCCCCCGACTGGCAGACAGAAGTGCAGAAATACGCGCAGGCGCAGGATTGGTCAGGGGCCATGCGTATCGTAGACCGAGAAATTGCGCGCGCGCCGCACGACATGGATGTGCGGGCCTGGCGTGCACGGGTGCTGGCATGGTCGGGACATCTGGCCGAAGCCGAACGCGAATACCGGGAGATTATTGCCTCTGCCCCGAACGACCCGGACACCTGGATGGGATTGGCGGGAGTGTATTCCGGCGAAGGTCAAACGGAAGAAGCGCTAAGAGCGCTGGACCGGGCGGTAGAACTCGACCCCAGGCGCGCCGACCTCCGTGTCGCGCGTGCACGCGTGTTTCGAGCAACTGGAAACCGAAGAGAAGCAAAGCGCGAGTTTCAAAGGGCGCTTGATCTCGACCCTGGGTGTGCGGAGGCGCGCGCGGGCCTGCCCGCATTGCAGGGCGAGGCAAAGCACGAGCTGCGCTTTGGATGGGATACTGACCTCTTCAGTTTCGCGAATGCAAATCGCGGCGAATGGATGACCCTGGTGTCCCGCTGGTCGTCACACTGGACCACAAGTTTGGCGGGCAATTTTTACCAGCGAGGGGGCGTCGACGCCGGGAAATTAGTGGGCAGTGTGACGGGACGCCGACCCCAATGGGGAGCGTTGACGCTAGGCGGCGCGACGGGCCGTGACAACGGTGTCATTCCGAAGAGCGAAGCGTTTTTCGAATACGGACACGGATGGAGAGTGAGCGAGAGCGCACTCGTGCGCGGCATGGAAGTCGCCTATGGGCAGCATTGGTATTGGTACACGACGGCGCGAATCCTAACCGTGAATGGAACCACCGTCGTCTACCTTCCGCGCCAGTGGACCTGGTCGTTTGGACTCACTGGGGCGCGGAGCCGTTTTCCTGGAACGCGTGCGGAGTGGCGGCCCTCCGGCGTGACGCGCCTCGGATTTCCGGTCGCAGGCCGGAGCGAGCGGCAGCTTAGCGGAAATGTGTTCTTCGCCGTGGGGACCGAGAATTTCGGACAAGTGGATCAGATTGGTCAGTTTTCTTCACAGATCTATGGCGGTGGTTTGCGCTTCCAATGGACGACGCGCCAGGACGTGACGGGTTACGCAGCGTTTCAGCAGCGAACGCAGGACCGGGCCCAAACGAGCTTTGGATTCACATATGGGATCCGCTTTTGAAGCATTTCGGAGACTAGGTCCGGCAGCATTTGTGCTAGAGGCGATCCTCGCGGCGATCGTCGTCGATGCGTTGCTGTTGGCGTTCATTATGGTGCGGCGAAGCTACCGCAAGCGGTATTTTGCGAAGCGCGACGCTCGAGTGTTCGAATTCCGTCAGAAATGGGATGCCCTAATTTCTGGAGAGATCCCCTACGAGAGTTGGCGAAAGAAGCCGTTCGACCTCCGGATTGTTGAGACCATTGCGCTCGATGCGTTCGAAGCAGCCGGACCGGAAGAATCATCGCGCCTGTTGAAGTTTCTGCGGACCAGCGGGCTGATCGAGAAACGCATTTTCGAGGCACGGCACCATCGCGGGTGGCGGCGGAAGCGCGCGCTCGTGGCGCTCGGGCGCACGCGCGCGCCGGAGGGTATTGCGGCTTTGGCAGAGGGGCTGCGCGACCGCGACGCGGAAACACGACTGGCGGCTTTGCGCGGACTGGGCCGGGTAGCGTGTCCGGAGGCTGGGAGGGAGATTCTGATATGGGTGGGCGAGGTGGGATTGGCAGTGCCCGCGCTTCCACTGCAGAGCGCACTGATCCAATCCTGTGCAGAGCGTCCACAGTTGCTGCTGCCTTATCTGCAACATGCCGAAGGGCCGGTTCGCGAGGTTCTCGCCCGGGTACTCGGCGAGGTGGCGACACCTTCGCTCGGGATGGACCTGCTGCAATTTGCAGAAGATGATCTCGACGAACTGCGAGCCGCAGTTGCTCGAGCGCTGTCGCACGTGCAGCCCGGCCTTGCGCTCGACGTCTTGGCAGAACTGGCGACCGACCCGGTATGGTTCGTGCGCTTGCGCGCCATCGTGAGTCTCGGAAAGATCTTTCACCAAGGTGCAGCCCCTTTGCTGCTGCGCGGGCTGACGGATTCGAACCGCCTGGTCCGTTTGCGCGCCGCCGAAGCGCTCCTGGATCTCAGGGCAGAGATGGTAGCCATCTTCGAACAGGCAGTTGCGTCGCGAGACCGTTACGGGCTGCATGCCTACCTGACCGCGCTCGAGAACGCTGGTTTGCGACCTCAATTGGAAGCCGAGCTCGCAGCCGACAGCCGTTTCAGCAACCAGGCGAGGAATAGTTTGCTTGAGGTGCTGCGCACAGGGACGCTACCTGCGGAACAGCCCACGCCCGCAGACTTTGCCTCCGCCGGGACGGCGTCTAGGTCATGAGTCGCTTTCTGCAGATCTCCAACCACACTCTCTTCTACTACTACCTGGCATCCAATCTGACATACCTGGTGATGCTCATCATCGCGCTGCAGACGAGCGCGGCTCATCAGCGGCAGCTGGAAAGCATCCGTTTCGGCTGGATCAAAGAATCGCCCCTGGCGCCGCCGGTCACGATCCTTGCGCCCGCCCACAACGAAGAGAAATCAATCCGCATCGCCGTGCGGAACCTGCTTGATTTAGACTATCCGGAACTCGAAGTCATCGTGATCAATGACGGCTCGGCGGACCGGACGCTTGAAGAACTGCGGGAAGAGTTCCGTCTCCGTCGCGTAAGGGCGGTGTACATTCAGCAAGCGGCGAGCGCGCCGGTGCGAAGTCTCTATCGAAGCGATGTGGACCCGCGGCTCCTGGTCATCGATAAGGAGCCGGGAGGGAGTAAAGCAGATGCCGTCAACGCTGGTCTGAATGCAGCGACCTCACCTTATGTATGCGTTGTGGATGCAGACTCGGTCCTCGAACGAGATGCGCTGCTGCGCATCATGGTCCCTGTGCTGGCTGACCCGAAGCGCGTGGTTGGTGTAGGTGGCATTGTCCGCGTGCTCAACGGATCGGAAATCGAAGGAGGACGCCTGCGGCGCGTGCGTCTGCCCAGGAAAAGCATCGAAGTGATCCAAGTCGTCGAATACCTCCGCGCGTTCTTGATTGGAAGAGAGGCGTGGGCGCGGGGAAATATGCTGATGATTATCTCCGGGGCGTTTGGACTGTTCCGGACGGATCTGGTGCGTGCCATTGGCGGCTATCGCTCACGTGCCATTGGAGAAGATTTCGATCTGGTGGTGCGCCTTCACCGTCACTTGCGGGAGAAAGGCGCGGACTACTGCATCCAGTTTGTCCCTGACCCCGTCTGTTGGACCGAAGTCCCCTCGGACTTACGATCGCTTGCAAGACAGCGGTCGCGTTGGCAAAAGGGTATGCTGGATGTACTGTTGCCGAACCGTGATATGCTCTTCCGGCCCCGCTATGGTCGTATCGGATGCCTTGCGCTCCCCTACCTGTGGCTGTTCGAACTCCTGGCGCCCGTGATCGAGCTGGGCGGCATTGTGACGATCGCGCTGGCGGCGTGGTTCGGTGTGCTCAGCCGGGAATTCTTTTTGCAATTCCTCATCTTTGGGTATGCGTTCGCGACCGTGATTTCCATTGGCTCCGTGCTTCAGGAAGAGCTGACCTACAAACGGTATAGCGACTGGCAAGATGTGGTGCGCCTGGTGAGCTACTGCTTCTTCGAACATTTTCCCTACCGCCAATTGCACATGATCTGGCGCCTGCAAGGCCTCTGGCAATACATGCGCGGCGATGTGGTCTGGAAGCCGATGAAGCGCCGAGGGCTGCAATCGGCAAGCCCAGGATAGGCGACGCGCCCGTGCGGCAGTTTCTCTTCTTCATTCGCAAAATCCGTTCCGAGTGTTTCGCGGCGGATGCCGTGAAATGGGCCGCAAATTAGACCCCTCGCTTGTTCAGTGCTTCTGTTTCGCCCGCCGAATGTCGCTCGACATCTTAACGATCCATTCGGGCGGGTCAGGCTCATTCTGCCAATCCGCCTCTTGTCCGAACGCGAGCTTCCAGCGTATGAGCCAGGAGAATCCTTCAGGACCGATAAACAGATCGCGCGTCGCATAAGCCGGATCGGCCAGTGCCTGGTCCAGCGATATGAAACGGTAGCCGCGCCGTTCGAGTCTTGTGAGAAGCTCGTCGAGGCATTCGGCGGTGAGCTCGCTGTCGTGAATCAGAAAGACTTGAGGAATCTCCCGGTGAAAGAGGCTGCGTGAGACGCCTTCGTAGTAGTCGAACGCCGAGTCCACGTAGGCGAGGTAGGCAGCTCTGGTCTTTTCAGCGAGCTGTTTATCCTGCCTTTCGAGAGCGGCACCGAGCACGTCGTTGAACCTCCAGTCGTCGTTGTCCACCGTGACCGGGGCGACGCGGTAACCGCGCTCTTTCAGAAACGCTTCGAACGCCACTTTGACCTCCTGCGTCGGCCCGGTCATGAGAAACGGATGGCGAAAATACTTTTCCTCCTGCCCAGCGGCTTTCATCAGGGCTCGCGTCACCACTTCGCCGCGAATCGTTTCATCTTCGTATTGATCGAGTGGCGTGGTTTGAAGGGATGCGTGCGTATAGGTGTGGTTTCCGAGCGTCAAACCAGCGTCGAGCCACCATTGCAACAGCTCGACGCGCGCATCCCGTTCACCGCTCACTTGCAGCTTCCACTCGTTCACAAATCCGATCGCCGGGGCGTGGTGCGATTTCAGAATTCCGGTAATGGCCTGGTTGATCCTCTGCAAGTCCTTTAACTCCCCGACCGCTTGCCAGCTTCCCCTCCCTGGCACGGCTCCGGGGAGGTCGTCCACGGTGATGGCAACAGCTTTTGAGTTGGATTCCGGTTTTAGGTTCCCTGCAGCGGCGGAGCCGGTGTGCGCAACGAGTAAGGCGGCACAACAGATTGCCAAAATTCCGCAGGTGGCCAGGAAGGAGCGAGCTTGATTCAAGATACCATCCTTTTGCGCCGCGAGGACGCAATTGCACCCTCGTGCACAGTACATTCTGTCTCAGGTCGGATTCCGGAAAAAGTATCTGCCTTCGAGATTGTGCCTCCGGGGCCGAGTGGATGTATGTCGCGCAATAATCAAGCGCACCCGCGCTTTCGCGCCAGCCGCCAAGCCGCGGGTGCACCCAAAGGAACGCCATTCGGACTTATAATCACGCCGATGGGCAGCTCTCCTTCGTCCGATTGGATGGACGGGTCCATTTCTCGCGTGGATCGACAGGACCCATATCTTCGAATTCACTGTGTTAACATTTTTGTCCGGGATCAGGATCGAAGCCTGCGATTCTACTTGGATCAGCTTGGATTCGATCTGGCCTTTGATGCCCGGCTTCAATCCGGTGACCGCTGGGTAGCCGTCGCCCCTCCGGATGGCACCGCGCTTCTTGCGCTTATCACTCCCAAGCCCGACTCTCCAGAATACAAGCTCATCGGCCGGTACACGGAGGTTGTTTTTGTTACGGAAGATGTCACTGCCAAGTTCCGCGAATGGTCCAAGCGCGGGGTTCGCTTTCAGCGTACGCCGCGCCTGAAGCGCATCAAGTATGAGCGCCAGGCGCAAGCCCCGGGTTCGACTGCCCCATCGATGCTGCTCGGAGAGCAGACACCGATTTGGGGCGGAGTGTTCGCCCGCTTCAAAGATGTCGACGGGAATTCTTTTGCGCTGGTGAGCTTCGACGAGGTGACCCAGGCCGTCGAAGCGCAACGTCGGGCGATTGCCGGGAAGCTGGAATCCGAACGCCGCGCCGCCCAGGAGCTGGAAATTGCAAAACAGGTGCAGGCAAGGCTCTTCCCCCAAACGCTGCCACCCCTCAGAACACTTGAATACGCAGGTATTTGCATCCAGGCTCGCCAGGTCGGCGGCGATTACTACGATTTCCTTGAACTAGGTCGAGAGCGGCTCGGGCTAGTGATCGGCGACGTTGCAGGAAAAGGAATCGCTGCCGCCCTCTTGATGGCCAATCTGCAGGCGAATCTGCGCAGCCAGTGTGCAATCGCTTTGGACCAGCCGCAACGCTTCTTGCGATCAGTGAACCAGCTCTTTTGCGCGAATACGACAGACGGCGCCTTCGCCACCCTTTTCTTTGCCGAATATGACGAGGAAGTGCAGAGCTTGCGCTACGCGAATTGCGGGCATCTCCCCGCTCTTCTCCTCCGGTGCGATAACAGCCTGGAACGGCTCAGTTCCACCTGCGCAGTGCTGGGACCTTTCAAAGAATGGGACTGCTCGATAGAGGAGCGCCGGCTCTTCTCAGGCGACACACTCGCATTCTACACCGACGGCATAACCGAATCATTTAATGAT
>QHYU01000056.1 GCA_003224235.1 Acidobacteriota bacterium
AGCCCGCAATCCCGGGTCGAGCTGGTTCTTGGACCGGTTGTCCGCTCCGGCATGGAAGTGGCAACTGGCGCAGGACTGACCGTCACTGCCAACCTGCTGGTCCCAGAACAGGGCTTTACCAAGGGCAATGGCCGCTTGCTCGTCTTTGATGAACCGAGCGAGGTTCGTGGGGCGCGGAACGGCAACGGTCTTGAGCGAAGTCAAGCCATTACCACCTCCGGCGCCGCCGGCAAGTGCAACCGTAGGGTGCTGCACTCCCACAACCAACGCTGTCGCGGCCAGGACCGCGAGAGCGAAGATTGCGATGAAGCTTACAGATTTCCTGGAACGTCCACGTGTGTAGACGCAGGCTGGGTTCTCAACACGCATCTTTCACCTCATTAGAGGGGGATTCAAATAGAAGCGGGACGTTCTATAGGGGGGACCAGTGCTGAGTAAACACTAGGGCAGGTGCGATGTCAAGAACTAGTACCCGCATTTGTCCGAAATAAATCGTAAAAGCAGGTAGTCATCACCAGTATTTCTACGGAGTTTGACACGGATCGGGGAAGCTCTCGAGCCTTCTGACAGCTAGCGGACGGCTGGGGTGAGCTTTGGCAGCGGGCCGAAGGGTAGTGGCGGAATCTAGGCGGGGCTGCCACCACAGCTCGACCCCGCGCCCGCGGTACATCCGTAGCAGTGGTTTGCGGTGAAAATGCGGCGCCGGTCGAGCGCGGCAACGTCGAAGTCGCGGATATGCTTTGGCCCACCAAAGGTGATAGGCAGCTCAAGCATCTGATTGAAGTCGCAGTCGTATAGCGTGCCGTCCCAGCCCACTGACAGCGTATAGCGGCACATCACCCCGGCGGCCGCGGCAGGGTTGAAGGCATTCACCAGCCGCTCCATGTAGCCTTCGTAGTTGCCGGATTGCAGCAGAAACTCAAGGAAACGGCTGATAGGCATATTGGTGATGGTGTAGAGGCGATTGAAAACGACACCGTGTTGCCGCTCAAGCTCCCACTTGAACTGGGCCTCGATGGCCTCCTGCCGGGGCGGGAGAAACGCGCCGGTAGGATTGTAAACGAGGTTCAGCGCGAGACCTGAGCCTTCCCTACCGTACCCGAGCGCGTTCAGCCGGCGCAGAGCGACGATCGACTTGTCGAAGACGCCCAGGCCTCGCTGCGCGTCGGTCTGCGAAGCGCGGTAGTACGGCAACGAGGCAATCACTTCCACCTGGTGGTCTGCCAGGAACTGCGCCAGGTCGGCTTGTGAGTCCAGCAACAGCACGGTCAGGTTGCAGCGATCGATTACGTGCCGCCCCAGGGCCCGCGCCTGCTCAACCAGCCAACGGAAGTTCGGGTTCAACTCCGGTGCGCCTCCGGTAATATCCACCGTGGGGATCTGTGTGGTGGCGAGCGCGCGGATACACTGCTCGGCCGTCTGGTGGGTCATGACCTCTTTGCGGTCGGGGCCTGCGTCCACGTGGCAGTGCTGGCAGGTCTGGTTGCAGAGCTTTCCGACGTTGATCTGGAAGACGGTGATTCCAGTGGCCGCGAGCGGAAATAGGCCAGCAGTGCACATGCGTTCTTCAAAGCGGGGGAAACCGTTCGGCGCGGAGAGAATGCGGAGCTGTTCCGCGGCGGATGCCAACGGACTAGCCCGCGCCTTTAAGCTGAGTCCCATTCTTTGGTCCTGTTTCTCATGCGGAATAATCTGAGGCATTCCCTACATCGAAAGTTTCTGGGCCACGTTGCGCATTTGCACACCATGCACCAGCGAGGCGCCGCCGCGGATGGCGCAAGCGACGTGCACTGCTTCAGTCATCTCTTCGATATTGGATCCCTTTTCGAGACACGCCTGGGTGTAGGCGTCGATGCAATAGGGGCACTGGACCGCGTGCGCCACGCCCAGCCCAATCAGGGCTTTCTCCCGCTCCGTGAGCGCTCCTTCGGCAAACACGGCCGCGTAGTAGGCCGAGAATTTTTCCCAGAGCTCTTTGTTCCCCTTGCCGATCTCGCTGAATCTCGCGAGATCGGAAGAGTGATAATAGCCGTCCATGGCAAGCCTCCTTCAGCAGCAACCCGAGCCGGGGGCGCAGGCCGCCGCGGCGTTTTCCGTCTTGCGATAGCGCCTGCCCTTGGTTTCGGCGGGCGAGCGCAGCGCGCTTTGCCCGCAGGCAAATGGCCTGGCCCTGCGCAGCGGAATTTCCTTCAGTGGCGCTACAGGAACGATCTGACTCACGTAGGGCTCGCTAGTCAGGATGCGGTAGGTTTTATCGCAGACAGCCATGCGCCGGCCGCGCACGAGCGTGTGACCGTCGTCGTCCTCGACTTTCTTCCACGGACCTTTGTAGATCACGGCCTGGTTTCGCTCCAAGCACGGCCCCTGCTTGCCTTTGCGCGCCGTCACCGTGATGCTGCGGAACTGAATGCCTCGCAAGGTCTTCCAAGGCTGCTGGCCATACTTGTCTAGCGTGATGGCGTGAAAGCCCGCACGCTCGAACGCCGCCAGAAACGCAGCTTCCTGGAAAGCCCCGGCAATGCAACCGCTCCACAACCGGGCGTCTTGTTTCATCGCTTCCGGTACCGCCTCGTCCGAAACGATATCGCTGATCGCCACGCGCCCTCCGCGCTTGAGGACGCGAAACATCTCGCGGAAAAGTTGCTCCCGGTCCGCCTCCTGCACTAGGTTGAGAACGCAATTCGAGAGGATCACGTCCACCGATTCGTCCCTGATCACCGGCGCGCCCTTGCGCAGCCGCCCCTGGAACTCTTCGTAGCGCCGCAGGTCGTCGGCGGAACGCACCGGATTGGCTTTCAAGTAGGGGTCCACCTCTTCGAGGGGGAGCGCCAGGTCCTGGATACGGGCGCGATGGAACCGGACGTTGTCGTAGCCAAGCGCGGCGGCGACCACAGGCTGGTATTTCCGCGCCAGGGCGAGCATCTCCGGGTTGAAGTCAACGCCAATCACGCGGCCCTGCGGTCCGGCGATCTGCGCCGCGATGAAGCAAATCTTGCCCGCGCCGCTGCCCAGGTCTAGCACCGTATCGCGCGGACGGACATAGCGCGTGGGGTCGCCACAGCCGTAGTCCTTCTCGAGGACCTCCAGCGGAATGACCTCCAGATACTTCGGGTCGTAGGGCGCCGGGCAGCAGAGCTGCTTTTCCCGGGCCCGCGCGGCCTTTTCGTAGCGTTCGCGGACGACCGCTTCGATGTCGAGCGTAGCCGCTTTCCGAGCCATGGGTTCCTCCGAGGAGTTGAAAGTTAAAAGCAAAAAAGGAAATCCCAAGAGTGCCGACTGACGAACGCCAACCCAGAACGACGAACTAAAACCAGCCGCTGTAAATAGTCACTGCCTCAGCAGTTGATAGAACATCACTGCCAGGACGGCGCCTATGGGCAGCGTGGCTACCCAAGAAAGCGCGATGTCGCGCACCTGTTTCCAGTCGGCCTCGCGGCGACGCAGCAGACCGATGCCGAAGAGTCCGCCCGAGGTAACGTGCGTGGTCGACACGGGCAGCGCAAAGCGCGAGGCCAGAGTCACGAGCGCCGCTGCGACCAAGTTCGCTCCCACCGCCTCCGGCACGGCCATCGGCGTAATCTTCTTGCTCATTGTCCGCGCCACCCGCGCTGCGCCCAGGGCCCCACCCACGGCCATGGCCACCGCTACAAGAGTGTAGTCCAGCCGTACTGCGCTCGCCGCAGCCACCAGCAGCACCGCCGTTATTTTCGGCGTGTCGTTCAGCCCGCGCGCGAAACTGATGCCCGCACCGGAAAGCCAATGGACACCATCAGTGATGCTGAAGCGCACCGCCTCGACTCCGGTCTGGCACTGGGTCGCAGGCGCCCAGCGCACCGCCGGAGGCGCGATCAGTACTGCGGTTGCTGAGGTATTCGGCGCCGCAATCACGACGCTTTGTGGTTGGTCCACGCAGACACAGTCTCGGCCAGTCGCAAGTTTGGCGATCAGAGGACAGATAGCCATAGTCAGGGCCAACGAAACGATCGGCGAAAACAACAACGGCAGAACGACGCCGCTTGCCAGCGCGGCAAACTTCACGTGTGCGAACCCGGCCGCCGTGACTCCGGCACCGACCAGCGCCCCGGTCAACACGTGCGTGGTGGAGATCGGCAGGCCAAGCCGCGAGGCTAGCAGGACCGTGCCGGCAGCCGCCAGGGCCACCGCAGCCAGAAAGGGCATCTGGGTATAGATTTCTTTGCCGACCAGCTTCGCACCGCTGAACTTCGCCGCAAGCCCACCGCCCGCCCAGATAGCCACCAGCGAACCCAAGAAGGTGAACGCCGTGGCCCACGCCAGGGCGCGCTTATAAGTGGTGCGGCCCGCGCCCCAAAGCGTGGCGACGCCCTTGAAATTGTCGTTCGCGCCGTTGGCAAAGCTAAGCAGTCCCACGGCGGCAATCAGCAGGAAGCTCATCGTAAATCTCTCGCCCTGCCGCTCATTAAGGACAGAGAAATATACCTTCCCTTGGATTCGTCAAGTCGTTTCCGGGATTCAGGTTATGAGCAGCCCCATCTCACCTGCGCGCAGCGAATGTACCACGGATGCGGCGCGCTGTAGCAAGGCGCCTTGGAATGCAGGGCTTGCCATGCCCTTGCCCTACGGCTTGTGCTACCTTTTGCGAGGCGGGACTCAATGCCTGAGCTGCCGGAAGTCGAAACCCTCGTTCGCGGTTTGCGCGCCCACCTCATCGGACGGCGCATCGTCGCCGTCCGCCTAGGCAAGACGGATTTCATCGACGACCCCGCGGCACTGGAGCGCGACCTGCCGGGAAAACGAATCCAGGCCGTGGACCGCTATGGCAAGTTCCTGCTTCTGCGTCTCGAGACCCCTGACGTAGCCCCCAAAGAAACGACAGAGGATGCCGACGGGCGGTACAGCCTAGTTGTGCATCTGGGGATGACCGGCGGGCTGACTCCACAGTACGCGGACCAGCCGGTGGCGCTGCACACGCACGCGTTTTTTTCGCTCGATGACGGCCGCGAGCTGCGCTACACCGATATACGTCGCTTCGGCCGCCTGACCCTGGTGCCGGAGGCCGCGCTGGAAGCGTTTTTCTGTAAACTGGGGCTGGACCCGCTGGACACCACCGAGGAGGAGTTCCGCCGCCGGCTGGCCGGACGGAGCGCGATGATCAAAGCCCTGCTGCTCGATCAGCACAATTTCCGCGGCATGGGAAATATCTACTGCGACGAGAGCCTGTGGCGCGCACGAATCCATCCTGCGCGGCGCGCCGCAGGGCTCGCAAGCGTCCAGGTGGTGCGGCTCTATCGCGCGATTCGCAAGGTGCTAAGCGAAGCGATTAGCCTGCGTGGCTCGTCAGTGTCGGACTACGTGGACGCGGAAGGCCAGCCGGGCAGCTACCAGCGGCGCCATCGTGTCTATCAGAGGGAAGGCAAGGGTTGCTTCCGCTGTGGGGAGAAGATTCGCCGCGTGATTGTCGCGGGCCGGAGCAGCTACTTCTGCCCGCGCTGCCAGCGGGCGCCGCAGAAGCGTACTGGGCAGACCAACCGCGATCGCCGGGTGCGCGCTGGCACTCCAAAAATGTAGCGCCGGGCCGGGCGCACCCTTCAGCGCGCGGCGGCGCTGTGTGCGTTTTCTTTCTGGCGGAGCAGCGGTGCCGCTGCGCCGAAGATGAGCTCGCCCCATACACGTCGATCGCGCCGATCGAGCCACAGGACGCGGTCGCGCAGCGCGTAAAAGGGCGCCTCGCCGAGCAGTTCGCCTAGTAGATCGTGGATTCGCTGTTGGAACTCCAGGTTTTGCGATCGGAAGCCGTCAGGTGGGATGCCGTCGGCAAGCGGTGGCACAGCCACCAGCAGCGAGTAGGTGTTCATCCACCACTCCAGCCAGTGCTCGAGGTGCGGCTGGCGGCCGAACTTATTGACCAGGTAGCAGTAGTTATCAAGCGCCGCGCGGTCGCAGATGACGTGCGGGGCGCGCGCTCCGGCTTCGAGTTCCGCGGCGATCTGCGCGTGCAAGATCCAGAGCTGGCCCTCGAGTGTGGTCGCCTCGTTGATCGGGAAAGGGGAGCGACGCGCCACCTCAGTCACCAGTTCGACGTGGTGATCCGCTTTCTTGAGCAGCGAGCAGATTTCGTAGGCGAGAGTCGTTTTGCCGACGCCGTGCGTTCCGATCAGAGCGAGTTTCAAGGGTTCGCGTTGCTCCGCGTAGCGGCACTTTTCTAGCACAGTTTCGCGGGCCGCGAAACAGCTTTCGGGTGTAACCCGGCAAGGCGGCCCGCCGTCAAAATGGATTGTGTTCGGCCGCGTCCCGCGCGGGCTGGCTGCCAAAGTTGGCCCGGCGGCGTATTGTCCATCGTGCAGACTGCCATTTTTCCATTTGGAGGGACCCAGTCGTGAAGAAGCGGGGAATTCTGTTTGCCGTGATGACAGGTATCCTGGCGCTGGCCGTGTCGCGCCCCGCGGCGCAGCAGGTTCAGCCGGCCACGCCGTCCAGCGATTCCGTTGTGGCGGCCGATCGCCAGATTCTGACCGAGATTAAAGAGCACAGTGAGCTGATGGCCAACCTCGAATATCTCTCGGACATGATTGGCCCGCGCCTGACCGGTACGGAAAAGATGAGCCAGGCGAGCCGCTGGACGGCGGAGATGTTCCGCAAGTATGGCCTGCAAAACGTTCATCTCGAACCGTGGACGATCGCCCGCGCCTGGTACCGGGGCACCGCCCGCGGGCGGATCGTCGGCCCCACCGAGCACCGGCTCACACTGGCCTCGGCCGGCTGGGGACCCGGCACGGCCGGCGCGGTACGTGGGGCCGTGGTGTACGTCAGCGCGCGTCGTGTCGAAGAGCTGGCGCAATACAAAGGCAAACTGAAAGGCGCCATCGTCATCATCGCGGAGCCGGTCACTCTGCCCGCGCCCTACGAAATTCCGCGCTCGCCGCTGCTGAGCCCGCCCGGGCCGACATCGGAGGCCGCCCTTTCCGGTCCGGCAGGGCAGCAGTTCAACCGCGATCGCAACAACTTCTTCAAGGCCGAGGGCGTTGCGGCGGTCCTGCGCGACTCCGGAAAAAACCACGGCTTGCTCAACATGACCAGCATCGGCGGGCGCGACTACGAAGTTGGCGCGCTGCCCACTGCATTCGTCACCGCCGAAAACTATCACCTGATCTGGCGATTGCTGAAGCGCGGCCCCGTGGAAATCGAACTCGAGATCACCAATTCCTTCAGCGAGAAGCCCGTCGAGGTGTATAACACCGTCGCGGAAATCCCCGGCAGCGAGCGGCCCGGCGAGGTGGTGATTCTCGGCGCGCATTTGGACTCCTGGGACCTAGGCACTGGCGCCACCGATAATGGCACGGGGTCGATGGTAGTGCTCGAAGCCGCGCGCACGCTCGAGAAGCTCGGCCTGAAGCCCAGGCGCACGATCCGCTTCATCCTGTTTTCCGGCGAGGAGCAGGGCCTGGTCGGCTCGCGCCAGTACGTCGAAGCGCACAAGGCAGAGATGGCGAAGATTTCCGGCGTGTTCGTCCACGATACCGGCACCGGCCGCGTGCAGAGCATCGGCCTGCAGGGCAACTACCAGGACCGAGAATTGATGGACCGCGTTGCGGCGCCGCTCCGCGAGGTGGGGCTGCTCGAATTGAGTCTCCGCAGCACCCGCGGCACTGACCACGCCTCCTTCAATGACGCGGGCGTTCCTGGCTTTTATTGCATCCAAGAACCGGCCGAGTACGGCAAAACCCACCACAGCCAGTCGGACACATTCGACAAGGTCTGGAAAGACGATCTGGTGCAGGGCGCGCAAGTGCTGGCGGTGTGGGCCTACAACGTCGCGCAGTTGCCGGAAATGCTACCGCGCCGGCCGGTGGCGGCCGAGGCGCCACGCGCCAGCGAGGACTAGGGGTACAATCGCCCGACGGCAGCCGGAACTTATCTTCATCTTCTGCCGGGGGGCGAACGAACATCTTTCTCTACGATGAGTGGCTCAGCAGCGGAGAACGCGTGGCGCTCGAACCTCGCTCGCGACGGGCGGCCCCTCTTCCTACTTTCCACATATTTTGTCGGGTCTCCGGACGGACCGCGGCCCCCATGGTTCACGCTGTTGCATGGGTTCCCCAGCTCATCATGGGATTACGCGAAGGTATTGCTTGGTCTTGAAGCTGAGTTCCGGGTGGTGGCGTTCGATTTCCTAGGCTTCGGCAATTCGGATAAACCGCGAAGCTCGCGATACATGATTCATCAGCAGGCGGACCTGACCGAAGCGGTGTGGCGCCACTTCAGCGTTCGCCGGACCGCAATCGTGGCCCACGATTACGGCGTCTCGGTCGCACAGGAACTCCTCGCGTGCCGTGAGCAGGGAGCCGAGGCAGTCGAAGTCAGCGGCATCACTTTTCTCAATGGGGGTCTCTATGCGGACCTGCATCGCCCGCTCGCCGTCCAGCGCCTGCTTCGCAAACCGCTCGTCGGCCGGTTGATTTCCGCACTAGCGAACGAGTGGATGTTCAGGCGCAACTTCCGCAAGGTATTCTCCCATCGTCACCTGCCCCCCCGGCAGAAATCGGGCAGCACTGGAGAGCGATTACTCGCCGCGGCGGCCACCGGCTTGCCCACCGGCTGATCCACTACATGGCCGATCGAGAACAATTTTGCCGGCGCTGGGAGGGGGCCATCGAGAGCACCCAGGTTCCGCTGCAATTTGTGTGGGGCATGGCCGACCCGGTCTCCGGGGCGCACGTTGCAGACCGCATTCGGGCGCGGCTGCCGGGGGCGCGGCTGGTCGAGCTTACCGACGTGGGCCACTACCCACAACTCGAAGCCCCCGAGCGCGTGTTGCCGGAGATTCTGCGCATGATGCATCTCTGAGTCTCGCGGAAGAAGGGAGGAAGGCCATGCGAGCTGTCGTGCAGCGCGTCAGCCGCGCCCGCGTCGTGGTCGAGGGACGTACCACGGGGCAAATCGCCTCGGGCTTGCTCGTGCTCCTGGGCGTGGCCCGCGGCGACACGGCTGAGCAAGCCGCTTATCTCGCCGAGAAGATCGCACACTTGCGCATCTTCGATGACGAGCAGGGCAAGATGAATCGGTCACTTCTGGAAGCCGGCGGCGCGGCGCTGGTTGTTTCTCAGTTCACGCTCTATGGCGATGCGCGAGGCCAGCGCCGGCCCAGCTTCATCCAGGCGGCGCCGCCGGAGGAAGCCGCGCGTCTCTACGAGGAGTTTGTGACTTGCCTGCAGGCGCTGGGCGTGCGAGTCGAAACAGGTGTCTTCCAGGCGCGCATGACCGTCGAACTCACTAACGACGGCCCGGTCACCATCCTTCTTGACTCGGAAAAACTCTTCTGAAACCCGGCCCAGTGTACATTCGTGCCGGTTCTGAGCATCACTTGCACATAATGGCGAAGAGTAGAACCACCACGGCAGCGGTCCTGCTGAAGCTGAAAGCCCAGGCTGATCCAAAGGTGCGCGCGGCGATGGTGCGCTTCGGCGTGCATGTGAAGAAGGCGCACGGCATTTCGACACCAGTGCTGCACAAGCTGGCCAGGGAGATCGGCACCGATCACCGGCTCGCGCAGCAACTGTGGGCCTCGGGCATTCACGAGGCGCGCATCCTCGCGGGCATGGTGGACGATCCAACCGAGGTCACCCCGCAACAGATGGAGCGCTGGGCGCGCGACTTCAACGCCTGGGACGTGGTGGACGGCAGCTGCTGTCATTTGTTCGTCTTCGCAGCGCCCGCATGGCGCAAAGCGCTCGAGTGGAGCCGCCGCAAGCCGGAATACGTGAAGCGCGCCGGGTTCGCACTGATGGCTTATCTCGCGGTGCACGACAAGCAGGCGCCCGACGCGAAATTCGAGCGGTTACTGCTGATCATCCAGCGGCAGGCCACTGACGAGCGTAATTTTGTAAAGAAGGCGGTGAACTGGGCGCTGCGCCAAATCGGGAAACGCAACCGGCGCTTGAACCGACTTGCCATCCGCGCGGCGAAGCGGATTCGCGGGATGGATTCGAGCGCTGCCCGCTGGGTTGCCGCCGATGCGCTGCGCGAATTGACCAGCCCGGGGGTCCAGCGAAGATTGTCAACCCGTGCGCGGAGTAGGGCCTGATCGGCGTCTAACCTGCGGACTGTCATCCCGAGCCCGCCGCGGCGGGCGAGGGACTCCGTAGAATTTAGAGAATGCCGCTGCGACAGCTGCGCTTGCCTGTCTGGTGGCCGTGCTATAGGCTATCCTGAGACTTCTCAACCATGACGCCTCCTTCGGATTCGGCGCGCCCCGTCGCCACCGTAACCGTGCGCGCGGCAACTCTCGCCGATGCGGCAGACATCGCCCGTCTCTCCGGTCAACTCGGTTACCCAGCGACGCCAGAAGAAGTGGCGCACCGGCTGCGGCAGATCGAGGATGATGCGAGGCACGCGGTCTATGTTGCCAGGTTTGCCGGCGAGGAATTGCCCGGCCTGGGAATCGGCGCTGCGAGAAGATCCTCAACCAGCGCGGCAACCGGCCCCGTAATTGGATGGATCCACGTTCATGTGTGTCATGGGCTTGTGTCCGACTCATGGGTGGAGATCGCCGGGCTGGTCATCGACGAACGCCATCGCAGCCATGGCGTCGGACGCGCCTTGATGACGCAGGCTGAGCTGTGGGCGCGGGAAAATGCATGCCGTGAGATCCGGTTGCGTTCCAATATCATCCGCGCCGGTGCGCACGCCTTCTACGATAAGCTGGGGTACGAGATGTTTAAGACACAGAAGGCGTTTCGCAAGTTCCTGAGAACGTGAAATGAGAATCCACCTCGAACCTGTGTCCGCGACCGTCGGCAGCGCCAACCGCTTGTGCAGCGAAGAAAGCTGCTGCGCGGGGCCTTTAGCGCCGAATTCGACGCCTACGTTGCCAAGTCTCCGCTTTACTTACTCGCATTTTGTAACCCAGTGCACCGGCGGGCGACTCTAAAGTTGCACTTATATCGCTGTACGATAGAATAGATGTGGTATGGACCGTGCCGTCAGCGTGGCTGAATATCGCGCGCTCGCGGAGTTTCGCTATCAGATCCGGCGCTTCCTGAATGTCAGCGAGCAAGCCGCCCGCGCCGCCGGCCTCGAACCGCAACAGTACCTATTGCTTCTGGCTCTCCGCGGTCTCCCGGAAGGAAAGCAGGCCACCATTTTAACTTTAGCGGAGCGTCTGCAACTCCGCCATCATAGCGTGGTGGGACTGATCGACCGACTGGAGAAGCGCGGACTGGTCCGGCGCGTCCGGGGAAAGGAAGACCGACGGAAGGTGCTCATTAGCCTCACCGCGCGAGGAGAACAAATTCTGGGCAACCTCGCCCGGAAGCGTCTCGCAGAGCTCCGCGCAACCGGTCCTGAACTGGTTCGGGCGCTCGGTGCTGTGATCGGGGGGGCCACAAGAAAATCCGCTGGCGTGCGCGGCGCCAGTCGCAGCAGGGCAAGATAACTTTAGGGCAGCCAGGTGAATTAGCCATCCCGGGACACATGTTCGCGCAGCAGGAGCGCCGGAGCCGCTGTGTATCGCGCCACTCGGCCTGCCTTAATGCGCGCGAGAGAAATGCTCGTGCACCACGCGCCAGTTTTTGCCGTCCCGGGCGAAGACGTGTGTGCCGCGACCGCGCACCCTGCGGCCCTTGCCGAGCCCGACGGTCCAGTAGAACGTAGCCACGGCGGTCGCGCCGCTGGCGTGCACCTGCGGCTGCTCGATGCGGTAGGTCATGTCCGGCGCGCGCTTCAGGTAATAGAGAAATGTTTTTTTTAGCGCGCTGAGGCCGCGGATGCGTTCATGCCGGGTCGAGGAAAACCCAATAAAGTCCTTGTGAAAACATTTTCAGCGCGCCAGCGACGTCGCCCTGGTTGATGGCGCGGACTTGCTCGCGCTCGAGCTGCAGGATCTGATTTCGGATGGCTTTGTTCATGGCTCACCTCGCAAGCGGGCGCTCGCGTCGCAATGATTTTAGCAGCTTTCAAGCGCAGCGGGTGAGGACAGCGGGTGTGATTCCCTCGGCGCCGCTCGGGCTAAACTGCACGAGGAATCTCGTTCGCACGCGAAGCAGCCACTTGAGAGATTCCTCGTCGCCTTCAGCTCCTCGGAATGACAACCTGACGGAGTTCTTCAGCGCCCCGTCAAAAGTCACCGCCGCCACCGCCGCCAAACCCGCCGCCGGAGCCTCCGCCGCCGCCGAAGCCCGATCCGCCGGAGCTACGCGGCGCGGAAGACAGGACCGACCCGGCACGCGTGGTCATTTGGTCCATGTCGTGGACGAAGCCCATGGTGTAAAAGTTCGGACCGTAGGAGCCGCGGTACCACTCGGGCGGCTCCCGATAGATGTCCTGGAACGCGCCCGCCCATTTTTTCTCCACTCCCAGGGCCATAGCAAACGGCAGGAATTTCTCGAACATCTGCGGCGTCTTGATGGTGCGCGCAAAGCGGTCCGCTTCCACATGCCCGAGGAAATCCTCGAAGCCGAGGACGCCTTCGAGCGCGCGGGTGCCTTCCAGGGTCCGCGCGGGCATAAACCAGCCGAAGCCGCAGATGATAGCGCCGGATGCAATACCCGTGAGGATGAAGGTGAGCGGCGCGATGCCCAACAGGCGGCCGAGAAAGCTCCCGCCCCAGACCATTAGCAACCCGATGACGAGTCCGGCGCCAAGGTATCCCTGCCGAACTGTGTCAGGCCGATGCAGAAAATAACGGTGCGCCATCAGTCCATTGAAGATGCGGTCGCGAATCGCCGGCAAATTCTTATAGAACTTGTTTTGCAACTCGGAGAGCTCGACCGATTCGCTCGCCCCGCCGGTGAAGAGCGCCTCGAGCAACTCGCGTTCGTGCGCTTTCAGTTCCTTCCAGTCGGCGGGCTTCTTGCGCAGGTGGAAGGCATACTCCTTGTTGGACCACAACCCCATCAGGTGAGGCTTTTCTTTTTCCTCGATCAGGATGTAGCCGCGGACGGCAAGGTCCACAATCGTTGCAGTGATGTCGCGCATGTCGGCCGAATTGTCCACCAGCGTGCCCGCCTCCCCCGGCGTCAAGCCATCGGGCGGCGCATACTGCGGGGCAATGGGCCGCAGCCGCGGGTCGCGTCCCCGGGTGTACCACAGCCAGAACATCACCACGAATACTCCCGCGGAAATGGAGAATGGCCAATTGCTGCGCAAGAACAGCGCCACTTTCGCCGCCGCGCCAGGCTCGCTGACAAAGCCCTTGTCCCAGCCCACCACCACAGTCAGGCCCTCGCGGAAGGAAAGCGCGCGGCGCATGCGGAACTCCACGGCGTTGCCGGCGACTTGAACATCGGCGTCCTGCTGGCGCGAGCCATAGGCACCGGTGAAGCTCGTCGCGCGCAGGCCGGTGACGCCGGCGGGGAGCACGACCCGCGCGCCAGCCGACTCGATGGGGAGTTCCCATTCGTCGCCGGTAACGTTCCAGTAGAGCTCGTCGTGGTCCTCGAAGAACTTGAGGCCGTCGAGCACCTTGTAGTGCAAGTTCACGGTGCGGGTGGCGTGAGCCGCGCCGGGCACATAGATCTTGAATTTGCGGTAGTGGCGCTCGCGGCTCGACTCGTACTTCAGCGCGTGGTTGTTTTCGTCCGTGATGCTGATGACGTCGAGCAGCAGCGTATAGTTGAAGCCCTGCGGCGTCTGGTACTCGACCGGGATGGTGCGATAGATGCCGTTCCGCGGTGCCGCAAAGCGCGGTCTGATCACTTCGGTAACGTCGAGGGTGCCGTCCGGCAGGACCACCGCTTCGACGTCGAAGCTTTCGATGACCGTCTGCGACGCGGCCGGAACCGGCGCGGCCACAAGGACCGCAAGCAGAGGCGCAAACCCAAGCACCCTTCGCAGAGCGCGACGCAGCCGCATTCCTGGCCTCATCGGGCTGGCCTCACCCGCGCTACTGAGCGGCGGCGCCGAAGCTGACCTTGGGCACTTCACGCTCGGCGGGCACGGTCACTTCAAAGAACTCGCGCGCCTTGAAGTTGAACATCCCGGCGAGGATGTTCGAGGGGAACTGCGCGATTTTGGTGTTGAGGTCGCGCACGACGGCATTGTAATAGCGCCGCGCGTTCTGGAGTGTGTCTTCGAGCTGGGAGAGCGTGCCCTGGAGCTGCGTGAAGCTTTCCACGGCGCGAAGCTGCGGGTAAGCCTCGGCCAGGGCAAACAGGTTCTTGAGCGCGCCGGCGAGCATGCCTTCGGCCTCGCCCTTGGCAGCCGGGCCCTGCGCGGTCATGGCGCGGTTGCGCGCGTTGATGACAGCCTCGAGAGTGCCCTTCTCGTGTCCGGCGTAGCCCTTGACCGTTTCCACCACGTTGGGGATCAGGTCGTGGCGGCGCTTGAGCTGCACATCAATGTCGGCCCAGGCGTTATCGCACTGCACCTTGAGACGCACCAGGCTGTTGTACATGCCGATGGCAAGCAGCAGCACAACCGCGACGATAACCAGAAGAATCAGCATCGGACCTCTCTTGGTCGGTTGAAGTGGCTGCGATCTTTCCGCCGTTCACTATATGCCCTGGCGTTGCACCCTGTAAAGAGAGACGCCGCACGGCCGCACGGCGGGCCTGGGCAATACCCGCGTGGCACCCCGGGGCGCAGAAATCCGCACACAAAGTTGCGCTTGGAGAAATGGCCCTCAGTCCAGAGACTCCAGAGGAGGTTCCTGTCCGGCAAGGCCCGGGGCCATCTCCCTTCGGGCGGGTTGAAACACTATCCTTCGAGGAGTTTGTCATGTTGGTTCACGACGAGAAAACGGCCGCCGCGGGTTTGGTGAGCCCGCGGCGGCCGGAGTTGGGGGGCTTACGGCGCTAATCCTCAACCTTAACCGTCTGGAAGAAAACATCCTGCTGCGGATGCCTCTGCCCCGAGATAGGATCGAGCGGGTTGGCAGGTTGGGTGACCAAGTTGCGTGAGTCGCCCCAGACCGCGTGGAGCTTTCCGCCAGCCCACGTCAGACCGTTGTACTCGCCCAGGCTATAGCAGGGGACGATAATACGATCGTAATTCGTGGTCCTAAACGGCTGTGCCGACGTGGGGATCGGGATATTCGTGGGTGCGAGGTTGAAGGGGATGCTGTTTACCCGCACCACGCGCTCGTCCGGGAAGGTATCGCCACGCTCATCCGAGTTAGCTAGATCGAGATCCACGCTGGCATTAGCGTGCTGCGTGTAGTAGGAGATGTGAACCAGCCTCTTGTCCTCGCCTTCCTCGAGGGCGACCGCCGGGTGCACGTGTTGGATGTCTGCCGCCCGGCTGGGATTGACCTGAACGGCTCGCGTCCAGCTGCGCCCGCCGTCATTCGAGCGCAGGAAAAGAATGTTCGAGCCAGCAGTGGGGTCGCCGAAGAACGGACTGTCCGAATTGGACCAAGCCAGGAAAACCCGACCGTCACTGGCGGCAAGGGCCGGCTGCGTGACGAGCCGGGTAGCCCGGACAAATCGCCGCAGGCCGAAACGCCCGCCGCCGATGTTAGACCCCTGGTGAATCGCCAACCGCAATCCCCCGCCCGGGCTGCCGCAATCAATCAGCTCACCCGCCTGCACAACGGGCAGCACGCTCGGGGAAAATGCGCCAGGGACATTGAACGTGGCAAAACGGAACGTCTCTCCGGCGTTGTCGGAGACTAGGATCCGAAGGAAATCCTGGTCCGCGTTACTGAAATGCATGAAGCCAATGTAGAGCCGTCCCGTCTCCCGGTCCACCACTGGCACGGAGAACTGGATGAACTGCTGCGGATTGACCGGGTTCGGATCAGGGCCCGGGGCGAAGACAGTCTTGGACGTCCAGGTGCGGCCCCCGTCCGTCGAACGTGCAAACCGCAACTCGGACCTGAAAAACACCGGAGGAGGAGCTTGCTGGAAGCTGGTCCAGGTGACATAGAGGTTGGTCCGGTCGTCATCGCCTGGAGCTGGTCCGGCGGCAATCCACTCTTTGTCGCTGCCGTCATCCACCGCGGCCACGACTGCGTCGCTCCAGGTCCGCCCCCTGTCGGTCGATTTGTTCACTTGAACCGTGCCGTTGCCCTGGGCATCGATTCCCAACGTGGAATAGTAGAAGTTGCCCTCTTCGTCGACAGTCACCACGCCGTCGCCAAAGGTAGCGCTGGCGCCCCGCACCGGCGGCACAAAGCCGCTGGTAAAGGTCCGGCCGCGGTCATTCGATGTCGAAAAGCCAGAAAGGAGAATTTCTTGGAACACTACTTGGCCGGTTGGCAAGCGGACCAGCTTCACGCCAGCCGAGCTGTTATAGCTGACCACTATGTTGTCGTTATGCGCCGCGACGGTGGTCTCGCTCTGGGTGAATTTCACAAACGGCCGCAACCCAGCGAACGTTTGGATGTTGTCGAGCGCTGGGTCGTTTACTTGCACATTGTCGCCGCGGAACTCGACCTCCTCATCTCTGTCTTCCTTCGAGACAGGGCTGGGGGTTGCATCTGCCTCGAGCATAATTCTGCCCGACAGAACTTCGTCCGCCATCATCTTGCCTTCGCTGCGCAGCTCCAAATCGACGCCGTTCTTCTTGACCGTGGTGAGAAACTGCGTGTCGAATGGAAAGCCGGAAACCGTCAGAATTCCAGCGCCCGCCATGAGCAACACACCTGTAAGATAAAGCCAAAGCCTCTTGGTGTTGGGCATACGTCTCCTCCAGAAATGGATGTTGCAATCATTCCGGCGCATTGCCAGGGCTGCCCCCGGCAAGCCAGACTACGCTGTGGTCCGCGCGACGTCTGCCGAGCGGCAAGAAAAAAGAGTTGGACGTTGCCGCAGACCGCTACTGAGTGCCTCGCGCTCGCTTTACGGGGTGGGAAGCGAGCGAATCATGTCCTCCCCGGTTCAGTTTTTAGCCTGCGATGGCGCAAAGCTATATCGCAATACCCATTTGCAAGTCAAGCTCAAAGCGTTGGATTTCAGTTCAACCTGCCCAGCCCGGCCACTTTCGTCTCTGTCTCGAAAGCGGCGTGGCAGCGTGTATGGCGCAGAGGTGGCTCAGAGGGGGAATAGCGAGTCCGCCCGCGGGGGAAACCCGGTCAAGTGGCTTGATCGGGTCCCCACGCTGGCGGGAGGCGCGAAGGGTAGGCTTACTCCTCCGGCGGGCGCGGCGGGCGGAGGCGGTGGCCGTCAGCGGTTACGCTCAGCTCGAACTTATCCTTGCTGGTTGGAACGCTGAAGCCGTTGACGATTGCCAACCAGAGTCCCGCAGGCGGATTAAGGACCCGAACTCGCTCGGGGGAGTCCGAGGTGGCCCCACTAAAATCCAAGCGACGATCTGGGCGAAGCAGGATCAAGTCGAGGTCGTTGGTCGGATAGTGCCCCCAGTTTCCCTTCCAGCCTAATTCAAAGTCGGCCTCATTGGTCCCTGCGGGGATGAAGAAAGGAAAGACCAGGAACTGCCCATCGGCAATCTTTCCGTCCACACTCTCCGGAGGCTCGCGCCGCTTGGTGGACGAAAGAGTGAGGCGTGCTGAGATCCGCCCTGCATTTGTGTCGTCGCCCGCAAAGGTCACGCGCACCAGCCCGGGCTCGGGATTAGCCAGAACGAGGGTGTGGTTCCCAGTCAGGAAGCTGTTCTCGGCATAGTCTCCAAAAGAAGTCTTGGCGCGCGCTACGGCAAAGAACAGGTCATCGCCAAATAGCACATTCTGCTGCGAAGGGGGGAGTTCGGGTGTGACGTCAGCCACCGAGACGGTCAGGCTTCCGATGTCTTCGTCCACTTCCACGAAGAACTCGGCTCGTTGTCCGGGCTTGAGCGGACCGACCTGGAAAGTGGGGTCGCTGTCGGCCTCGACAGCTCTCAGGCCGACACGCTCGATGTTTTCTGCGACCTCATCCTCAAATTCCGTGACCACCACCGTTTCCGGCACGCCTCCAGCGGCCAGCAACGCGCTGGCCTGCACCACATTGAGGAAGCCCGCGCCGCGGTCCTGAGCGGTAGAACCGTCGCCGATGACGCCCGGATTACCCCCCAGCAGAAGCGCGTTGCGAATCTGCCGGGCGGTAGCGGTGGGAAACGCTTGCCTCAGAAGTGCTGCGCCACCGGCAATGGTTGGGCTGGCAAATGAAGTCCCACTGGCAAAGTTCAGGATGTTCGGCGCGGCGAAGCCTTGTCCGAAGGATGCGACGGCATTGGCAACCAGCCCGGGGGCAGAGCGACCGTCGGCCGTCGGTCCTCGTGAGCTGAACAAGGCAGTCTGGATATTCTCATCGGGTCGAAACAGCAAGCCGAATCCCGGGGCGCCGGTGATCAAGTCAAGGAGAATCCGCAAATGTACCGGCGTTTCGGCTCCTCCGGCGGTGATCGTGCCAAGCGCCGTGCCAGGGGACGTTCCGCTGATTCCCGCCGGTCCGTCGTTGCCCGCGGCGGCGACGGGGACAATACCCGCAGCCAGCATCCGATCAGTCATGCTGTCCAGCAGGTCGCGCCCGGCAAACAGAGTAGGGCCACCGAAGCTCATGTTGACCACGGAAATGTTCAGCGAATCGAAACTGCCATCAGGCTTGCGCACGGGGGGAACCCCGCTGTTGAAGTTCCGACGCAACTGGATGGCGCGCTCCATCGCGCGCAGAATATCGGAGGTGAAGGCACCGTCACCCGCGCAGAAAGGCCGCCGGCACGGAAATACCTTCAGGGCATAAATACTAGACGCCGGCGCTGTACCCACCATCGGAATGTCCACGAACTGCGCCGTGCCAGAAGGAGACTGAATCACATTCGCGCTTGCCGGCGAATAGCGCCGCACGGCCTGGGCGAAACCACTCGTGGGGGAGAAACGGAAGGTGACGTTGGCCGCAATCATCCCAGAAACAAAGGTTCCATGGCCGTCGTTGCGGCTGTCTATGGCGGGCACCGAACGGCAAGTCGGCGGGGCCGGCCGGCGACATTCGTTGGCCTCGGGCACCAGATTTTCCCCGCCGATGACGGCGCGGCGCAGATCGAGATGGGGAAATCCAGGACGAACCCCGGTGTCCATCACTGCCACCACGACGCCCTGTCCCTGGATGCGCCGCAAATGGAGAGCTTGGGCACCAGTGAGGATATTGGTAAAGCGGTAGGCATCAGGATGAGAAGCAGCGAAGTCAGCGATCTGCTGTTCAGTCATCGGCTCGCCGATAGTCTCTGCGTCCGCCGTCAACAGCCCTGGTAATTCATGAGCCGGGTGCTTGACGCCAGTCGGTTGCGGCAGCGGGACTACCGCATCTTTGTAAGCGGCCTGAACGCCAGGAATTTGCCGCACCTGCAGCAGCATCGCCGAGGGAATCTCCACGACAATCGCGTCCACCTCTTCAAACTCGTGCACCACCTGGCCACCAAGCCCCTCGATGGTCGCCTTGAGTTCCGTGGAGGGTTTGCTGCACTTCAGGATGATGCGCTCGCGCCCGTCCCTGTCGTCGGCCCGAACTGTGCCCACGAGAAATAGAAGACAAACACCCAGAGACAGAAATCGAAATTTGGCTTTCATGAGTTTTTCCCTCCCTCGGGAACTCTGCGGGGCGGGGGCACCTTATACCACCGGCACTGTTAAGATCAACTGATTTTTTCCTCCATTGTGGTTCGCTCCCGTGAATCCGCAGACCGGTTTCCCGGCAAGATCGCCTGCGACCGGGGGCTCACAGCGCGCCCCGTGAAGCCGAGTCCTTGCTTTGGCCCTATTCCTCTAGCGAGAAAATTAAGTTTGAGTTAATCTTGCCGCCGCGAAGGGAGTCGCTTTCCTCGTTCGATGCTTTTCAAGAGCCTGAGCGCCGCGGTGTTCGGCATTGACGCCTACCTCGTCGAAGTTGAGGTGGACGTTGGCTCGGGCAACCTGCACGATTTCAACGTGGTTGGCCTGCCCGATGTGGCCGTCAAGGAAAGCCGCGAGCGCATAAAAGCCGCGCTCAAGAACTGCGGCTACGATTTCCCCGCCCCGCAGAGCGTCACCATCAACTTGGCCCCGGCCGACATCCGCAAGGAAGGCTCGGCGTTCGATTTGCCCATGGCGCTGGGCATCCTGGGCTGCGTCGGCACGTTTTTCGGCAAGGCCCTCAATGGTTTCGTGTTTCTCGGCGAACTCTCGAGCGCGGCATTCGCTCGCTGGCGGTGCCGGAGGCCAACGCGCGCGAGGCCGCTGTGGTGGAGGGCATCGACGTCTATGCCCTTCGCTCGCTGCCGCAGGCGGTGGACCTGATCAACGCCCCGGAATCCTTCGCTCCGTTGCGCTTGGACGCCCGCGCCCTGCTCGCGGAGGCCGCGCAGTATTTGGTGGACCTGCGCGACGTCCGCGGCCAGCAAGCTGCCAAGCGCGCCTTGGAGGTGGCCTGTGCCGGTGGCCACAACATCATCTTCATCGGGCCGCCCGGCGCTGGCAAGACCATGCTCGCCAAGCGCATCCCCACCATCCTCCCGCCGATGTCTCTGGAGGAGGCCATCGAAACCACGCGCATTCACAGCGTCGCCGGCTTGCTAGAAAACTCGCGCGGCCTGGTGGGCACGCGGCCCTTTCGCTCTCCGCACCACACCATCAGCGACGCAGGATTGATCGGCGGCGGCGCGGTGCCGCGGCCCGGCGAAGTCTCGCTCGGGCATCACGGCGTGCTGTTCCTGGACGAGCTGCCCGAATTCGAGCGCAACGTCCTCGAGGTGATGCGCCAGCCGCTCGAGGAAGGCTCGGTGACCATTGCGCGCGCCGCCACTTCGGTCACCTTTCCCGCGCGCTTTATGCTCGCCGCAGCGATGAACCCCTGCCCTTGCGGTTTCTTTGGCGACTCCACGCGCGAATGCCATTGCTCGCCGCCGCAGATCCAGCGCTACGTCTCGAGAATCTCGGGACCCCTGCTCGACCGCATCGACATCCACATTGAGGTCCCCGCGGTGAAGTACAGGGAGCTCCGCGGCGAGCACGCCATCGAGGAATCGGCCACCGTGCGCGAGCGGGTGCTGCGCGCCCGCACCCGGCAACTGGAGCGCTTCGCCGAGGAGAAGAAGATTTACGCCAACGCCCAGATGCCGCCAAAGCTCCTCCGGAAGCATTGCCAAATTTCCGAAGAGAGCGAGAAGTTGCTGGAGAACGCCATCACGCGGCTGGGACTTTCCGCGCGCGCCCACGATCGCATCCTAAAAGTGGCGCGGACGATCGCGGATCTGGACAGCGCGGCCCACGTCCAGCCCCACCACCTCAGCGAAGCCATCCAGTACCGCACCCTCGACCGCACCTACTGGGCCTAGCGCGTAGGACCGGCATTCCTGCCTGTCCGCCACTCTCTCCTCCCTCGCCGCGCTCCCCCAAACCCTCTCCATTGACTTCCATTAAGCCGCTGTGCTAGGCATACTTCGCTTTGACCTCAGGCGCCAACCGTCGGATGCCTGCAGAGACCAAGCGGATTGAAGTGACACTGGAGACGCTGCTCGATAGCGTCAGTCTGGCCGAGGACATTTGTCTGCGAATCGCCGCGTCGGCGGGCTTCGACGAAGACGACTGTCACAAGATCGGCATGTCGGTCCGCGAGGGCGTGATCAACGCCTATCGGTACGGCCACGACAGCCAGCGCGGCAAAAAGATTCATCTGGTCTTTGAGCTTGCGCCGGACAAGATGGTGATTCGTGTGATCGACCACGGTCCCGGCTTTAACCTAGCCGATGTCCCCGATCCCCTAGCCGAGGAGAATCTGCTCAAGACCTCGGGTCGCGGGATTTTCCTGATGCGCTCGTTTATGGATGAATTTGAGGTGCTCCGCCGCCGTCAGGGCGGGGCCGAGGTGGTCATGGCCAAGCAATATCCCGCATCACGCGGCGCCGGCCCCGGGAGACGGTCCGCGAACACGAAGGAGGAATAACCTGTGAACCTCAGAGCCACCGCGCGCGAGTCGGGCAGCGTGATTGTGATCGACCTCAGCGGGCGCATCACCCTCGGCGAGGGTAGCGCCCTGTTGCGCCAAATGATCCGCGAAAATCTTGGCAAGGGTCATAAGAAAATTATCTTGAACCTGGGCGAAGTGAACTACATCGATAGCTCGGGCATCGGCGAATTGGTGAGCGGCTATACCACGGTCACAAGCCAAGGCGGGGAGCTGAAGCTGCTCAACCTCACTAAGAGAGTGCACGACTTGCTCCAGATCACCAAATTGTTCACCGTATTTGACGTTTACTCCGATGAACGCACTGCCGTGCGCAGCTTTCAGTAGCCCCGGCGCTTCGCACGACCTGTATTGCAGCGCCATCTTACGTTAGTCACGCCTCGAAAGGTTCAGTTAGGTCCCTCGAAGCCAGCCACGGTTGCAACACCACGACACTCTGGACACCATTGCACTTTTGTGCCAGCATACCGCCGCGTTTGTGGGTCACGTAATACCGTAGGTGTACGGGGCTCGTCGCGGCGGGTTTTTTGTGGCACCGACTGGCGTTACACCCGGCAAATAGCGATATTTTTAGAAACAGGAGTTACGAAGTTGAGTAGAGAACAAGGTGTGGTGAAGTGGTTCAACGCGTCCAAGGGGTACGGTTTCATCCAGCGCCAGTCGGGCGAGGATGTGTTCGTTCACTTCTCGGCCATCCAGATGGACGGTTACAAGACCTTGACCGAAGGCCAGACGGTCGAGTTCGAAGTCCGTCAGGGACCCAAGGGCTATCAGGCTGAGAACGTCACCCGCGTCTAAGGCATCAAGATCTCGAGGCCCTGTCCTCTCCGCCGGCTGCGGAGCTTGCGCGCACGACGCCGGCGCGGAGGGCGGGGCTTTCCTGTTTTCGCCACTTCCTGCCATCGCCAGAGAATGGGCAGGCGCGCTTTGTGATACGATGGTTCGTTTGATAGATGGCGGAGGAGAGCTTGTCGCAGCACATCTCGCGCAAGGAATTAAAGAAAGACGAAATCCGAGAAACTTTGGCGCACGGCGCCGAAGCGGTCTTCTCTCACCAGAAGATGGCAGGGCTCGTTCTGGGCGCGGTGCTGGTCGTGGCCCTGGCCATCCTCGGCTGGCGGTTCTACGCCGAGCGGCAGACGGGGAAGGCTTCGGCAGCGCTCGAAGAGGCAATGAAGATTTTCCAGGCGCGCATCCGCGCGCCGGGCGAGCCGGGAGAGCCGGGCGAAGTCACCTACGTCGAAGAGAAGAACAAGTATGAAGACGCGTCGAAGAAATTCTACGAGATCACCGGCAAGTATTGGCGGACGCGCCCCGGGCAGGTGGCCCGCTACTATGCGGCGCTGAGCGAGATCCAACTCGGCCGCTTCAGCGAAGCCCAGAAGTTGCTGAAAGAGTTCGAGGGTAGTGGCGACGAGGAATTTGTTGCGCTCGCGCGCTACCAACTGGCCGTGGTGTACGACAAGACCGGCAAAGGCGAGGACGCCGCGAAACTCTTCCGGCAGCTCGCCGAAAAACCCACCGTCTTCGTGCCCAAGCCGATGGCCCTGCTCGCGCTCGGCGATCAGTTGCGCAAAAGCAATCCGCAGGAAGCGACCAAGGTGTACAACCAGATCAGGCAAGATTTTCCTGATTCCCCGGTCGCCGAAGAAGCCGAAAAACGCCTGGAGACCTTCGGCCCGAAGAGCTAGCCCCTCGCGTTTTTTTCTCTGCTTGGCGCAGGCTGCGATAGGATGACGGCGATGGCGCTAGCCCCCTACGCGATGGACGTGAGCCATTCGCGCGGCCGCCGTTATTTCGAACCGCCCCACCCCTACCGCAACGACTACGCGCGCGACCGTGACCGGGTGATTCACTCGCGCGCCTTCCGGCGCCTGGAAGCGAAGACGCAGGTTTTCACCACACGCTACTCCGACCACTTCCGCAATCGCCTGACGCATACGCTCGAGGTCGCGCAGATTGCCCGCACTGTCGCGGGCGCGCTGGGCCTCCAGACGGATCTTGCCGAGGCCCTGGCCCTGGTGCACGATATCGGCCACCCGCCCTTTGGACACGCCGGCGAGCACCGCCTGGACGATCTGATGCGCCGGCACGGTGACGTCTTCGACCACAACCTCCACGCCCTGCGCATCGTCGAGCAGTTCGAGCAGCGTTACCTCGACTTCTCAGGCCTCAACTTAACTTTCGAAGTGCGCGAAGGCATCATCAAGCATTCCCGCGATTACCGACCCGCTGAATTTCCGGAGCTCGCGGAGTACCTGCTGGACCAGCGGCCGCCCCTCGAGGCCCAATTGATCGACTGCGTAGACGAGATCGCGTACAACACCGCCGACCTCGACGACGGTTATGAGGCGCGGCTGCTCGACCTGCAGACGATCCTCGAGGGCGTGCCGGTATTCGCCGAAACCTTTGCGCAAGTGGATCGGCACTATCCCGCCCCCGGGCGGGACCGCACAAAGCTCAAGTTCAACGAGGCGCTCAAACTCGTGCTCGATCGTCTCGCCACGGATCTGATCGAAAACACGCGCGAGCAAATCCTCGCGAGCGGCGTGGCGAGTGTAGAGGACGTGCGGCGCGCGCCCATGCGCCTCGCCGGCTTCAGTCCGGCGGGTGCGCGGCAGAATGCGGAGCTGAAGAAGTTTCTCTACGCCCGGCTCTACGACAGCCCGACGCTCGTCGAGGAGCGCGAGCGCTCAGTGGATGCCTTGGAAAACCTCTTCCGCTATTACCTGGAACACCCGGAGGCCATGCCGAAATACTACTTCGAGCAGGCACAGCGCGAGCCGCGCCATCGCGTCGTGTGCGACTATATTGCCGGCATGACCGATCACTTCCTGTTGCGCCAGCACCGCGAGCTGCTGGGCGCCCCCGCCGGGCACCGGTAGTCAGCCGTCGTGCTGCGCCAGTGTGTCAGGGCAGAAAAAGAGCCGGCGAGACGCCAGCGGTACACAACCACGCTTGGTGCAAGGGCCAGACTCGGGAAACTAAACGGCCTCGGATTGAGAGGTAAAGTGGAACTGCTTCACCTTGAGCGCGGGCAGCAGCGCTGAGGCGGACCCTTGTGATTCCGAAGCGCTAACGCGCTCGGGCGCGCCGATCAGTTCGACATTGCCCCCAGCCAGCATTTCGAGCAGGCTCTGGTTAAACCGGAAATTGCGCACCGGGTACTGAATTTTTCCCTTCTCGACGTACCAGACGCCGTCGCGCGTCAATCCGGTGATCGCCATTGTGCGGATGTCCACTGGCCGCAGGTACCAGAAATGGCTGACCAGCAGGCCGCGCTCGGTCGAGCGCACCATCTCCTCCACGCTCGCCGGCGGCTGCGAGCCTTCCACGACGATGTTGACGGGCCCGGGCGTGGGCTCCTTTTGCTTCTGCTTGGCCCAGAAGCGCGAGTACACCAGCGTCTCGAGCACGCCATTGCGCACCAGATAGAGCTTCTGCGCGGGAATCCCGCCCTGGGCGACCTGAGAGCCGGGTAGCTCAGGATGCCAGGGGTCGCTATAGACACTGAGGCGCTCGTCGACGATTTTTTCGCCGATCTTCGTTTTGCCGCCAGGGGTGGAGAAGGGGCTGCGACCCTCGTCGGCAAGGCGCGCGTCGAAGACAAAGCCGATAAAGCCGAGCAAGTCAGCCACCGCCTGCGGCTCGAGCACCACGGTATAGGTGCCGGCATCGAGCGTGCGCGCCTCGCGCGAGCGCAGGGCCTTCCCGATGGCTTCGCGAGCGATGCGCCCGGTGTCGAGCTTGGCGACATCGAAGTGGTTGCGCAGGAAGTAGCCCGAGCCATCACCTTGCTGAGTGCGAGCGGTGAGCGAGAGGCTAACCAGGCTTGCGCGCCCATAGGAGAAGTTGCCGTTCTTGCTGGCGTGTGCGGCGACGACGCCACGGGCCTGGTGGAAGCCGGCCCCGGTGACATTTTCTTTCTCGCAGGCAGCGATCACGGCGTCGATCGCTTTAGCGCGTTCGGTCGCTGAAATGTTGGCCGTAGATTCGATGTAGCCCTGCGTGGGTTTGTACGGTTGCGGGCCGAGTGTGGGCAGGTACTCGCGGTCCACCGGCGAGAGGCGCGCCAGTTGTTCAGCCTGCCGCACCGCGGCTTCCAGCGAAGCGTCGTCCATTTCATTGGTCTGGGCTGCGCCTTTCTTGTCTTTGAGCCACAGGGTCACGCTGGCCTCGACGTTTTCCCGGCGGCCGCTAGTCGTGAAATTATTGGCGGCAAAGCGGACGTGTTGATAGTTTTCGCTCTCGACGCTGACTGTGGCGTCGTCGGCCTTCACGTAGTCCAGCAGCTTCTGGCAAATCGCTTTGGCTTCCTGTTCGCTGAGCAGCATTGGCGTCTCCTAGGACCGTCCCGCAGCCGGAGCGGTGTTCAGTACGGTGATTTGCCGGAAGCGGGCCGCCGGGCAGCCGTGGCTGACGGCATTCGATTGCCCAGGCTCGCCCTTGCCGTCGAAAAAGCTGCCATTGAGCTCGTAGGTGGCCTCGCCGCCTATGGCGTCGCATGCGCCCCAAAAGTCGGGCGTGCGCGACTGATAGGCGACATCGCGCAGCATCGCTCCTTTTTTGCCGTTCTTGATTTCCCAGAAAGTCTGCCCGCCGAACTGGAAGTTGTACCGCTGCTGGTCGATCGAATAGCTGCCATCGCCGTAGATCAGGATGCCGTTCTTTACGCCGGCGAGAAGGGCGTCAACAGTGATTTTTTCTTTCGAGGGTTCGAGCGAGACGTTGGGCATGCGCGGGAAGGGCACGCTGCCCCAACTGTCCGCATGGCAGCAGCCGTAGGAAGTTTTCTGCCCCACCAGCGACGCCAGCTCGCGCGTCGTCTGCCAGTCCACGAAAACGCCCTCCCTGACCAGGTGCCAGCGCTGGGCGGGCACGCCATCGTCGTCGTAGCCCACGGTCGCCAAGCCTGCTTTCTGCGTGCGGTCGGCAACCATGTTGATTATCTTCGAGCCAAACTGAAATTTACCCGTCTTATCAGGCGTGAGGAAACTTGTGCCGGCGTAGTCGGCTTCCCAGCCCAGCGCCCGATCGAGTTCGGTGGAGTGGCCCGTGCTCTCGTGAATGGTCAGCCAGAGGTGCGTGGGATGCAGCACCAGGTCATACTTCCCCGGCTCGACCGGCTTGGCCTTCAGTTTCTCGACCGCCTCGTTGCCAGCCTGCTCAGCCTCAGCCAGCCAGGGATATTTCTCCGCGTACTCGTAACCCATACCCTGCGGCCCGCCCAGCGAGCGGCGGCTCTGGAAATCTCCCTTGACGGAATCTACAGCGGTGACGTTGAAGTTTGGGAAGCTGCGAATGATGTACTGCTCGATTCGCGAGCCTTCGCTGGAGGCGAAGAATTTCTGTTCGTTCACGAAGGCCAGCGAAGAGTTGATGAAATTGACGCCTTTGACCTTCAGCGCCGCTTCGTTCAGCTTCAGCAGGAAGCCAATTTTGTCCTCGAGCGGGATGTCGAACGGGTCTTTCTCGAAGTTGCTCCTCCAGCTCGTCGCCACCTTTGTGACCGGCGCCAGTGTGAAAGGCTTGCGCTGATAGGCAGCATTGGCTTGCGCGATCTCGATTGCCTGCAGGGTGATGCGGCGGACTTCCTCAGCGGTGACCTTGTGGCTGGAAGCAAAGCCCCAGGTGCCCTTCAAGAGGACACGCACCCCGCAGCCGAAACTCTGCGTGCGCGACACCTGCTGTACCTGCTTCTCACGCGTGAAGATGTTCTCGTTGCGGTAGCGGTTGATCCGGATGTCGGCGTAGCTGGCCCGAAGAGTTCTCGCGGCGGAGAGCGCGGCATCGGCCAGCTTACCCTTGTCCACCGCCTCGGCTTCAGCCGCTTCCAACTCCAACAGCCACGCCGGCACCGCGGCCGCGCCCAGCGCCAGGCCGGAGACTTTCAAAAACTCCCGTCGAGACGCCTTCACATCTCCAATGCAATTGAGGGAAGACGACATACGCACCTCACCTTGAGGAAAAGTAGGACTGCGCAGTCTAGTCGCGTTGGTACGCACCGGACAAGGGGAAGGTTTTCAACATGGTTGCTGCGCCCGACGTTGACTCCTCCACCAGGAGCCCTGAGTGCCAGATTCGCGGCGTGGCAGCGAGCCTATTTCCCGGTTTTCTTGACAACGGGTTGAAGGGCCGTATAATGGCCTTTCCCGCAGCGCACCGGGAGAAAACGCCATGTTCTTGGACGTAAAAGAGTTAGCTGTTCGCAAGATCCGCATCCGAAAGAGTTATGCCCCCGGAACCGTGGATTTCCATACCGGCGAGTTTCAGCAAGTTGAGCCACTCGAGGTGCGCGCCACCGCCGAACTGGTCGAGGAGCAGATTCGCATTTCGGGTTCGTTGCACACGCGGCTGGAGCTAACTTGCGCTCGTTGTCTTGACACCGTTGTCGAGGAAGTAAGCCGGGACTTCGACCTCTACTACCGGCCCATGTCCACCATGGCCAAGGAAGAAGAGGTTCACCTGCGCCGGGACGACACCGAAATCGGCTTTTTTGAAGGCGAGGGGTTATTCCTGGCCGATGTGCTGGCCGAGCAAGTGATCCTTTCACTGCCGATGAAGGTGATCTGCAGGAGCGATTGCCGCGGCCTGTGCCCGCACTGTGGCACCAACCTCAATAGCGAAGAGTGCCGTTGCGAGACGCATGGAGCCGACCCGCGAATGGCACCCCTGGCGCGCCTCAAGCAGGATTGGTTCAAAAAGCAATAGAAATCCCTATGTAAAACCCATAGAATGCCCCCAAACATCCCGGGGATCTTTTGAGGAGTTTGTATGCCAAACCCAAAGCGGCGTCATTCCAAGGCTCGCAAGAATAAGCGGCGCGCGCATGACCACTTGACCGCGCCATCGCTCGCCGAATGTCCGAACTGTCATGAAATGAAGCAGCCCCACCAGGCCTGCCCCCACTGTGGCTACTACAAAGGGCGCGAAGTGATCGATACGTCGGCCTGAAGCGGCCGGACTCTTCTGGCCGGCTGCCTGTTTCCCCCGGTCGGAGCACAGATGACCACCATCGCCGTTGACGCCATGGGAGGCGACCATGCCCCGCGGCCCGAGGTGGAAGGGGCGGTGCTGGCGGCGCGCGAGCTGGGCGTGCGCGTGCTTCTGGTGGGCCAGACGGCCGCGGTAAAGCACGAATTGGCCAAACACTCGCACCGGGGCCTGGACATCGAAGTGGTGCCAGCGAGCGAAGTGATCACCATGGAGGATTCGCCTACGCAGGCCTTCCGCAAGAAGAAGGATAGCTCCGTACACGTGGCCGCCAAACTGGTGCGCAACGGGCAGGCCGACGGCTTGGTAAGCGCGGGCAATACCGGCGCGGTAATGGCTGTGGCGCGCTTCGGGCTGGGAACGCTGCCATCGGTGGACCGTGTGGCGCTGGCGGCACGGTTTCCCACGGCGCGGGGCGGGGTTTCGGTGCTGCTGGACGTCGGGGCAAACGTCGATTCCAAGGTGGCGCATCTCGAGCAGTTCGCCATCATGGGCGAGATCTATTATCGCGCGATCTTCGGCACGCGCCGGCCCAAGGTGGCGCTGCTCTCGATTGGCGAAGAGGAGATGAAGGGCAACGAGCTGACCCGCGAGGCCTACAACCGGCTGAAGCAACTCCCGATCAACTTTGTGGGCAACGTCGAAGGGCGCGACGTTTTTGCGGGCAACGTGGACGTGATTGTTTGCGATGGCTTTATCGGCAACGTGGCGCTGAAGATCAGCGAAGGCGTCGCGCAACTCATCATCACCATGTTGAAAAACGCCCTGCAAAGCACGTTGAGTGCCCAGGTGGGCTCGCTGCTCTCGCGCCGCGCTTTTCGGGACTTCAAGAAGAAAATCGACTACTCCGAGTATGGCGGCGCGCCGCTGCTGGGCGTGCGTGGCGTCGCCGTGATTTCGCACGGCAGCTCGAACGCCAACGCGATGAAGAACGCCATTCGTGTGGCTGCCGGGCTGGCTCGCGCGAAGACGAACGAGAAGATCGAGCAAGAGCTCTCCGCCGTGGCCGCTGCTGCGCGGCCCTGAGCCCCGGCCGGGAAAAGTTCACGAGCTTGGATCGTCCTATGGGCAAAGTGGCATTTCTGTTTCCCGGGCAGGCGTCGCAATACCCCGGGATGGGCAAGGAACTCGCGGAGAAATTCCCCGCCGCCCGTGCTGTCTTCACGGAGGCTGACCAGGCGCTGGGGCTTTCGATCTCGCAGTTGTGTTTTGAAGGTTCAGAAGACGCGCTGAAGCTGACCGAAAACACCCAGCCCGCCATGCTGACGGTTTCCGTGGCCATCTATCGCATCCTGGAGGAAAAGGGCATTGCGCCGCACTACGTGGCCGGGCACAGCCTGGGTGAATACTCGGCGCTGGTGGCCGCCGGCAGCTTGGCGTTCGCCGATGCCGTGAAGCTGGTGCGCCTCCGCGGCGGGTACATGCAGCAGGCCGTGCCAGCGGGCGAAGGCGCAATGGCTGCGATTATGGGGCTAGCCCCAGCGCAGGTCGCCCAGATCTGCAAAAAAGCCGCGAACGGCCAAGTGGTGGGCCCGGCTAACCTGAACTCGCCCGACCAGACAGTGATCTCGGGTCACGCCGGGGCCGTGAAGCGCGCGGTCGAGCTGGCTTCGGCGAGCGGCGCCAAGCGCGCCGTCGTGCTGGCCGTCTCCGCACCCTTTCATTGCGAGCTGATGATGCCGGCCCAGGAGAAGCTGGCGAGCGACCTGCGGCGGACGGCGTTCGCGCCGCTGCGCGTGCCGCTGGTGACCAACGTAGATGCCGAGTTGATTTCGAGCGGCGAGGAAGCGCGCGAGGCCCTGGTCCGCCAGGTATCCCTGCCGGTTCGCTGGGAAGAATCCATGCACGCGTTGATCGAGGAGGGCGTCAGCATTTTTGTCGAGGTCGGCCCTGCGCGCGTGCTCAGCGGCCTGCTGCGGCAGATTGAGCGGTCGGTGCACTGCTTCAACGTCGAAGATGAAAAAAGCCTGCTGAGCACCCTGGACAAGCTCGCCCAGGCGCAAGCGGAAGTCGCCGAGACGTAGCCAGCCCCGAGGAGCGCCCCAAAGCACGCCATGTTCAGCTTGCAGGACCGAGTGGCACTGGTGACCGGGGCCTCGCAGGGCATCGGCCGCGCGACCTCGCTTGCCTTAGCCAGCGCCGGGGCCAAGGTGGCCGCGGCGGCGCGCAACGTCGAGAAATTGGCCGCCGTAGTGGCGAAGATCGCCGCGGCGGGTGGCGAAGCCCTGGCTCTGTCCATGGACGTGGCCGACGCCGAGCGGGTGAAGGCCGGCTTCAAGCAGACGCTGGAGCGCTTCGGCAAGCTCGACATCCTGGTGAACAACGCTGCCATCACCCGCGATGGCCTCGCTGTGCGGATGAAGCCCGACGACTGGGAGGCTGTGCTGCGCACCAACCTGACTGGGGCCCATCTATGCATGCAGCAAGCGCTGGGCGCGATGCTGCGGCAGCGCTACGGGCGGATCATCAATGTCACCTCCGTGGTCGCCCGGACCGGCAACGCTGGCCAGGCAAACTACGTGGCAGCCAAGGCGGGCTTAATCGGCCTCACCAAAGCCATCGCTATCGAGGTGGCCTCCCGGAGCATCACCGTGAATGCCGTCGCGCCCGGCTTTATCGCCACCCCGATGACCGAGCCGCTGCCGCAAAAGGTGAAGGACGAAACCGTGGCGCGGATTCCGCTGGGGCGCATGGGTACCGACGCCGAGGTCGCCGCGGCCATTGTGTTTCTCGCCAGCGAGGAAGCCGGCTACATCACCGGCCACGTGCTCGACGTCAACGGCGGGATATACATGGCGTAGGGGCGCGGCTCGCTGCCGGTCAGACACTGCCGGCCTCCGGCCGGGGCACCATGCTGTGTACCGCGCGGAACGAGTGCCGCCCTACAAAATGCACATCGCGAAGCCACTGCGGTTGACCTTGTTGGAGGCCGCGCATAGAATGGGCGGGTTATCCCGGGCACGAACGGCACCGTAGTAGCCGGAAGCAGACTCGCGAAACGCTAGACCGGAGGAGAGAGAATGGCCAGCGTCGAAGAACGCGTCAAGCAGATCATCGTGGAGCAACTGGGAGTCGACGAGGGCGAGGTGACGCCCACCGCTTCGTTTGTGGACGATTTGGGCGCCGACTCGCTTGACACGGTCGAACTGGTGATGGCTTTCGAAGAGGCTTTCGGCATCGAGATTCCCGATGAAGACGCCGAGAAGATTGCCACGGTCAAGGACGCCATCGCGTACATCGAGAAACACGCCCAAGCGAAGAAGTAAACCGCCGGCCGCTGGGATCCAGACAGGAGAATACCAACGTTGAATCGCCGGGTCGTGGTAACGGGTGTGGGTCTGGTTTGCGCCTGCGGGATCGGCACTGAAGAAACCTGGAACGCTCTTCAGGCCGGCCAGTCCGGCATCGGCCCGATTACCCAGTTTGATGCCAACGCTTTCGACTGCCGCATCGCCGGCGAGGTGAAGAACTTCGATCCGCTGAACTGGATTGAGAAAAAAGAGCTGAAGAAGGTCGGCCGGTTCATCCAAGTCGCCCTGGCGGCGGCTGACTTTGCGGTGAAGATGGCCGGCCTCGAAGTCACCCCGGAGATCGCGGATGCCACTGGCGTATACGTGGCCTCTGGCATCGGAGGATTCGACGTTATCGAGCGCGAGCACTCCAAGCTGCTGCAAGGCGGCCCCGGCAAAATCTCGCCGTTCTTCATCCCCGCCACAATCGTCAACCTGGCCTCTGGCCACATCTCGATCCGCTATGGGGCGCGCGGGCCGAATTCGGCCACCGCGACGGCGTGCTCGGCCTCGGCCCACGCCGTCGGCGACTCGTTCAAAATTATCCAGCGCTGTGATGCCGAGGTGATGATTTGCGGCGGCGCCGAAGCCTCCATCACGCCCATGGGTATCGGCGGCTTCGCCGCGATGAAGGCGCTTTCCAGGCGCAACGACGAGCCGGCACGCGCCAGCCGCCCGTTTGACGCCCAGCGCGACGGCTTCGTGGTCGGCGAGGGTGCCGGCATCCTGATCCTGGAGGCGCTCGAGCATGCCCAGCGCCGCGGCGCGAACATTCTTGCCGAGATCGTCGGTTACGGCATGTCCGGCGATGCGTACCACATTACGCAGCCGGCCGAGGAGGGCGCCGGCGCGTACCGAGTGATGATGGCCACGCTCAAGGACGCCAAGGTGCCACCCGACGTGGTGGGCTACATCAACGCCCACGGCACCTCGACCCCGATCGGCGACGCCATTGAAACCGTGGCGATGAAGCGCGTTTTCGGCGAGCACGCAAAAAAGATAGCCGTCAGCTCGACCAAGTCCATGACCGGGCATCTGCTGGGCGGCGCTGGAGGCCTCGAGGCCGGCATCAGCATCCTGGCGCTGCGCGACCAAGTCCTGCCCCCAACCATCAACTATGAGAACCCCGATCCGGCCTGCGACCTCGACTACGTGCCGAATCACGCGCGCAAGGCCGAGGTCGAATACGCCCTGTCAAATTCGTTTGGGTTCGGCGGCACCAACGCTGCGCTGCTGTTCAAGCGCTGGGATACCCGTTGAAGCCCGAACTCACACGCGTTCGGGTTGATTCCGCCGAACTTTTCCCCTTTTCCAGCTGCGCCCCTGGGAGGGTTGCTTGAACATCGCTGTCTGCATCAAGCAGGTGCCGGCGAAGGACGCGCCGCTTCAGATCCTCGAGGGTGGCGCATGGATCCGAGAAACCGATATCGGCTTCGAGATGAACGAACCAGATAGTTACGCACTGGAAGAAGCCCTGCGCCTCAAGGAGAAACACGGCGGCGAGGTCGTCGCGCTCTCAATGGGCCCGGAGCGTGTCAAGCAGACGATCAAAGAGGCGCTCGCCAAGGGAGCTGACCGCGGCATTCACGTGGCCGACGACAAGTTCTTCTTGCTTGATCCCCTCGCCTCCGCGCGGTCCCTCGCCGCCGCCGTTCAGAAACAAAAGTTTGATCTCATTTTGACCGGCCTGCAGAGCGACGACCACGGATTTGGCCAGACTGGCGTGCTGTTGGCTGGACTCCTCGGCCTGCCGCACGCCACCATCATCATGCAGATCGAAGTCGCCGACGGCCGGATGAAGCTTAAGCGCGAACTCGAAGCCGGCTGGTTCCAGTGGGTGGAGTTGCCGCTGCCGGCGGTGCTAACCATCCAATCCGGCATCAACAAAGTGCGCTACGCCACGCTGAAGGGCATCATGGCGGCAAAAAAGAAGGAGATCACTACGGTTCCACGGGAGTCGCTCGGCGTTGTGAGCGAGCCCACGCAGCGCCTCGAGCGCATCTACGTGCCGCAAAAAACCAAGAAAACCGAATTGCTGAGCGGTACGCCAAAGGAAGCTGCCGCCAAGCTGGTCGAGAAGCTCAAGTTCGACGCACGCGTGCTGTAGCGCCGCTATATTTAGGCGGCGATTTAGCGCGGCAAACCACCACACTCCAACGGAAGAGCGATGAACATCCTCCTGATCACGGAACAGCGCGCAAGCAAATGGAATAAAACCAGCTTTGAAACGCTGGCCGCGGCGCAACAGATCGCCAGTGAGACCGATGGCAAGCTCGCCGGCGTGGTCATCGGCAAGGGAGTCGGCGCACTGGCCGATGGCCTCGCAGCAAACAAGCTCGACGAGGTCCTGCTGGTCGAGCACGATCTGCTCGAGGCTTATACCCCGGATGGTTACACGACTGTGCTCGGCCAGGTGATCGCGCAGTCGAAACCCGACCTGGTGCTCCTGCCGCACACCTACCAGGTGCGCGACTTTGTGCCGAAACTAGCCGCCTCGTTGGGCAAGGGGATGATCGGCGACTGCATCGGCTACCGCCGGGAAAACGGCCGGCTGATCTTTGTTCGGCAGATGTTCCAGGGCAAAACCGCCGCCGATGTCTCGTTTCAGGGCGCGCCGCCCTGGTTCGCGTCGTTTCAGGCCGGCGCTTTCCGCGCCGACCTGGTGGTCGCGCGCGCAGGCGGCAAAGCGCCGGTGCGCGCGGTGAGCGTGGAACTGAAGCCTGAGCAGATTCGCACCAAGCCGCTCGAACTCTTCCGCGAAGCCAAGCAGGCCGTGGATTTGACCCAGGCGCCCATCATCGTGGCTATCGGCCGCGGCATCAAAGCGCCCGAAAACATTCCCATCGCCGAAAAGCTTGCCAAGCTGCTGGGCGGGGAGCTGGCGGCATCGCGCCCGATTTGCGATGAAGGCTGGCTGCCGATGGAGCGCCAGATCGGCAGCTCCGGCCAGACTGTTGCGCCAAAGCTCTACCTGGCGCTGGGCATCAGCGGCGCAATCCAGCACGTGGTCGGGATGAAGGGCGCGCGCACGATTGTGGCCATCAACAAGGACGCCAACGCTCCCATCTTCGAAGTGGCCGACTACGGCATCGTCGGCGATATCTTCGAGATTATCCCTGCCCTCACCGAAGAACTCGAAAAATCCAAAGCGGGCTAACACCCCGCTGGCATTCTCAACCGAACAATCTGCGGCTGAATTTAATCTCCCA
>QHYU01000191.1 GCA_003224235.1 Acidobacteriota bacterium
GATGGAGATCTGGAACCCAACGTTCGACCAGCCAGGCATTCGCGGCATCCTGATGGCCTACCTGGAAGACGGGCTCACGCGCCGCGTGGCAGCCATGCCGGAGTCCGAGCGAATCCGGTTTGGCATCGAGGCAGTGGAGAGGGCCCATCCCCGATTGCGCGTGCACCTGGAGGCCGCGACTTCGCTCTGCTGGGCGGAGCAGCCTTGGGCTCGCGGTGCCTACTCCGCCTTCCGGCCCGGCGAGATCACCTCGTGGACTGCGCTGATTCAACAGCCGGAAGGAAGCGTCCATTTCGCTGGTGAGCACGCCTCTTCCGCGCCCGGCTGGATGCAAGGGGCGCTCGAATCCGGCCTGCGCGCCACCCGCGAAGTCCACGAAGCTGGCTGAAGCGCACTGGACCCATCGGCCCGGAGGAGTTCATCAGCAGCAATTCCGCGAACAATCGCGCCGCCGGGCCAAGCCCATCTGAAATGGAGGCAGTGCGCCGCACGAAGTCCTCAAATTTGCTGCAAGTCTATGAAACAGCGTGGTTTGCCACGTTCCGGCAGATCGTTCACCCCCGTCTAACTTGACAAGCCAGGTATCATCCGCGTAGGGTCTGTTCCGCAATGGAACTGGACCACTCCCTTCACTGGCTAGGCTTAGCGCTTGCTCCGGGTCTGGCTTCGCGCCTCACCGCCAAGCTGCTGCGAAATTTCGGTTCGCCTGAAGCGGTGTTTGGCGCGTCGCTGACGGAACTGGAAGCGTGTCAATTGCCAGCGCCGGCGGCGCAGGCCATCCGTTCGCAAGACCCCCTCAAGGCCGCCGCGAAGGAACTGGACCAGCTCAAGAAACTGGGCTGCCGGCTGGTTAACTGGGGCGAGCCTGAATACCCCAAGCGGCTGCTGGAAATCTACGACCCCCCGCCGCTGCTTTACGTCCGCGGGGACCCTGCGGTATTGACCCGGCACAGTATCTCGATCGTGGGCACGCGACGCCCAACCCCTTACGGGAATCAAATGGCGGAGCGGTTGTCCAGAGACCTGGCCGACCGCGGGCTGGTTATTGTTAGCGGACTGGCGCGTGGGATTGACAGCTCGGCGCACAAGGGCGCCTGTGCGGTGGCGCGAGGGGCCACCGTGGCCGTGCTCGGGAACGGGATTGACGTGATCTATCCCAAAGAAAACAAAAAGCTTTTCGCGCTTGTCGAGCAGCGCGGAGCGATCATCACCGAGTTCCCGCTCGGCTTCTACCCTGCGCCAGAGAATTTCCCGATTCGCAACCGCATCGTTGCTGGCATGCCCCTGGGAGTTGTGGTCGTGGAGGGAGCGCAGTATTCTGGTTCGCTGATCACGGCGCGCCTGGCCATGGAGTTCAACCGCGAGGTTTACGGCGTGCCAGGCAACGTGACGCAACCGACCAGCTTCGCGCCGAATCAATTGATTAAGCAGGGCGCCAAGCTGGTGATGGGCTGGGAAGACGTGGTGGAAGAGCTGCCCACCGAAGTCCGGGCCGAGCTCTTCCCCGTCGAGCCGACCACGGCCGAGCAGCGCGCCACCCTGTTTGAAGCCGCGCTCTCGCCCACCCAGAAGCAGCTCTACGACCTGCTCGGCACCGACGCGCCGCGCCACGTGGATGAGCTGGTCGAGCAGTCCGGGCTCAGCTCTTCCGCTGTGCTGGCGGCGCTGTTTGACCTGGAAATGAAAAGCCTGGTGCGGCAGATGCCCGGCAAGCAATTCGTCAAGGTGCTGCTGTGAGGTGCCGGAAAGGACACAGGGCGCGCGAGCGCTCAACATTTCCGGTTAGGACTCGGTTTACAAAGGGGATATGGGACGCTCACTAGTCATCGTGGAATCGCCGGCCAAGGCGAAAACCATCAACAAGTATCTGGGGCGCAACTACAGCGTCAAAGCTTCCCTCGGCCACGTGAAAGACCTGCCGAAGAAGGATCTTGGCATTGACGTGGAGAATGGGTTCGAGCCCACCTACGAAGTGATTCCGGGCAAGACCAAGGTGGTGGCGGAGCTGAAGAAAGCCGGTAAGGAAGCTGACGCTATCTATCTTGCCGCGGACCCTGACCGCGAAGGCGAAGCGATCTGCGCGCATCTGGCCGACGTGCTCGCCACCAACAAGACCCAGCGGAAGAAGGTCTTCCGGGTGCTGTTCAACGAAATCACCCCCAAAGCGATCAAGGCAGCTTTCGAGAAACCCGGACAGATCGATCTGCGCCTGGTGGACGCGCAGCAGGCCCGCCGCGTGCTCGACCGACTGGTGGGCTACAAAATCTCCCCCCTGCTCTGGGATAAGGTCCGCCGGGGGCTTTCTGCCGGCCGCGTGCAGACCGTAGCGCTGCGCCTGATCGTCGAGCGAGAGCGCGACATCCGCGCCTTTGTTCCCAAGGAGTATTGGACGATTCACGCGCTGCTCGCCGCCGGAGAGCCGCCGGCATTCGAGGCCAAGCTCGCCAAATACAAAGGCGAGGACATCGAAATCTCGAATGAGGCTGAAGCGCAGAAGGTCGTCGCTGCGGTCGAGCCGGCCCGCTGGCAGGTGGCCTCGGTCGCGCAGAAAGAAAAGCGCCGCCACCCCGCGCCACCCTTCACCACCTCGAAGCTGCAGCAGGCGGCCTACAACCGCCTGCGCTACACCGCCAAGCGCACGATGATGCTGGCGCAGCGGCTCTACGAGGGCGTCGAGTTGGGCGAGGAAGGCTCGGTTGGCCTGATTACCTACATGCGCACCGACTCGGTCAAAGTTTCTGATGATGCCCTGGCCCAGGTGCGCGAGCTGATCGGCTCCAGCTATGGCGCCAAGTACCTGCCCGAGAAGCCCAACTTCTACAAGTCGAAGAAGGATGCGCAGGAAGCGCATGAGGCCATTCGCCCAACCGACGCCATGCGCACACCGGAGGAAGTCCGCAAGTACCTCGAAGACGACCTGTTTAAGCTTTACCAGCTAATCTGGCAGCGCTTTGTGGCTTCGCAGATGCTGCCCGCGCTGTTCGACCAGACCACCATCGACATCGCCGCCGGGGACTACACCTTCCGAGCTACCGGCTCGGTGCTGAAGTTTGACGGCTATTTAGCCGTCTATCAGGCCGCAAAGGAAGATGAGGAGACGGAGAAGGGCGACGAGGCGGATGCCGAAGGCCGTAACCTGCCGCGTGTGGCCGAGGGCGAGACGCTCCGCCTGGAGAAGATCCGTCCCGAGCAGCATTTCACCGAGCCGCCTCCGCACTACACCGAAGCCACGCTGGTGAAGGAGCTCGAAGAGAAGGGCATCGGCCGGCCCTCCACCTACGCCACGATCATTTCCACCATCGTGGAGCGCGAATACGTCAGCAAGGACCAAGGCCGCTTCGCCCCGACCATGCTCGGCGAGAAGGTCAGCGAGCTGCTGGTGAAAAGCTTCGAGGACATCTTCGACGTCGGCTTCACTGCGCGCATGGAAGTAGAACTCGACGAAATCGAGGAGGGCAAGCTGCCCTGGAAGCAGTCGGTCAAGAACTTCTACGACCGCTTCGAGGATGATTTGGAACAGGCCAAAGGGGAAATGGAGTCGTACAAAGCCGGCATTCCTACTGGCCAGAAGTGCGAGAAGTGCGGCCAGGGCGAGCTGCTCGAACGCATCAGCCGCCACGGCTTCTTCCTGGGCTGCAGTCGCTACCCTGAGTGCGACTATATCCGTGACCTTTCGCCGGAAGTGGGCTCCGAGGAAGTCGAGAGCGAAACGACCACTGAATACTGCGACAATTGCGGCAAAGAGATGACCATCAAGCGCGGCCGCTTTGGGCCGTTCCTCGCCTGCACCGGCTACCCGGAGTGCAAGACGACGCGCCGCCTGGTCCACGGTACGCGCAAGGCCCGCCAGCCCGACCAACCGCTCGACGAGAAGTGCCCCGAGTGCGGTTCGCAGCTGGTGCGCCGCCACGGCCGCTACGGCGAGTTCATCGGCTGCTCCGGCTACCCGAAGTGCAAATTCATCCGCGCGAAGACGCTTGGCATCCACTGCCCGAAATGCGGCACGGGGGAATTCGTTGAGCGTATGACGCGCAAGGGCCGCCGCCGCGTCTTCTACGGCTGCAACCGCTACCCGGAGTGCGACTTCACCACCCCGCACAAGCCGCTGGCTGAGCCCTGCCCCAAGTGCGGCGCCGCCTTCATCGTCGAAAAACGCGGAAAGCTGGGCACAGTCCGTGCCTGCCTCAAAGAAGACTGTGACTGGGAAGTCGAGGCGCCCGACACCCAGCCCACGGAAACTACCATCTCTGCTCAGTCCTGACTAGGGACTGCAACACTTGCCACAGAGGCGCAGAAACACAGAGCAAGACTGGGACTCCCACCTCTCGACCCGGTAGTCGGTCAGCTCGAAATTCCCGCCCATGGAAGCGCTGCATTGATGCGTAGCTTGGTGGGTGTTAAGCTCCCCAAACACAACTATGTCACGCGTGATGCTGGGTGTGGTTTGCGGTCTGGCTTTCGGCGCTCTGGACGTGGCGATCATGCTGCCCATGAGCTTCCCCGATAAGAGGGCCGCAATTCTTGGAGCCTTCATAAATCGCTTCGCCATTGGGTTCGTGGTTGGAGCGGTCAACCTTTCTTGGCCGGGGTGGATTGTCGGCCTTGTGGTCGGCCTTCTGTTGAGTCTGCCAGATGCCATCATCACCAAAGCCTATGTTCCCATCCTCGCGATGGGGGCCATCGGTGGAACCGTGATCGGATTCGTGATTGGCCGATGGGGCCGCTGACCCACTACCCCTGGCTCTTGACTTTGGACTCTTGATTTCCAACTTTCCTCCCTTGCGCCTGTGCCTCTGTGTCTCCGCGGTTTCCTTTGTCGTCCCCGCGTCCTATAATCCCAACGCGCCATGCGAGCTGTCATTGACAAATTTCTGCACTACCTGCGGTATGAGCGCAACGCCTCACCACACACGCAGCGCAATTATCAGCAAGACCTGGAACAGTTCCTGGCCTATCTCACTCCACCACGCGGCCAGCCGGTTCCTCTAGTGGAGGTGAACCACCATTTGATCCGCGAGTTCATCGGCCATCTGCACGACCGGCACCTGGAGAAAAGCTCCGTTGCGCGGAAGCTCGCCTCGTTGCGGTCCTTTTTCAAATTCTGCGTCCGCGAGGGTCTGATCACTCAGAACCCCGGGCAGCTGGTGGCCACGCCCAAACTGCCCAAACGGATCCCGTCAGTGCTGACCGCGGAAGAGATGAATGCGTTCCTGGACCAGCTTGCCCGGATCGAACCAGCGGCCCGGAGCGAGGCCCAAGCTAAGAACGCCACCACCGCAGCCCGCCGGAGCTACGCAGCACAGGAGGGCGAAGCGCGCCTGTTGATCCGCCGCGACCGCGCCATCCTCGAATTGCTGTACGCTTCGGGCTTGCGCGTCAGCGAGCTGACGGGACTGAACCTCGCTGACATCGACCGCAACGAACAGATGCTCCGCGTCCGCGGCAAGGGCCGTAAGGAGCGCATCGTGCCCTACGGTTCGAAGGCTGAGAACGCGCTGCAGGCCTACGGGCCTGTGCGCGCCGAGCTGCTGCGCAAGGCAGGCTCGCGAGCCGATCCAGAGGCGGTTTTCCTGAACCACGCCGGCCGCCGCCTGACCTCTCGCTCGGTCGCTCGCATCGTCAAGAAATACGTGCGCCTGGTGAACATCAACTGGGACCTTCACCCGCATTCGCTGCGCCACGCCTTTGCCACCCATCTGCTCGCCGATGGCGCTGACCTGCGCGCCATCCAAGAGCTGCTCGGCCACCGCTCGCTTTCCACCACCCAGCGGTAC
>QHYU01000192.1 GCA_003224235.1 Acidobacteriota bacterium
AGTCCGTGGATGCCGGCAAAACATGGAAGAACATCGGCTTGCGCGATACCCGCCACATCAGCCACTTGCTGGTTCATCCGCACAATCCCAACATTGTGTTTGTCGCCGCGCTGGGTCACGCTTACGGCCCCAACACTGAGCGCGGCGTCTTCCGCTCCACTGATGGTGGCGCCACGTGGGAGAAGGTGCTGTACAAAGACGAAAAGACCGGCGCCATTGATCTCACCTTCGATCCCAACAATTCAAATATTCTGTTCGCCGCGCTCTGGGAAGCCTACCGCACGCCCTGGAGCCTGACGAGTGGCGGCCCGGGCAGCGGGTTATATAAATCCACTGATGCTGGCACCACCTGGAAGCGTTTGGAAGGGCACGGGCTCCCCAAGGGAGTTCTCGGCCGGATCGGCGTTTCTGTTTCCGGGGCGGATTCCAATCGTGTGTACGCCCTCATCGAGGCAGAGGAAGGCGGGTTGTACCGCTCCGAGGACGCTGGCGAAACCTGGCACCGCACAAACGATGACCACCGCTTCACGCAGCGCGCTTGGTATTTCCATCACATTTTCGCTGACCCTAAACTGGTGGATGGCGTCTATGTCCTGAACACTGGATTCTTTCGCTCGACGGATGGCGGAAAAACGTTTCAAATCCTGCCCGCTCCGCATGGCGATCATCATGGCCTGTGGATTGATCCCACCAACTCGCAGCGCATGATTAACAGTAATGACGGCGGCGCGAATGTCACCACGGACGGTGGCAAGACCTGGACGCGCCAGGATAACCAGCCGACCGCGCAGTTCTACCACGTCGCCACTGACAACCGGGTTCCCTACTACGTCTATGGCGCGCAGCAAGACAACTCGACGGTCGCGATTGCCAGCCGTTCCGACCGCGGCTTCATCGATCGCTCGGATTGGTATCCGGTAGGCGGAGGCGAGAGCGGCTATATCGTTCCCTCGCCGCTCGACCCGAACATCGTCTACGCGGGCTCTTACGATGGACTAATCACCCGGTTTGATAAGCGCACCGGCCAGGCGCAGGATGTGACGATTTGGCCCGATAACCCGATGGGGGCGGGCGTCGGCGAACTCAAGCACCGCTTCCAGTGGACCGCGCCCATCGCGGTTTCGCCGCATGATCCCAATGTCCTCTATCAGGGCGGCGAAGCGCTGTTCAAATCCACTAACGGTGGAATGAGCTGGACGGCGATTAGCCCGGATCTGACTCGCAACGACAAGAGCAAGCAACAATCTTCCGGCGGGCCCATCACCAAGGACAACACCAGCGTCGAGTATTACGACACGATCTTCGCGGTGGCGGAATCGCCTATGCAGAAAGACCTTATCTGGGCGGGCACGGACGATGGCTTGGTTCACCTCACGCGCGACGGCGGCAAGTCTTGGAACAATGCCACGCCGCGAGAGATGCCCGAGTGGAGTCTGGTGAGCCTGATTGAAGCCTCACCGCATGATGCCGCCAAGGCTTACCTGGCCGTCGACACTCATAAGCTTGACATATATCGGCCCTATATTTTCAGGACGAACGATTTTGGCAAGACGTGGACGAAAATCGTCGCGGGTTTGCCGGAGAACACCTACGTGCACGCCGTGCGGGAGGATCCGAGACGCCGGGGACTGCTCTTTGCGGGAACCGAGACAGGCGTTTTTGTTTCCTTTGACGATGGCGCCCGCTGGCAGCCGTTACAGTTGAATCTGCCCACCACCCCGATTCACGACCTGAGGGTCAAGGACGACGACCTGGTGGTTGCCACCCATGGGCGGTCTTTCTGGATCCTTGACAATGTTACGCCACTCCGGCAGCTCGATGAGAATGTGGCGAAGGCGGATGTTCACCTTTACCAGCCGGCGCCAGCCTATCGATTCCGCGGACCGGGTTTCGTTATCCCCGGCGCAGAGAGGTTAGCCGGGTTGAACCCGCCCACCGGGGCAATTGTTGACTATGCATTGAAAACAGCGACCCAGGACGAAATAACCCTGGAAATCCTGGACGGCCAGGGAAAACTAGTTCGCAAATACACGAGCCGCAAGATGGAGGAGGCAGAGCCGCCGAGCGAATTTCCCGAGCTGCACCGGCCGCCGGATCAACTGCCAACCGAAGCGGGACTCAACCGCTATGTTTGGGACTTGCGTTACGCCCCGCCCAGCAAGGTTCCTGGCGCAGTTTATTGGGGAGGTCGGCCGGTGGGCCCGCTGGCTGTGCCAGGCACCTATCAGGCAAAGCTTGCCGTGGCTGGCAAAAGCTACACCGCGCCCCTGGAGATTAAAGCCGACCCACGGGTCCAAGCATCGCGGGCGGACTTGCAGAAGCAGTTCGAGCTGGCCATCCAGATCCGCGATCGGACATCTGCGGCGCTGGAGGCCGTGAACCAGATCCGGGCCCTGCGCGCGCAACTTGAGTCGCTGCGCAAGCGGCTTGCGGCCAACGCGCAATACAAATCCATCGCCACGGCAGCCGAGCAGTTAGGCAAGAAGATGACTTCGGTCGAAGAGGCGTTGATCCAGGCGAAGTCGAAGAGTAGCGAAGACCCGCTGAATTATCCCATCCGGCTTTCGGAAAAACTCATGGCGCTGCACAGCACCGTGGAAAGTGCTGACGCCGCGCCGACCCAGCAGTCATACGAGGTTTTTCAGGAGCTGAGTGGCAAGGTCGAGGGGCAGTTGGCCCAATGGCGCGAAATCGTGAGCAAAGATCTCGCAGCGCTGAACGAGATGATGCGCAAGGAGAACGTTCCTGTGCTGTCGGTAGCCCCCGCTGCGCCGACGCCGGCCGCCGCGACCTCGCCTTCTGCCGGCGCATCCGCGCCAGCACAGCGAGCACTACAATGACGCGCGGCAAGCCTTCGCTGTCCGTCCCTGGCGCGGTACAAGCCTCGTGTCTTTTGCAACTAGCGCCAGAGCTTTCGTGGTACCAAGTAAGTGAACCCGACAAAAACCTCCCATTGGGTTGAGGTGCCAGTCAATCCTCGGTTGAACCCCGCGTCGAAAACCAAGTTGTTCCGTGCTTTGTAGGTCAAGGCCCAAAGGTTCCCAACCGCTTGACTGTGGAGGAACGGCTGCGTGAAATGCCACAGCTCACCAGAGATAGTGAGCCTGCGCGACACCGGATGTGAGATGGAAAGTGTCTGGCCAAACTGAGCCCTCCGCACGCCGCTTTCAACCAGCTCATTGAAAATCGCGTTCACGTCGTAATGAAATCCTCTTGCGTCGGCGCTGGCGAGGAGCAAGAACGAATTGCGAGGAGCGCCCAGATCGAGTTCTGGCACGCCGCCATCGTACACGCGCCTGAAGTAACTCGCCGCCACGGTGGGCCTTGCACCTTCACCGCGGCGAAGCACCGCCTGCATGCCGAGAAAGACCTCCCCTGTGCCATTTGCCTTCCTCCCGCCGGCACGGTAGTGAACTGCGGGCTCAGCGGCGGCCAGCAGCTCTAAGCGCCGTGCCACGGAGAGTTTTATGACTCCGTTCAGGCCAAAGCGTGATGAGAACTCAGGCGAGTGAGTGGCACCGAGCACGCCCGTTTCAAACTGGAGATAACCGACAGGGACGAGGGTTGCCGGAGTGGAGACGGTGGGACGCCCGGGGTTGGCCTCAACACCTGTATCATCAGGCTTCTGAGCATGCGCCACGAGAGTAAGCAGAGATAAAAATATACATGTGCGCTGAACAACTGTGAAAAACAGCCAGTCAACTCTCATGCTGTGCTGGCCGAGGAAGGTAGGTCTTTGGTTAGGCCCCAAAATAGCGCCGCAATTCACCCAGCCACGGTTCATCCGAGCAGCAAGTTGATGGCGAAGATGGGAGCACGGTTGCGCTTCTTATGCGCGAAGCAATTCGTCAGGAAATAAAAAAACGCTGCAACAAAGAGTAGAACAAGTTCTGGGAGTCCGAGGCGTCCCACTGTGCGCCGCTCCGTTCGACTAACCTCGGATGGTAACAGATTGTGGCGCGCAGGTACTTTAAGAAAATTGTGAGGTTGCGCCAGCAGAAAAGACCTGTCGAACAAATACACGGCGACCTGGCGATTTTCGGATGCGGGTCCTCCAGCAAACGCTGATAGAAAATGCCGCGGGATCGGGACAAAACACAGCCCCAGAGCGGAACCCTGGAGGGTCGCCAGGGCAGAAAACGCGTTGTATTTCAGAAGGAGAAGCCCATCTCAGCCTGATAACTTCGCGGGGTCACGATATCGTGCTCCCAAGGCATTTGCTCGTGTTCGTGAGCAAACGCTGAGGCCCGCAAAGATTCAGAACTCCAACCGCGCTTGAAACGCGATCATGCGTGGAGAGCTGTCGCCGCCCAAACCGACGCCGAGCAGGCCGGTGGGCGGAGAGACGGTGTAAGTAAGCGCTCCGAACCCAGTCTGGGTAGAAGGCTTTCCTGGAATGCCGGCCAGCACCATGTTTGGCAGCCCAAAATTCGGATGGTTGAACACATTGAAGAACTGACCTTCGAGCCGAAGTTTTAAGCGCTCGCCCAAAGGAAACCATTTCGTAAGCTGGAAATCGCTCCAGAGGAAATTGGGACCGCGCAAAGCGTTGCGGCCTAGGTTTCCGAACTGGCAATTCTTCAGGCTTTCGCCGCCATTGCAATCGCCTGTGCCAGGGTCAACGGTGGACACAAAGGCGCGCGCATTGAGCCACTGAATTGTGCCTGGTTGCGTCACACCGGGAATCGCATGGTGGTCATAAAGCGGTACGCCAGCAACGATTCCTGCGAACTGCGGCCCACCACCCTGCAGGATGCCGCTTCCTTCCGCCGAATAGGACGTGCTGAGCACGGAAAACGGAACGCCACTGTGCCAGAAGGCGCTTCCGGACACTTGCCAGCCGTTCAACGCGTATCCGAGCCGGTGACTCCGGACTCTGATCGGCAACTGATAAACATATTGAGCATTGAGATTGTGTCGGATGTCGTAGTCGCAAGGGCCATAATTGCGAGCCAGCTCTCCCGGAAGAGGGGAGAGGATCGCGCCTGCGGAAAACTGCAGGAATCCGCCGTTTGAAACTTCGTCCATGCACCGGCTGAAAGTGTAGTTGACCTGTCCCTGCAGGCCATGTCCGAGTCGTTTCATGGCGGTGAGTTGAAGGCCGTTGTAGTGACTGTTCGCGCCGGTGGAAAACTGTGTCACGGCACCAAACCTTGGATCTTTCGGCTGGAGGTACGGAAATGGAGCAAAACAGCCTTGGCAAACCGTCTGATAACCGTTCACTTGCGTCAAATATGGTTGGTTCACCGCACGCGTCCCGACATATTGCGCTTGCACACTGGCCGTACTTCCGAACTGATGTTCGATCCCCAGGCTCCACTGCATGAAGTACGGCGCATGGAGTTTACCGTCCGGCACCGCCGTGATCTCTACTGGCGGAAGGCATGTTGTAGAGCTTGCTTGTGGAGACGCACATGAGAGTTCGCCTTGGGGAAAACCGACACTAAACGCTTGGTCTGCGGCGACAGTTGCATCTACCGCGCTGTTGGGCACTCCCGGCGCAATGGCCGTTCCGCCGACCGTGCCCCGCAGGCCTCCTTGGAAGGTCCTGACATACGGCGGATTGGCGTCAATGATGTCAGCAACACTGCCAGGGAGGATGTCACTGAAGAGGCCGAAACCAGTGCGGAGTATGGAATTGGGTGCAAACTGCCACGCGATCGCTGTTCTCGGTTGCAAGATTGCAAGTGGTGTGGAAGCGAACAGCTTCCCAAGATGAGTTTGGATGGCGGCGTTCAGCGGCTGATTCACATCATGCGAGATGGAATCGAAAGAGCCACGAAGACGGGCGATGTGCTCGTGAGGATTCAATGGATTGGAATTCAACGTATGGCGGATACCGAAGGTCCAGGTCAGTTTCGGAGTCACTTTCCACGTGTCTTGCGCGTACAAGTCCAAATTGAGGAAGTTGAAAGGCTCGTTGGCCGAAAGGGGAAAAGTCTTCGTCGCGGTGGTCGCCACTCCATAGATGAATTGCGGCAAGGTGCTGTAGGTGACCGTGGGAACCGTCCCTTCGCTGAAATTGTAGTCATTCAGTCGAAAGACTCTGGTGTTCGTTCCAAACCTGAGCTCGTGAGCCCCACGGCTCCACGCGAGATTGTCATTGATGAAGAACCGAGAGGCGCGTCTTCCTTGGACCCAAGTGTTGTCGAGTCCCC
>QHYU01000193.1 GCA_003224235.1 Acidobacteriota bacterium
GTAATCAAGGGCTGAATGGGAAATAGCCTGTACCAAGAGTTCCCAATGGTTCCGAAACAAAGCTGCTGACTCCCTCCAACTCCCCCACTACTACGGGTCCAGGGAGCCCTTGGAGGGCACGAAATCAGGCGTCATATCGTCCGAAACCATTACCTTAGCTTAGCTAGCTACTTTCCGTCGCAAAATGAGTGATTCCGGCTAGCCTGGACGATGGTGCAGGTGCGCAGGGCACTGCTCGATTTGATCCGCATGTTCAACACTAAGGGCCACCGCACTTAAGCACGTTGCATCGCGAGGCACCGGCCGATCTGGATCAGGTTATCGGCGATCACGCCGAGTCCGACCCAGCGTTCCATGCCGTGGAATCCTCGGTAGCGGCAACGACTCAGTCCATGGCGGCGCTTGAGCACGCTGATGCGCCCCTCGCTTCCGGTCCTCCATCTCTGGCCGGCGCGGAACCAACGCTGCTTTTGCCATCTCCGGCGCTCCTCGCTGCGCGTGCTCCGGTTGGGAATCGCCACTCGCTTCACGCCCATGGCCTGAATCGTTTTCTCGTCCCGCTGAGAATAAAACCCCGCGTCGGCAGCCGCCAGGTACGGTGCGCGCCCGAACCGTCGCCGATGTTCTTCTACCGCGGGGACCAGCAACGCGGAATCCGCTGGGCGTTCCGCGAACACTTCGTAGTGCGTGATGATCTGGTTCTCGGCCTCCTGCACCTGGACCAATTTGCCAAACTCGGTTGGCTTAGGCTTTGCCTTTGCGAATGATTTCCGTGTGCGGCTCGAACACGCTCACGATCTTGCCTGGAAAATGCGTGATTCCCTGGAAGATCCGGGCCTTGGTTTGCTTCACCACCTGCCGCACTCGCTCGGCCATGAGTTCCAATGTTTCCCTCACCTTCCGCACCCGCTTGCGGCGACGCGGTGCAAGATGCTCCACTTCCTCCATCACGCCTTGGGCCTGATTCAGAATCTTTCGCGTCACGCTCAGAAGTTCGGCGTATTGTTTCCGCTGTCGCTCCTCTCGTTGCGGCCCTGGCTGGCGGGTCGCCAACGCAATCGCCATCACTCGTTTCTTCACTGTGCGCATGCGGTCGCGAATCTTCTTGCGCAGCCCGCCGGTCTTCGCCTCGATCTTCTTCATCGTGCGCGTCAAGACCCGTGCACCGTCGCCGAGCAAGCTGCTGTCAGTGGGATAGTGAATGTTCGTTTCCACCACCGTCGTATCCACCCGCATCCGTCGTCCTTCCACGATCCCGCGCTCTCGTGCCAATTCCATCAGCCGCTGGTGCAAATTCCGGATCACTTCGGGACCGATCACTTGTCCCAGCCGCGCCAAGGTCTTGGCATCCGGCACTTTCTCATCGCCGATCCGCGTGAAGGCCCGATAGACCAGATTCGCGCGCACTTCCCGCTCCAACGTGTCGTAACTCCAGTTCCGCACATGCTTCAGGATCAGCAGCCGCAGCGCCACTTCGGCGGGTGTCTGTGCCCGCCCGCGCGACCGGCTCTGCGGATGCCGCTTCCCTTGCGCTTCATACACGCTCTCCACCAGAGCGGCATCCTCCAACAACCGATCTGCCTCCCGCATCCAGGGTTCCCACAGATCCTCGATGTCTTTCGCCAATCCCGCGTGCCACAAACTCGGTCGCTCGTGCCGTAGATGGATCACTCTATCGCCTCCGTGACGAAATTTGCCTCCGATACTCATCGGCATCTTCTAGCACGAACGCAACCGCCCTCACACACAAAACACACGAGTTTCTTCACTATTTTTGCGACGGAAAGTAGCTAGAGCGGTGGCATGTGACGCCGCGTTATGACTGCAGGCCGGCCGGCAGATCCACAAACCAGCACCGACTCTGCGTCGCCTCAGCCGCTGCGCCAACTCCCCCATCGCTGAAGTTCACGGTGTCACGAAGCGAATTCCCCTTGCGATCCAAGCCGTCTTCACTCATGAGTTCGTACACTGCGGAGCTGAAAGGTGGCAAAAGACAGAATCTCCTTTCTCGCTTGGGCCAGATTGCTGTCGAGATGATGATTAAGGCCCAGCGGAACTGGCCCGCCGATGGTGCGGATTACTGGCTCGCCCAGCACGGCCACCGGCCAGCAGTGTTTCGTCAAGATCAGCTACCTGTTACGCTTCTAGATCGCAGCGTATAGCCTGCACGCAATACGCAGTCCGCCCAGTGTAGCTTCCGGTGGTAGGGTTCAACTGCAGAGCCCACACCGTTGTCGCGGCGGACCGCCGCATAGCTTTCAACGGATTCCGAGACAGCCTTCCGAATCAGGAACTCTTGCGCAGTGCACCGAGCTTGCGTCGCCGTAGCAGCAGGTGGGCGTGGAATGCCCCGCCAGCACACAGGAAAACCCAAGAGTCCACGTGCTCGAAGATCTAGAGGAATCTTAAGGCGCACATGGGGAAAGGATTGCGCTTTTTTCCCTGCTGGTGTTCGGCGTCCTTATGCGGCTCATCAATTGCATAGTACTCGTAGTACCCCCTGCCTAGATTCTCTGTTCTAAGACGCAAGGGAACCTCCCGCCCATGGACGCCAGCGCCATCCCTAAGCAATAATCCGCTGTCGTATGAAGGAGACCAACATTCACTATCCCACTGACAGCAGCCTGCTCGGCGAGGGCGCACACATTGTGACGCGCATGATAAAGAAGATCGAGACGAAAGCAGGCGGTCTGAAGAACTGGATTCGGGACTGCATGCGCACGGTGAAGAAGCGCGTGATGGAGATCGCTTTGGCCAGTCGGCAGCCGGACCCGCAACGCGCGGAGCGACAGCGGAAGCGCTATGCCAAGCTTGTGACCGTGACGGGGAAGATTCTGAAACAGGCGAAAGCGGTGACCGAAGAAATGCAGAATCTCCCGCCGCGTCGCCGCACGGTGCAGGCTCTGACGGAACTCCTGGGGACGATGGCGCGGCAAGTCCGCCAAGTGGTGAAGCAAACCCAGGCGCCCATTTTCGATGGGATTACGCAATTCGCTGGCAAGATCGCGAATCTGTTTGAGCCGTACACCGAGATCATCCGCAAGAGGAAGGCGAGCAAGCGCACCGAGTTCGGCAAACTGGTGCAGGTGCAGGAAGCCGAGAACCGGATCATCACGCACGTGGGAGTTTTCGCCGAGCACCCGAGCGATTCCGACCTGTTGGTGCCTGCCATCGGAGAACACCAGGGCCGGTTAGGCTGCACGCCTCGACTGACTCCCAGCCCGACCCAGCGGTGCATGTTGCGCAGGAAGCGGTTGGGCGAAATATTGCGGGAACGCGGGCAGATTTCTGTGCACAACCTGTTGAGTGCGGTCCACGAACAGACTGGGAAGTCTGTCTTACTCGGTGAGCTTCTCCTGGAGCGCGATATGGTATCCAAGAATGACTTGGTCGCTGCCTTGGAAGAGGTCACCCGCGTCCGCTACGTGGATTGCCGGTCGGCGGCGATTGACAGCGAGGCGCTTAAATTGATTCCTCGCAGTTTTGCAGAGCGATATTGCGCCCTCCCAGTTCTTTTAGAAGCCAATAAGCTTGTCACGGTCATGGCGGAACCACAAGACCTCCACACTTTGAACGAGCTGCGTTTCGTTTCCGGGCTCGACATCATCCCCTGTCTTGGTTTTCGGTCTGAGATTTACGCCGCCATCGAGCAGCATTACGCGCTTGCGGAGCAGGCAGAGACAGATCGCACCGAAGAAGAAACGCTTCCTATCGTGAAGAAAGAGGAGTTCTCTGACATCGAGTTTTTCACTACGAGCGCACGGCAAAGGCACCAAGAGGCGATAAAAGAGTTTCAAGCCGAGCTGCGCAATCAGCCCACACCCGCAGTTCGGCTGGTTTCTGCCATCATTGCCGCGGCTACCCGCAATAGGGCCAGTGATATCCACGTGGATCCACAAGCGATGGGCACGGTCGTGCGCATCCGCGTCGATGGTATCATTCGCGATTTCATGGAAGTGCCGCCCCGCTTGCAAGATTCATTGATTTCGCGAATCAAAATCCTTGCCGATATGGATATCGCAGAGCGCAGGCTGCCTCAGGACGGCCGATTTTTAGTCCGGATGGGGCAGGAAAAACGCGACCTTCGCGTATCCACTCTGCCGACAACCTACGGCGAAAAAATCGTGATCCGTCTGCTGCATACGCGTGCCGCACAGGTAGGGTTTCTGGAGCTGGGTCTTGGGAAGGAACATTCCGATCTGTTGACCGAAATGCTCACTCAGCCGCAAGGGACGCTGTTGGTTACCGGGCCCACTGGATCGGGCAAGACGACGACGCTCTACTCCACTCTTAATATGCTCCGCTCGCGCGCTTTGAACATCATTACCGTTGAGAATCCGGTTGAGTACATGCTCGAAGGAATCAACCAGGTACAAGTGAATGAAAAAGTGGGGCTCACGTTCGCCGGTTGCTTGCGGTCTATTCTGCGCCAGGACCCAAACGTGATTATGGTCGGCGAGATCCGCGATCCCGAAACGGCGGAAATCGCCCTCACCGCCGCCCAGACGGGGCATTTGGTTCTTTCTACGTTGCACACCCGGGATAGCATCTCCGCGGTCACTCGCTTAATTGATTTGAACATTCCACCCTTCTTGGTTGCCTCGACAGTGACCGCCATTTTAGCTCAGCGACTGGTCCGCCGGCTGTGTACCTGCCGCGATGAAGTGGCCGTGTCGCCGGAATATCAGGCGCGGCTGCTAGCCGCAGGGGTTGAGGATACTCAAGACAGGATGTACATTCCGGTTGGCTGCGCGGCCTGTCAATATACCGGCTATCATGACCGGGTAGGTGTTTACGAGATGCTGGTCCTCAACGAGGGTATCGGTGATGCAATCCGCGCCGGTGCCGGACCTGAGGAAATTCGAGGTTTGGCAACCAGCAAGGGCATGAGGCTGTTACATGAGGATGCAATTCGCAAAGCGAATATGGGTGTGACCAGCCTTGAAGAGGTGCTGCGGGTTGTTCCCTTGAAGAACTCTTCCGACGGGGTGTGCAAAAACTGCAGGCGGCTTCTGGCGCCTTCGTTCTGCCTCTGTCCTTATTGCGGTTGCAAGAGGCGTGAGAGCCTTCCAGAAGGGAGCAGTCTACAAACTCCCTATGTATTGCCAAAGGTCAAGGAACGGACCGCGAAGGTGGGCGCTGCAGTTCGTTCTGGCGCGTAGGAGTGACGCTCCCTTCGTCTTCGCCGGAAATCCCGGGCAACATCTGCGAAGCCCGGCTGGTGAACCGGGACGGAGAATGTAATCGCGAAGACTCCGTTTAGATCAACTAGCTCGCCCTTTGCTGGGGCGTTTCCTCGAATGAGCGAGCTTGCCCTGCGATCTTACTGAATATGGAAAGCCGCGACAATCCGCGCTACCCATTCACCGCTGAAGCAGAGGTCATCGAGCTTCAGTCGGGAACACGCATCATCGGACGCATGAGTGACTTGGCCCGAGAGGGTTGCTATGTGGACACGATCAACCCTTTCCCTCCAGGGGCAATTGTGAAAGTGCGGCTTACGCAGGAGAAAAAATTCTTCGAAGGGCAGGCGAAAGTGGTTTATGCGCAAGTCGGCATGGGCATGGGCCTTTTCTTCACCTCCGCAAAGCCGGAGCAACTGTGGGTTCTTGAGAAGTGGCTAGGCGAGCTTAGCGGTCAGTTGCCCCGTCACCGCGACGCGCCTGAGCCAGAGGAGCAGGCAGGTGCCGAGGGGAGTTTGAAGCAGGAGCAGCTCTATGTCTTGAACGAACTCATTATCACGCTTATGCGAAAAGACATGCTGACCGAAGCGGAGGGCACGGCAATGCTACGGCAGCTTCTTGGCCAAGACGCTGCGAACGCCCCCGCTGCGAGGTAGAAGTTTCGGCCCGGTCGTGACGCCCTTGCGCGCGGCCTGCCGCTTCATAGCTTGATTCCCGGCGCAAAATCCCGCTCACACGCAGAGATAACGTCAAATTCCGTTCGCAATTCTGGCAGGGGATGTTGGCAATTTTCTTAAGGGAACGACCCGCAGCACCTCGTCGAGGCTGGTCAGACCCATCCTCACTTTTGTGAGCGCCTGTTCTTGCATCAATTTCATGCCGTTGCTGCGGGCCAGGCTGCGGATTTCATGATGCTCAGCACCTGCGCGGATCGCGGAACAGATCCCCTCGTCTGCAACCAGCACCTCGTAAATGCCAATCCGACCCTGATACCCGGTATCGTCGCAGAGTGAGCAGCCGACCGGAATGCACATCCTGGTTTCAACATCTTCGACACCCGCGGCTAGCAGGCGCGCCTGATATTCCGGCGACATGGCCACTTCATCACGGCAGGTGCACAGCCGGCGGACGAGTCGCTGAGCGATAATCCCGCTGACTGAGGAGGAGACCAAGAAGGGCGGAACATTCAAGTCGATCAATCGTGTGATGGCCGACACGGAATCGTTGGTATGCAGCGTGGAGAGTACCAAATGTCCTGTCTGAGCAGCGGTTAGGGCGATTTCCGCCGTTTCCGAATCGCGGATCTCGCCCAGCATGATCACGTTTGGATCCTGACGAAGGATAGACCGCAAGCAATCGGCAAATGCGCGTCCCAGCTTGTACTTCACTTGCACCTGATTGATCCCTTCGAGGACGTACTCGATCGGGTCTTCAACCGTGATGATATTCAAGGTGCGTGAGCGGAGGCGGTTGAGGGCGGCGTAAAGTGTTGTCGTCTTGCCCGACCCGGTCGGCCCGGTGACCAACAGCATTCCCTGGGGCTCGGCGAGCATTTGTGCCAGTAGATCGGAATCTTCCTGTGAGAGGCCGAGATCGATGAAGTGTACAAGGGCGGAGCGGGCGTCGAGCAAGCGAATGACGACCTTCTCGCCGTAGTGGGTCGGCAGAGTCGAAACACGAAGATCGATCTGGTCTCGTCCGATCCGAGCCAAGAGTCTGCCATCCTGAGGCGCCCTGCGTTCAGCTATATCCATATCGGAGATAATCTTGATTCTGGAAATCAAGGACTCTTGCAGCCGGCTAGGGACTTCCATAAGATCGCGCAAGATGCCATCGACGCGGATGCGGACGACCGTTCGCGTACTCTGTGGATCAATGTGAACATCGCTGGCGTTCTTGGTTGCGGCCGCCGAAATGATAGCGGAAACCAACCGAACGGCCGGCGTGGTCTGCTTGCGCAGGTCCGCTTGAAACTCCCTTATCGCTTCCTGGTTGCTTTCGCGGGAACTGGTGGTGAAGAATTCGATTTCGGGGAGCTCCTTCTCCTCGGCGGGGAGCGCTCCCTCCTCCTCTGCCGCTGAAAGTGCCGCACTTGCATAATGCTTTTCGATGGCGGCCTTGATCTCGGCGCGAAAACCGAGGCGGGGCGAGATGTCCATTCCGGAGACGAATCGGAGCTCATCCAAGGTGTGCAGGTTCT
>QHYU01000194.1 GCA_003224235.1 Acidobacteriota bacterium
CCTCTTCTTGCCAAAATTCCGACATGCGACCAGTTCATTCACCTTGCCACTTAAGGTGACCCTGCCTGTAGATTTCGTCGCCTGGTCAGGGAGAGTAGTCAAGAGAGGATGCGTGGGTTCATGTGGTGCTGGAACAGATCGGGCACCGGTCGAGGGCGGGTTATCAGCAGCCACAGGCGCAGGCTTAATGGCAGCCCGGGGCTGCTTGGGGCGTTGGACGAGCGACTCCAGGTCCAACTTCGCCACCACTTCCTGGACAATATCAGAGCCGATTGTCTTGCGTCCCCGGGAGTGTCCCAATATCAGGGCGCTGAAGCACATATTGTTGATATTTCGCGGGATGCCCTGACTGCGCTCCGCAATCAGTGCCAGAGCGTCCGGTGCGAAGAGAAGGCCGCCGGTATAGCCCGCCACCCGGAGCCGGTGCTCGATATAGCGGGCCGTCTCCGCGGCGCTCAAGGGTTCCAACTTGGCCAAGACCGCGATGCGTTGGCGCAATTGAGAGAGATTGGGGCGCGCCAGCTTGGCGGCCAATTGAGGTTGGCCGGCAAGAACGATTTCGAGCAATTTCGTGTGAGATGTCTCAAAGTCGGACAGCAGCCGAATTGTTTCCAATACGGAGTCATGGAGATTCTGCGCCTCGTCGACAACCAGCACAAAACGCCTGCCTTCGAGCATCTCCTGAAACAGGATCTCGTTCAACTTGTTGTGCATCGCGACGAGGTCCATCCCGACGAGACTCTCAACACCTAATTCGCTGAGGAGGTAGCGAAAGAACCCGCGAGAATCACACTGAGTCTGGAACAAGAACACCGTGCGCGACGAATCGCGCACTTCCTCCAGGAGTTTATTCAGCAGAGTGGTTTTGCCCATGCCAGGCTCGGCGATGAGCGCCATGAATCCTCGGTCGTCTTGAATGCCGCGAGAGATTGATCTCAACGCCTCGTGATGCGCAGGGCTGAAGTAGAGGTAGGCGGGGTCCGGGGTGACGCCAAATGGCTGTTCACAAAGACCGTAGAAGCTTAGAAGACTTGGTTGTAGCGGCTCCTCTTCTGCGTGGCGAACTACGAATGGTTGAGAGGCTTTCTTAAGCAGTGGCCTGCCCTGAATGACAGGCAGACTTGTCTGCTCGCCCATGTCACCGGTAATCGGCGACGGAGCGATCGCCTCGACCTCGGGTGTCTCGTGAATGGGCCCTGCGCTGGCCTGCTCGGCCCTGTCGCCGGCTAGGAAGAAAGGAGCGAGTTCCTCAATCCTGAGTGTTTCCTGAATAGCGGCTGCGCTGGCCTGCTCGGCGCTGTCGCCAGCGAGAAAGAAAGGGGCGAGCTCCTCAATTTTGAGTGTTTCTTGAATAGCGGCTGCGTTGGCCTGCTCGGCGCTGTCGCCAGCGAGAAAGAAAGGGGCGAGCTCCTCAATTTTGAGTGTTTCTTGAATAGCGGCTGCGCTGGCCTGCTCGGCGCTGTCGCCGCTGCAGAACAAACGAGCCATCTGCTCGATGTCAGGTGTTTCCTGGATGGGCAGCGCGCTGGCTTGCTCGGCGCTGTCGTCACTGCGGAAGAAACGAGCGATCTGCTCGATCTCAGGTGTTTCCTGGAGGCGCGGTGCGCTGGCTTGCCCGGTGCTGTCGCCGCCGCGGAAGAAACGAACGATCTGCTCGATCTCAGGTGTTTCCTGAATGCGCGGTGCGCTGGCTTGCCCGGTGCCGTCGCCAGCAAGGGAGGATTCAGCGACAACTTCAAACTCTGGGGTGGCCTGAAGGGGACTCAAGTTCCACCGCCTTCCTATCCGTAGAATGTCAAGATTGATGAGGTCCATTTTCTCTTTCTCGGGTGACGTAAAGGGCAGCTCTCAAGCAAGCCGGAGGCTTTCGGTTTCGATGGGATACTGCACCACCGAGGGCGCGCGCTCGATAGGCAAATTGTTTCATCCTTTTAGGCCCAAGGTACTGTACGAGAAGAGCTACAGGTACCTCCCGCCGCTCCTCCGGCTGGTTCATTTAGGATTGGAGGACAACCACCCGCCCAAATTGTGTCGTTCTGAAACCCCACGTCCATTCAACCGGGCGCAATTCCGTTTGGGTTTGAGCCGAGACTGACACGGATCCCAAACATCAAGATATCGAGGTACCAGCGCGCTTCTTCGTTCGAGGGTGACACTTGGAGGGCCCGCAAACGGGCCTGCCGCCTAATCGCCTCTTGCGAGGCAATGCCGCCAGCTCGTGGCCCCGACTCTGGCCCAGGCCAATGCAACGGGATCGGTCGGAACTGAGTCTAAGGAAAGAGGAGAGCAGATCGATGTTGGTGCCCAGGATTCTTGTACCTGTTGACGTCAAAGCAGCCGTGATGGAAAGCTCCGTAAAAGCACCGCAATATCGCCGCGCGCTCGAGGCGACAGTAAGGTGTGGATCGCAGCAAGGTGCAGCGGCGCCACGCCTGATGTTAGTCCCCAGGATTCTTGTGCCACTTGACACCAAGGCGGGCATCGTCGCAGGCGGAGGAAAAATGCTGCAGGACTACCCCACGGGGCCGGCGACGGCAGTTCCCCGTGGATCGCAGCAAGGTGTAGCGACGCCGCGCCCAACGGTATTTGCTCAAGCGATGCTGGAGAACAGCCCGACAAAACCGAGGGGCCGCGCGAAAGACTTGGTCGTTTCTCTAACGGCTCACGGCGCCTTGCTGGTGGCGCTTTTTCTTGTTCCGCTCTACTTCACTGAGGCGGTCGATTTGCATCACTTCAATCGCACGTTGCTCGTGGCGCCGCCAGCGCCCGCCCCGCCACCGCCGCCGGCGTCAGCGGCAACAGCGCGGCCGCTAGTCGCGCCGAAGAAAGTGTTGCCGGTAGCAGGGAAACTGGTGGCGCCAAGGGTAATTCCGAATCAGATCGCTCGGCCTGTGGAAGAGCCTGGCGGAACGGATTTGGTGGCTGGGATCGCCCCGGGTGTGCCCGGAGGAGTCCCAGGCGGGCAGCCAGGCGGCGTAATCGGTGGAATCCTGGGCAGCGCTTCAGCCAGCTATATCCCGCCACCTGCAACCGCCTCGGCCCCGAAGGGCCCTATCCACGTCGGCGGAAAGGTTAAGGCACCGCGATTGATCTCTCGAATTGAGCCGACCTATCCGCTGCTTCTCCGGCAGGCTAGGGTTAGCGGCGAGGTGGTGATCGACGCCGTGATCGACACCCAGGGAAATGTAGTGGAAATGCACGCGGTCTCCGGAGACCGGTTGCTGATACCTGCGGCAATGGACGCGCTGCGCCGCTGGAAGTATGAGCCGACGATCCTGGGCGGCGAGGCGTTCCCCGTCGAATTGCGGGTAACCATCGCGTTCCATTTGAGCTAGCCTCTTCCCGGGCGGATCGAGGCCAGCGATCCCCCCAAGGGGATCGCCGCGGCAGAACCCAACTGCTCAGAAGTGGAAACCCAACTCACCCGTATAGGTCCGCGGCGTGACGAAGTGCGTCCCACTGAAGGTGGATAGGAAATTGTAAAGCGCTACCTTGTTCGTAAGATTGATCGCAGTAAACCGCAGACTCCACCTGTAGCGGTCGCCATGGAACAGGTCATCTACTCCCGCGGCCACATCAAAGAGATGACGCGGCTTGATGCGGGCTGGATTCCTGTCGTCGTTTTGGGTGCCGGGCGCTGGGATGTTGATGCGCGTCGATCCATACTGGGACGGCGCGCAGTTGGTCAGCGGCGTGGTCAGTGTCGGGAAGACATTTCCGCAGAAAAGCCCAGCCTGAATCTGCTGATCTGGCGTGAGGACAGTCAAGTCGATCGGAGTGGTTGTATCCGTCGCGAACGGAACTGCACCGGCTACAAGCCCGCTGTCGTACCGCCAGTTGAACCCGACCCACGGGCCGGTACTCTTCCATTGATACTGAACATGCGTCGTCTGCTGGAACGCCTGATCGTGGTCGATGCGAAAGACACCTGGTGGGGGCGGCGTGTTAAAGATGAGGCCGCCGACCCCAGGGGGAAAGAACCGGTCGCGCGAGGTTCCGAGGACGGTCACCAATGCCAGCCCGTGGAAGTTAGGCACGCTCACGCGCGCCGCAACTCCATCGATCTTCGACTTCTTCCATTGGATCGGGAACGTGAGCGGCGTGCTGAATAGGACGCCGAAGTCGTAATCGGGTTTGGTGTACTTCCAATAATAATCCGCGGTCACCACCAAGTATTTTCCGAACGCCTGCTCGAGCCCCGCGTTGAAGAGATTGCGGTAACCTGGCTTCGGGGGAATTGCGCCGCCGCCCGGACCGCCCAACCCGCCAAGTCCGGTCGAACTGGAAGCAAGGAGATTCTCGTTGTACGGGGTCACAATGGCCCGCGCATAGCCTAGACGCAGCACTGTGCTGGTTTTCTTGAAGTTGTAAGCCACGGCAAGGCGCGGTTCCGCTGCCGAAGCGCTGCTGAGACCGCGGTAGAGATCACCCCTGATTCCTAGACTGAAGGACCAGTTCCTGAACGTAATCGCATCCTGAACATACAGGGAGGTTTCCTTGATATCCGTGTGATCATTAAAGTTCAGCAGTCTGCCTGCGCGCGTTAGGTCGAACGGCAAGAGCCCGGGCAAGAAACCGTCATTCGCAGTGTCCCCCGGGTGAACTGTCGAGCATTGCGTGGGATCGGTTGGTGTTGGACTTGGGTCCGGGTTACCCGAGGGAAGCAGGCATGGCGCGTTGAACGTTGAGTCTGTGAGGCCTAGGTTGAAATGCTCCTTCAGGAACCAATGCTGAGCTTGCACACCCACCTTGATGTTGTGCGCGCCCTTAACGTAGCTGAGGTCGGAGCGTACACCTAGGTTGGTGAGATGCCTGTTTTGTGCAAGTGTCGCAGGCAGGTCGGAGAAGGCGTCTGCGCTCGGAAAATAGTGATAGCGATCCTGACGCACGAAAGCGCTCGCTGTCAGGATCGTAGTTGCGTTGAATATGTGCGTCCATGCAGGGGCAATATTAAAGGTGTTGATGAGTGCTCGCTGGTCTTGCCTTACAGCTGCCTGATCGAATTGATTTGGCTGTTGAAACCAGGAGCGCGCATAGTTAAAGTTCACGTGAAGGCCGTCTTGCGTGCGAGGCCGGAAGTCTAGACGGTCGAAGATATTTTCTGAGTTTCCTTTTGCGTGGATCACGGTGAATTCCGGGGGATCGAGAAAGCGGCCGGATTGAAGACCGCTCGCGGTTATGAAATTTCCCCAGTGTTGGCTGCCGACGGCAAAGTCGAATGCAGTATTCGACGTCCCGAAGGAGCCGTAAGAAGCAGTCACCTTACCCGTTGGACGCAGGTTGAGCCCGGAGCGCGTCGTCACGTTGATGATCAAGGTGGTCTTGTCGCCATACTCCGCCGGTGGAATCCCATTGACGGCTTCAAGAGATTGCACCGCATCGACCGGAATCTGGTTGGAGAAAGCCTTGCTTTGCTGGTCGGTAATGGCCTGTCCGTCCACTGAAAACTGGTTTTCCTGATGTTCACCCAGCCCGTGCATGAAGCCATTGGAATCAGCAGCCACGCCTGGGGTGGTAAAAGTGATCAGCGAACTGATCGATGACGAGACGCTTTCCAGCGGCATCTTCGAAAACAAGTTGCGATCCACATCTGTGTGCGCCGTCGGGGTGTTCTCAAGGAGGTCGGCGGACCCGGCTTCGACGGTGACCGTCTCGCTTGCACCCTTGAGCCGCAATGCGATCTTCAGCTC
>QHYU01000057.1 GCA_003224235.1 Acidobacteriota bacterium
TGGAAGATGTCTCTTCCCGCTCCGGGGAACCGGTCGGCGCGGCTGTTGCCATCGTTGTTGAGGTCAAAGCCCACCAAGCCGGAGTAGGGTTGGCCCTTCTGTGCGGTAAAAATCCCGCTCAGCTCCCATCCGCCCAGAATGGCCTTGGACAGGGTTGGTAGGCTCTTCGCATAATTGTTCAGATCCCATACGCCGCTCACCACAAAGCGATGGCGCTGATCGTTTTGGCTTAGCCCGCGATCATCGTGCGGGTTGGTGGGGTACTGCGCCAGTTTAGCGTCGTCGGAGCCGCCCGGTACGACGGCGGTCGCATCCGGATTATCATCCAGCGCCTTACCGAAGGTGTAGGAGGCCGCGAATTGGAAATTGTGCGAGAAGCGTTTGTTCAACTGGAGGATGAGGCCGTGATAGATCGAGCTGGAACTCGACTCGAACTGCGCGATCCGGTCGAAGGCTGCGATCGGCCGAGGAGGCCTGACGTAGCGCTGGAAGCTGACCACGGTCGCCGGGTCGTTGTTGACGGCGACGGTCGAGGTGATGGTCGCCGGATTCAGGTTAATATCGCGGGTGCGCTGTATGTGTGTGCCCTTCACTCCCAGATAGCTCACCGTCAGTGCGAGGTCCTTTGCCAGTTCGTACTCCAGTCCGAAGCTGGCCTGCTGCACCTGCGGTTGCACATAGCCCGGAGAAAATATGAAGATGATGGGCGGATTCGAGGATCCACCCGAGGGCGGTGCGCAGGAGGGCGATGCACCGGAGGAATCCGGTGCGCCGCAGATATTGTTCGGGTATTGCGGGATGGCTGAACCGGAGAAGTTCAGCGTAACCACGTTCAGGCCGTTGTTCGAATGCGCAGTGCCCACCATGATGGAGGGAGTGCGGCCGTAGAAGATCCCATAGCCGCCGCGGACAACGAGGCGGTTGCTGGCAAGTGGCGTCCAGGCAAACCCGAAGCGGGGACCGAAATCCTTGTGGTCGTTGTGAATTCGGCTGGTATCGAGCCCCGCCGCCAGCGCCGCCGGGTTCTGCCCCGTCGGCTGGGCCATCAGTTGGGTGTCGTAGCGCAGACCCGAATTCCGAGTGCTCCAGAATATTCGGGCTCGTAGTCGGCCCCGTTGTTCCCGTGCCGGCGAAGGCCTGTAGATAGGAGACATCGCCTGGCACCCTCTGGGCCATTCCGGCCAGGCTGCGGCCGAAGCTCTCCAGGCTATTGAATGTATAGCTGCCGGAGAAGTTGCCGGGGAAGAAGTTTGCGATGCGATCTACGATGAGGTCCGCGCCAAACTTGAGGGCGTGGCGGCCGCGGACCCAGGAAAGAGTATCGGACCACTGGCCGCGCTTGATGTTGGTGAAGCGAGGACTGAAAAAGTTTCGTCCCACCACCAGCACCGTGCCGCCCTGCCGGATGGTGGCCTCGGGATTGGGGCTGTTGGCCTGGCCAGGCTCGTCGTCACGTAGGTAGGTTGAGCGCGCCACGTTGATCAGCGATGCGCTAAGCGTCGTTGTCAGGGAAATGGTTACTGTGTCTGTGCTCACGAGCGAGGCCCCCGTGTGTTCGAGAGAGTTTTGCGTGCCGCCATTCTCAAAGTTGCCGCCAGTGAAGCGCTGGCTGTTGATCCGCCCGGTCAGCAGGTTTCGCGCGGTAATGTGCCAGTCGATCTTGCCGAGGTAGACGTCTTGGTTCTGCACGCGGGTCCAGGGAGCGGCGCGGGGCGTCAGGTAGTCCAGGGCGCGCTGCTGGAAGGGCCCAATATTCGGGTCGCTCGAGACAGTGAAGCCGGTGGGCAGATTCAAGAAGGCGAAGTTCGGCAGGGTGTTGCGTTGGCCATCATAGTCGAAGAGGAAAAAGAGCTTGTCCTTGATGATGGGCCCGCTCAAATTTCCCCCGAACTGGTTGAAGTGCAGAGGTGACTTCTTTTGGCCGCGGCTCTTGTTAATGATGTCGTTGGCGTTGAGCGAAGTGTCGCGATAGAACTCGAACCCCGTGCCATGGAATTTGTTGCTGCCTGACTTGGTGATCACGTTGATGACCGCCCCGCCGGCGTGGCCCATTTCGGCCGTGTACGCGTTCGAGTTTACCTGGAACTCCTCCACCGCGTCCTGGCTGAATTGGTAGGGTGCGCGGCCCGAGCCGGTCCGTCCTGTCGTCTGCCCAAAAAACGTGTTGTTATTGTCCGAGCCGTCCACGACCAGCGAATTGAGGGTGCCGCGCATACCGGCGAAACTGAGGTCGCCATCGCGCCGGTCCAGAGTCACACCCGGCGTCAGCAGCACAAAGTTGATAAAGTTCCGGCCGAGCACAGGCAGGTTGGCAACGGCCTTGTCGTTGACTGTAGCGCTCACGCTCGCCCGGGTGGTTTCCACCACCGGGACCTCCGCCGTCACGACGACCGAAGATTGCTGCGTCGCAACGGGCAGCCCTAGGCTCAAGTTGAGTTTGGCGCCGACGGTTAGTTCGATGTCTTTTTGGGTGAAGGTCGCGAAACCCGACTTTTCGGCGGTCAACTGATAAGTCCCGACCGGAACCACTGGGAAGCGAAACAATCCGTACTCATCGCTACTAGCGGTAAACGTGCCGCCGGTCGCCATATTCTTCAGGGTGAGGGACGCACCGGGAACCGCACCACCCTTCTGGTCCAAGATAGTGCCTTCGATTGAGCCCTGGTTTCCAACTTGGCCCCAGACCGATAGGGCCAGCGCCAGCACACCCAGACAAACTTGCGCCAACAAGAAAAATTGCTTGGTTCGCATGTTCCTCTCCTCCTCACCGATTTGAGCGCACCGGATCTTGCCCCGGGATGAAAAGTGCCGCCATTCTAGTGGAAATCTAGGCTGGATGGCAACCACAGCCGATTCAACGGAATGTGAACATACGGCCCTAAGGTGCCATCACCCTCACAAGGTGTCTAGACGAGCTTCCATGGTTCTAAGAATTCTCGTAGCCTCGCGGCGTGCCTGCTTACCAGGGCGAACGCGTACCGTCCAACCGTGGGGAGGCTGGAGGGACTGTTTATCTGACGCACACTGCGGAACAGGAGTGCCCTTTTGAGAGTTCCCCAGTTGTTGTAAACTTTGTGGGATGGCTGAATTCGTCTGCAAGGTAGCGGATTCCAGCGGGAAGGTCTTCTCGCAAGTGGAAGCGGCCCAGTCGGTCGCCGAGGCACAACAGAAGCTCGCAGACCGGGGCCTGTTTGTTTACTCGGTTCGCCCGCGCGGGGGGATAGTCTCTGCACTCTCGCCCCAACGACGCGACCGCGCTGTGGGTGGCTCCGATTTCCTGATTTTCAACCAACAATTCAACACTCTGATTAAGGCCGGCCTGCCCATTCTGAAGGCGCTTGACCTGCTCGCAGAGCGGGCCGCATCGCCCCGGCTGCGCCCGGTGCTGGCCGACGTGCGCCAGTTGGTACGCGAAGGCACCGCCCTTTCGGAAGCACTCGAGAAGCGCGGTGTGTTTCCGAAAGTCTATACCACGTCGGTGCTGGCGGGGGAGAAGAGCGGCAACCTGACTGGCGTGCTGGACTACTACATTGCCTACCAGCGGGTCACCAGCGGCGTGCGCAAGCGGCTGCTGGCCACGCTGGTTTACCCAGTTATTCTGGTGACGGTGGCGACGGGGATCGTTACCTACATCGTGAGCTACGTCATCCCGCAGTTCTCACGGCTCTATTCGGAACTCAACATCGAGCTGCCGCTTGCGACGCGCTTGCTGATTACCCTCACTGTCGGATTTCGCGCCTACATCCTTGCCGCGGTGGCACTGCTGGTCATCGCTGCCATCTCCGCCTACTTGTGGTCGCGCACTCGAGAGGGCGGCGTAGCGCTGGACCGGGTGAAGCTGCGCGTGCCGATTCTGGGTGAGACCTGGATCAAATTTCAGGTGGCGCAGTTCGCGCGCACCCTTGGCACGCTGCAAGCTGGCGGCACGCCGCTGGTCAACGCGCTGCAGACCGCGGCGGAGGCTGTGAGCAGCCGGCTGATCTCGGAGTCCATTGCCCGGGCGGCGCAATTGGTGCGCGAAGGGCAGTCGTTGCACGCAGGCCTGGCGGCATCGGGCTTGGTGCCCGAACTCGCGTTAGAGATGATCGAAGTCGGCGAGGCCAGCGGCGCGCTGGCCCCCATGCTTGGCAGCGTGGCCGAATTCTATGAGGAGGAGGTCAATCTGCGCCTTTCTGCTTTGGTCGCAGTGGTCGAACCATTGATTTTGGTGTTGATGGGCTGTGTGGTAGCCTTCATCCTGATATCGCTCTACTTGCCCATCTTCAGCTTTTCGCTCTCGACCGCGCCGAAATAGCGAGTCATGGGAACCACTGAACACAACCTGAGCCCGCCAACCCAGTTGGATGACCAGCAGGAACGGGAGCGCACGCGCCGGCTGGCCGAGCGCTACCGTTGTGCCTTTGTGGACCTGCGCGAGCAGCGGATCGACCCGGAACTCTTCCGCAACATCCCGGCCGACCTGATGTTTCGCTTCAACTTTGTGCCGCTCGAGGCGCACAACAATGCCTTGGTGGTGGCCGTGGCCGACCCCAGCCAGGTGCTGCTGAGCGATGAGCTGCAGTTGCTGCTGGGGAGAAAGCTAATCATCAAGGTCGCTACCGCGACGCAGATCGGCGACCTGCTCAAGCGCACGGAGCAGTCGCAGCGCGTCCTCGAGCAGGCCACCGAGGCTTTCACCCTCCAAGTGGTGCAGGAGGAGGAGGAAAGCGAAGAGACGATTTCCGGTGACCGGCTGACCGGCGACTCCGCCGTCAGCCCGGTAGTCCGCCTGGTGGACACGGTAATCTTCACCGCGCTCGAACGCCGTGCCAGCGACATTCACATCGAGGCGCGCGACATCGAGGTCGTCGTCAAATACCGCATTGACGGCGTCCTGCAATACGCCATGCCCCCCATCGCCAAGGAGTGGCATTCCACCATCCTCTCCCGCATCAAAGTGATGAGCGAGCTCGATATCGCCGAGCGCCGCGTGCCTCAGGACGGCCGCTTCCGCGTCCGTTACAAAGGACGCTTTGTGGACTTCCGCGTATCCATCATGCCCTCCATTCACGGCGAGGACGCCGTGCTGCGCGTGCTGGACAAGGAAACCCTCTCCGAGAAGTTCCAAAATCTGAGCCTCGACGTCGTCGGCTTCGCGGATGAAGACGTGCGCAAGCTCCGCCGCTACATTCGCGAGCCCTACGGCATGGTGTTGGTCACCGGGCCCACCGGCTCCGGGAAAACCACCACGCTTTACGCCGCGATCAACGAGATCAAGACCGATGAGGACAAAATCATCACCATTGAGGACCCGGTCGAATACCAGGTCCGCGGCATCACCCAGATTCCCGTGAATGAAAAGAAAGGCCTGACTTTCGCGCGCGGCCTGCGCTCCATTTTGCGCCACGACCCGGACAAGATCATGGTGGGCGAGATCCGCGACCAGGAGACCGCGCAGATCGCCATCCAATCCGCTCTGACCGGGCACTTGGTCTTCACCACGGTCCACGCCAACAACGTCACCGACGTAATTGGCCGGTTCATCAATATGGGCGTCGAGCCGTATAACTTTGTCTCTGCGCTCAACTGTATCCTTGCGCAGCGGCTGGTCCGCGTGGTCTGCGAAAACTGCAAGAAGCAAGTCCGCTACTCCCCCGCCGTGCTCAAGGAATCCGGTTTGGATCCCAAAGAGTGGGCGGGAGTGACCTTTGCCGAGGGCCCCGGCTGCCTGGAATGTTCCGGCACCGGTTATCACGGCCGGGTGGCTTTATCCGAACTGTTGGATCTCTCTGACCGCATCCGCGAGATGATCATCGACCGCCGGCCGACCTCGGAGATTAAGCGCGCGGCCCGGGAGGAGGGCATGACCTTTCTCCGCGAAGCGGGCATCGCCAAAGTTCGCGCCGGCATCACCACGTTGCGCGAGATCAATAAGGTGACCTTCATTGAGTAGCGCAAGCGGCGTACGCCAGGGCATTTATCAGAGCAGGTTGGCGCGCCGCATCGCCCGTTGGCTTGATGCCTTGCCCCATCCCTTGCTGGCCTGCGAGATCGCTCCCGGCTACGTGGCGGCGGCGCGATGGGCGCGCAGGGGCACGGGCCTGGATGGCTTCGCGGTCGAGTCGCTGCCGGACGGTGCCATCGTGCCATCCGCGGTGGAAACCAACCTCACGGATGCCGCTGCGGTGAAGGCCGCAGTGGGTCGGGCTTTTGCCCGCCTCCACGCCAAAGGCCAGGAACTGGCCCTGCTGATCCCAGACACGGTCATCCGCGTTTTCGTGCTGCACTTCGACTCCTTTCCGCGGACAGCAAGCGAGGCCATCCCCATGCTGCGGTGGAAGTTGAAGAAGAGCGTGCCCTTTGAGCCCGAAGAGACGCTGGTGTCCTACATGCGCCAGGCGCCGCGCGAGGAAGGAGTGGATATCGTTACCGGCCTGGCGCGGATGCGGATCGTGCGCGAATACGAAATGCTGGTGGAATCCGCCGGCATGTCGCCCGCCGTGGTGATGAGTTCGACGCTGGCCGCGCTGGCGCTGCTCGACGATCGCCGGGCTACCATGCTGGCACGAGTATCCGGCTCGACGCTGACTACCGCGATCGTTCGCGACGGCGTCCTATGCGGCTATCGGTGCACCGAGCTGGCCTCCGATTGGCCGCGTCTAACTCCTCAGGCGCTTCTAGATGAAATCTATCCGGTGGCGGCCTATTACCAGGATACCTGGCGGGAGGGTATCCAAGCCGTTCGCTTGGCGGGATTGGCCGAACGAACCGAGGAATTCCGGCGCCCCCTGGAGTCCGAGCTCCGCTGCCCGGTGGCCGGCCTGTTGGCCACTGCGTCGAGTGAGGGGCGTATCGCGAGCCCGGTGCGGCCGCTGGCGGAGCGTCAACTTGAGGCTTTGATCGGCTGGTCGATGAATCGGGGCGGTTGATGTACTATTGCGGTACGGAGTTGTAGCGAAAGTTAAGGAGCGGAGATGAAGGTTCGTCTGAATCTTGCCACCGCGCCGCTGGAAACCCACCGGCGGTTCGCTGCGGGCGCAGCGCTGGTCGGCAGCATCGCCGTCTTTGCGCTCGTGTGGCTCTCCTGGCACGCCTACAAGGCTCGCTTGGCGGACAGTGAGTTGCGCGCGGAACGCGTGCAACTGGAGCAGAGGATGGACACTCTCCGCCGGGAACGCCGGGACCTGGAACAGTTCTTCAACCGCCCGGACGTCCTCAAGGTGCGCGACCGCGGCAGTTTCCTCAACGGTCTGATCGAACAGCGCAGCTTCCCCTGGACAAAGATTTTCATGGACCTAGAGCGCATTCTTCCCGCTGGTGTGCGCCTGGTCAGCATCGGGCCGAAGATGAACTCTGGCCGCGTCGAGGTGAAGCTGGTCATTGGTGCCACCAGTGACGAAGCCAAGCTCAATTTCCTGCGTGCCCTGGAAAGTTCGAAAGAGTTTTCCCGCATCCAATTGCTGGGTGAAACGCGCCCGAGCCAGCCGGAGCAAGCCGGCCGGGTAGTACTGGAGTTGGTGGCCTGGTACGCCACGACCTAAATGAGCAACGCAAAAAAGCACATCGCCTTGATCCGCTGGGCTCTGGGCGTCATCCTAGCCATGGATGTGGGGCTGGTCATCCTCAATTTGCGGGGCCCAGGCTCCCCGCAACAGCTGCGGGCTGAGAACAACCGCTTCCGCGCCCAGCTTTCCCTTCTTGAGGCGGACGTCAAGCGCGGGAAGTCCATCCAGCGGGACATGGACAAGGTGCAAGGCGACTGCGACCGGTTTTTTGAGGAAGAGTTGCGCCCCGCCACGCGCGGTTATTCCGCCATCGAGGCGGACCTCGGGGCCATCACCAGCAAAGCCGGCTTGCGCACCGACGCGGTGACCTTCCGCCAGCGGGACATCAGCGGCCGCGGCGTGGTGGAGATCGAAGTGGCCGCCGCGGTAGAAGGCGACTACGCGAACGTGATCAACTTTATTAACGGCCTGGAACGTTCGCACAATTTTTATGTGTTGGACGGCCTCTCCCTAGCGTCCAGCACAGCCGGCAACCTAAGACTTAATTTGCAACTCCGGACCTATTTCCGGTCTTGATGATGGCGCGCCGAACCCAAATCGTTGTTCTCGGGGTGCTTGCGGTGGTGCTCATCGGGGTCCTGTATTTTCAACTTCGCCGGCCATCGGCCGGCAACAGCACGCTTGCGGCTGAGTTCAAGGTCGATCCGCTGCCGGTCGAGAATCCATTGCTGCGGCGGGATCTGCTGAACCGCATCCGCAGATTCGAGTACTCAGGTCGCCACCGCAATATCTTTACCGGGGAGGTTCCACCAGAGGAGCAGCCGCGGCAGGAGGCGCCGCCGGTCGTGCAGGATACCGGTCCCCCAGCACCGCCGCCGGTTGTCGTTCCGGCCAAATTCTTTGGCTATGTTGCCGACTCGCGAACTGGCTTTCGCCGCGCTTTCTTTTCCGATGGCGAGGAGGTCTACATCCTCGCGGAAGGCGAAGTCCTGTTGAGCCGATTCCGCCTGCTACGGATCACCAACACCACCGCCGACATGGAGGAGATTTCCTCCGGACGGCGTACCACGCTCGTGCTCGAAGAGCCGGGGCAGCCGCCCTCAGCATGAAGCTCATCCACGCATCACCGCAAACCACTCGCAGCCAAGCAGGCTACGCCCTGCTGATGGTGATTTTCCTGGCCTCCATCCTGCTGATTGCACTGTCCGTGGCTGCGCCCAACCTGCTGACTCAGGGCAAGCGCGACAAAGAGGAGGAGTTGATCTGGCGCGGCGAGCAGTATGCGCGCGCCGTGCGTCTCTACTACCGCAAATTCGGCCGCTTCCCCCAGGCGCTCGAGGACCTCACCCAAGCAAAGAACCAAATCCGCTTCATGCGCAAGGCATACAAGGACCCGATGAACGCCGAAGATGGGAGCTGGCGGCTGATCTACGTCAGCCCCTCCGGGCAGCTCATCGGCAGCGTCCGGCAACGCAGTTTGCTGATTGGCCTGGGAGATAAACCTGCAACAAAACGTCGGCGTGCTCGGCGGGAGGTCGCGATCGGGGATGATACGCAAGAAGAGGATCAGCCTATATCGGCGACGCCCCCTCAGACTCCGGCAAAGGCTGGGGGCGACGACCTCACTGGCAAGGTTCTCGGCGGGAACATCATCGGCGTTGGCAGCAAGGTGGACAAGACCTCTATCCGCGCCTACGAAGGCTCCACGACCTACCGCGAGTGGGAATTTCTTTTTGACCCCGCAAAAGATGTCGCAGGTGTAGGGGCCCGGCCCGGCGCTCCTGTGGGAACGCCCGCCGGCACCCCGCAAAAGATGTCGCAGGTGTAGGGGCCCGGCCCGGCGCTCCTGTGGGAACGCCCGCCGGCAGTCAGACCAATCCGCCCGGCGGCAGCCCACCGCCACCTCCTGTCCCGCCATAGAACTTCGCCTCGGCCCAGATCGGAAGCCCTTCGCGCACGATCTTCTCCACTTTCCACCTTCCGTCACGATTCAATCCGCAGACGCACGCCCCAGGCCGCTGATTGCCCAGGCAACACACCTGGTGGGCCGGCACAGGCACTCCGGCATGCGGATGGGCGCAAGGTGGAATGTCCGGGGTCTTCGATCGATCGGCCAAGCTAGGGGGTAAGGCCCGTCGCACTTTGGCTGCCTTGTGCCCTGAGTGCTGTCCGGGTCTCTGGGCCGGAGTTTATCGAGAATCAGGTGCAGGCTGTGTGGAGTCAGCGGTTTGACCGCCGTCGGTCTTGTGCTTCTTGTGCTCACCCAATTGCCGCGCCACGCGTCGTAAGTACATGCGAGTCTCGGGAAACGGTGGCACACCGCGGTACTGCTCGACGCGATCCGGCCCCGCATTGTATGCCGCCAGCGCCAGCGCCAGGTCTTGATCGTATCGGGTGAGGAGTTGTTTCAGGAAGCGTGTCCCAGCATCGATGTTTTGCGCTGGGTCGAACACATTGGTCACCGCGAAGCGCGCAACGGTCTCTGGCAGCAATTGCATCAGCCCGCGCGCCTGCTTGGGCGAGACGGCGCGCGGGTTGAAATTGGATTCGACCGCAATCACGCTGGCGATCAACTCCTGGTCAACACCGTGCTTTGAGGCCGCTGCGCGGATCAGCTCTCCAAACGGCACGTTCAGGCTCGCGGCCGGGGGCGGAGGGGCAGGGAAGGAATCTTCCGGCTCGAATGCGACCACGTCCTCAGCGGCGACATCGACCAGCCCGCCGGCCATCTGCAGGCGGTACGCGGTCGCCAAGTGCTCGTAGCCGGTGATGTGCAGCCGCTGGCCGTTTCGCAACACGGCATATTCGGCCCGCGCCAGCGGTGCCGCCGCCAAAGTCAGGAACAGCGCCAAGATGACGAGGCCTTCTGCTCGCCTTGCTCGTGATGGCAAGGCTTTCTGCTTGCTTCGCTCGGAAAGACAACTCCCTCGGACAGGCGTGGCGTGCGTCCTCTGCTTCTTGAACGTCTCTGCGCTGAGCATTCTCCGCCTCATCCCGGCACCAGCGCGTAGGCTTCAATCGCCGCGGCCACACCGTTCTGGTCGTTGCTCAGGGTCTCCCGCCAGCCTAGCTGCTTGAGTTCGGGAACGCTATTGCCCATGACCACAGGCACGCCGGCGAACTCCAGCATTTCGCGGTCGTTGAAGTTGTCGCCGATAGCCATCACCTCTTCGCGCACAAACCCGCGCAGCGCGGCCCACTCCGCCAGCGTCGCCCCCTTCGAGCAAGCCGGGTGGATGACGTCGATCAGGCCGAAGTCGCGGCTCTCATATTCCGTAACGGCAAGCGCAAACTGCTTGGCGAGCGGCAACGCCCGCAGCAGCGCTTCGACCTCGCGCATCCGCTCTACCGGCCCGGTATACATCACCTGGATGGGGTCCTCAGTCAGGCAGGATTCAAGCGGGGACGCCTGGCCGATAAACTCGCGGTTGCGATCGAAATAGGCTTTCCTCCCAGGATCTTCCCAGTCAATCCGTTCGAACATCACCTGGTTCTCGCGCAGCCGGTCGAAGACTACCGCGGTTCCTTCGCGGAAATGGGGGGTGGCCTGAAGCGCTCGCCGGGCAATGTCGCGGGGCAGCAGATGGCGCAGGTGCGTTGTGCCATCTTTCGATTTGACGAGCGCGCCGTTGTTGACGATCAGCACCAGCCGGCAGCGCAGTTGCTGCGCAATCGGCAGTGCAAAATCGAACCGCCGGCCGGTCACCAGCGCCACTTCGATCCCGCGGCCAACTGCCTCGGCAATGGCCTTGCGGTTCGCTTCGGGCAATTCCCACCGGCTATCCAGCAGTGTCCCGTCTATATCGATCGCAATCAGGCGAATTGCCATCGTGCTATTCTACCCCGGTGAGCGTTGATGAGTTAATCGGAGTTGCGAACGGAAGTATACGAAAAACCAATCCTTCCAGCCGCCTCTGAGCTGTACAATGACCCAGCTATCTCGGGCGTTTGATAATGCGGCCGTCTTTCATGACGAAGTGCACCTTGCGCAGTGTCTTGATGTTTTCAAGCGGGTTTTCCGGCGTGGCGATGATGTCAGCGGATTGCCCGGCGGCGATGGCGCCGCGCGCGCCCTGTAGCCGCAGCAGCTCCGCCGCATTCGCAGTCCACGCTTTCAGGATTTCCCCCGGAGGAATGCCCGCGGCCAGCCAAACGTCCAAGTAGTCAAGCATCATCTCCGCACGCGTTTTCCCCGGCAAGTCGAGCACCGAATCACTGCCGAAGGCCAACTTCACGCCGGCGCGATGGGCGCGACGCAAACGGTCAATCACGCGCTCGCTCATCACCTTCGGCTCGGGAAGAAGCCCTCCGAGAGTACCCATGGCCTGGAGATGCTCCAGCGGGAAGTCCGTGCCCACCAGGAAAGTGCCTCTTTCCTTCATCAGGCGCAGAAGTTCGTCCGAGAGGTCGAAGCCGTGCTCGACGCTGTCGGCGCCGCCGAGTATGACGTTGCGCGCCGCTTCGCCGCCATACACGTGCACAGCCACCGCCATCCCAGCAGAGTGTGCCTCGGTGACCGCCGCGCGGATCTCCTCCACCGAGTAGTGGTACGGGCTGTTATCCGCCACCAGCTTGATGGTGTTCGCGCCGTAATAAATGTTTCGCCGCACCGCTTTGCGGATTTCGTCCGGGGTGTCCGCATCGATGTACTCAAACTGCCAGAATGGCCCTAACTCCGCGGGAATGCCGTGGGATTGCCCTCCAAATGCGGCAATGATTTTCCCCGCATTCAGAACCGTCGGGCCGGGGAACCATCCCATCTCGATCGCGCGACGCAGATCGGTGTCGGCGTAATTGGCGGAGTTGCCGACATCTTTGATCGTCGTGAAGCCGGCTTCGAGTACCGCCCGCGCGTTGCGAATCCCCCGTAACAAGCGAATCCCCGTAGTTTCGCGGAGATACAACGATTCCAGGAGGTCGAGCGAGGGTCCCCCGAGGGTGAGGTGGGTATGCGCGTCCATTAGCCCGGGCATCACCCAGGCGTTCGAGAGATCGACCACCTCCGCGCCCGCGGGGACTTGCACTCGCGGCCCTACCTCGGCAATCTTGCCGTCCTTGACCAGGATGAGCTGGTTCTTCGCGACCGTGCCGGTCACCGGGTCTACCAGGTTGCCGGCGCGGATCGCGGCCGTTTGCGCCGCGGCCTGCCCTGCGAACAGCAACACCAAAGCCAACAGCCTCAGCAGCATGGTTCCCTCCCGTGAGCAAGAATTGCGGAGGATAACATAACAAAGCGAGGTGCGCTGACAGGTGCCGAGGCGGGGGCTGGCATCCGTAGTTTCGTACTGCGACAGCGAGCCGCCGCGCTCCATCTCTTGCTGTGCTAGACTCGCAAACTTATGCCGGCGCTGCCGCGTTCGACCATGACGCATCTGGAGTGCTCGCGCTGCGGGAAAACCCACGCGCACAACCGCTTGCAGAATCTTTGCACTTGCGGCAAGCCGCTGCTGGCACGGTACGAGCTGAAAGCCGCAGCGAAAACCCTCACCCGCGAGGCATTGACCACGCGCCCGGCGAACATGTGGCGCTACGCTGAGGTCCTGCCCGGTGGCCCGCCGGTATCGCTGGGTGAGGGGATGACGCCCCTGCTCGACGCGCGCAAGGTCGGCGCGGCACTGGGCCTGAAAAACCTCTACGTCAAAGACGAGGGCCTCAACCCCACCGGGTCGTTCAAAGCGCGCGGGCTTTCGGCCGCTGTGACGCGGGCCAAAGCGCTCGGCGCCAGCTCCTTGGCCATTCCCACGGCGGGTAATGCCGGCGGAGCGCTCGCGGCGTACGCGGCGCAAGCTGGTCTGCCGAGCGTGATTGTCATGCCGGCGGATACCCCGATGGCCAACGTGATGGAGTGTCGCGCGTTCGGCGCCGACGTGCGCAAAATCGACGGACTGATCTCCGATTGCGGCAAGTATGTGGCGGAGCATAAAGATCGCGAAGGCTGGTTCGACGTCTCCACGTTAAAAGAGCCCTACCGCATCGAAGGCAAGAAGACGATGGGGTACGAGCTGTGGGAGCAGTTCGGAGGGAAGCTGCCGGATGTGATTATCTATCCCACCGGTGGTGGCGTTGGATTGATCGGAATGTGCAAAGCCTTTGACGAGATGGAAGCGATGGGCTGGGTCGCGTCCACCCGGCCGCGCATGGTCTCGGTGCAGGCGGCGGGCTGCGCGCCCATCGTCGAAGCTTACGAAAGGGGCAGTGAGAGCAGCGAATTCTGGGACCACGCTGCGACCATCGCCTCCGGCTTGCGCGTGCCAAAGGCGTTGGGGGATTTCCTTATCCTTCGGATGATCCGCGCGAGCCGGGGCACGGCGGTGACAGCCACCGATGAAGAGATGCTCGCCGCGGGCAGGGAATTGGCGGCATTCGAAGGTATCTACGCCGCGCCGGAAGGCGCGGCCACACTGGTCGCGGCGCGCAAGCTGGTGGCGGCAGAGTGGATTAACCCTGAGGAGACCGTGGTGCTGTTCAACACGGGCTCGGGCTACAAGTACAGCGAGGCATGGGAGAGAGCGCTGAATCTTTCCGGAATCCAGGCGACAGTTGGACGTCAGGAGCAATGACGGAAAGGCTGTATTACCGCGACTCCTTCTTGCGGGAGTTTGAAGCACAAGTCGTCTCAGCGGAGGCGGTCGCGGGCAAGTGGCACGTGCAGTTGGACCGCACGGCGTTCTATCCCACGTCGGGCGGGCAGCCGAATGACCTCGGCAGGCTCGGGAGCCCCGCTGTGTTGGACGTCTTCGAGGGCGATGGCCATACGGTGGTGCATGTCACCGGCGCACCTGTCGCTGAAGGACCGGTGCACGGCGCCATCGACTGGGAGCGCCGTTTTGATCACATGCAGCAGCACACCGGGCAACATCTGCTTTCAGCGGCGTTTGTGGAACTCTTCCGATGGCCAACCGTTTCGTTTCATCTGGGCCGCGAGATTTCCACGATTGATCTGGCCGCGCCGGGGATTGACGTGCAGCAACTCGAACAAGCTGGGCGACGCACCAACCAGATCATCTTCCAAGACCGGGCGGTCGGCGTCCGGTTTGGCACGGCGCAGGAGTTGGCCGCAGCGGGCATCCGAAAGGAGGTTCAGCGCGAGGGTATCTTGCGCGCCATTGAGATCGAGGACTTCGACCGGCAGCCCTGCGGCGGCACCCACGTGGCGCGCACCGGACAGATTGGACTGGTCCTGCTGCGCAAATGCGAGAAAGTGAAGCAGAATTGGCGAGTGGAATTCGTCTGCGGCGAGCGTGCGGCCCGCGCGGCCAGAAGCGACTTGGCGACCTTGGGCGAAGCGGCGCGACACCTGAGTTGTGGCCTGGCAGAAGTGCCGGCGATGGTTGGGCGTGCGCTCGAGGAGCGCCAAGCCGGCCATCGTGAACGCCAGCGGCTGCTCGAGCGGCTTGCTGAAGTCGAGGCACAGGCGTTGCTGGCGACCGCAGCAGAAGCGCGGGAAGGGGGCAAAGCGCACGTCCTCGTGCGTCTATTTGAAGACGCTGGCGCGGACTATCTGCGCCTGCTGGCCACGAAGCTGGCGGCCGTGCCAGCAGTACAAGCCCTCCTGGGGACACATGCTGGCGGCCACGTGGTTTTTGCGCAGTCGGCGGGGCTGAGCGTGGATATGAACGCCCTGCTGCGCGACTGCCTGGGGGTAGCGGGCGGCAAGGGCGGCGGCTCGAAGGACTTCGCACAGGGAAGTGTTCGAGACCCCGCAGCTCTTGAAGCCGCGCTGAAGTGTGCACTGGAACGCCTCCGCGCTTAACTGGAGAGATTGCGGAAATGCTGGCGCATCCGATACAATCTCGGGGAGTACCAGGTGCGGGCTCGCGGCACAGCGCGAGTGACGGCATCGCCAAACCGAGTATTGAGCTAATTGATGGAACTGCTGTTAAACGTTTTTTGGTTCCTGCTGGCCCTCCTGAGCATTGGCTTGTGGTGGGCACGCCGGAGCCGCGCGAGTCAGAACCGCGTGGAGCCACGGCAACTGCTGCGCGAGGCGGTCAGCCTTGGCTGCGTGCTGGTACTGTTGTTTTTCGCCATATCTCTCACCGACGACCTGCACGCCGTCCCAGCCATCGCCGAGGAATCCAGATCTTCGCGCCGGTCGCTGCAAACCTTAAAGGGCACCTCGGCTGAGCCCGACCCGGAAAAACAAGCCCCGCACTTCGCCCAGACTGTTCCGTCGATGTTGTTTTTTGCTGTCGCCGTGGTTCTCAATCGGTTGGCAATCATCGATGCGCCGCCATTCCAATCAGCGCCCGCACGGCCCACGCAAGGCCGCGCCCCTCCCTCGGTGTTTTTCCTGAACTAGCGATTCCTTACAAATTCTTATTTGGAGGAGCAATGAAACGCTTGAGTTCCCAAGCGTTGGTGTTCCTTTTGCTAGGAACGGGGCTGAGCGGACGGGCCTTTGCACAGGCCCGGGCTCCCCAACCTCCCCTAACCTGGGAGCAGGTGCGCCAACGCTTTGAACAGAACAATCCGATACTGCTAGCGAGCAAATTGACCATTGATGAATCGAAGGCGCAGGAGGTTACGGCCTACCTTCGTCCGAATCCCGCGCTGTCACTGACGGCTGATCAGATCAATCCGTTTTCAGGAGGGCCTCCGCACAGCACATTCGGCACTGTATTGTCAGTGGCAACCGTCAGCTACTTGCACGAAAGGCGACACAAGCGCGAATTGCGGTTGGAGAGCGCGCGAGAAGCAACTGGGATTGCGACGTCAGGGCAAGCCGATCTGGAAAGAAACCTTCTGTTTAGCTTGCGCAACGCATTTGTACAAACGCTGCAAGCCAAGGCTGTTTTGCGGCTCGCGCAGGACAACCTTTCCTATTACGACGATGTGCTCAAAGTGAGCAGAGAGAGGTACAAGGCAGGGGACATCGCGCAGGTGGACTTGGATCGGCTGGAGTTGCAGCGCGTCCAGTACGAATCCGACGTGCAGACCGCACAGGTGAACCTACGGACGGCGAAGATTCAGCTCCTGACGCTTTTGAACGAGCGGATACCTGTCGAGCAATTTGACGTAACGGGGACCTTCGACTTCACAGACCAACTTCAGACATTGGAAGAATTCCGCAAGGTCGCTTTGGATACCAGGCCCGACCTGAGAGCTGCGACGCAAGCAGTCAATAAGGCCAAGACTGACCACAGACTTGCCACCGCCAACGGGTCGACTGACCCGATCTTCGGCTTCGATGTCGGCCGCAACCCTCCCATAGATCAATACTTCGGCGTCGGTGTGAGTATTCCATTGCGTATCTTCAACCGAAACCAGGGGGAAAAGCTGCGCACGCAGCTGGACATTACCAGGAACGAGAGGGTGCGGGACGCCATTCAAGCGCAGGTGTTCAGCGACGTTGACTCCGCGTATGCGACGCTGAGCAGCAACGTGATTCTTCTGGGTCCATATAAGGCGAAATACCTGCAGCAAGCCGTCAGAGTTCGAGACACAATTACGTTTTCCTATCAACATGGCGGCGCTTCACTACTTGATTTTTTGAACGCCCAGAGTGAGTACCGGAGTGTTGAACGGAATTATCTGAGCCTGATCGGCTCTTACTTGATCGCGGCGAGTCAACTGAATCTCGCGGTGGGGCGGGAGGTGATCCCATGAAGCACCGGATTTCGCACGCCTGCCTCTGGCTGGCCCTGGCCATGCTGGGAGGGCTGGGCACAGGTTGCTCAAAGAATTCCAAACCTGGGAGCGCGCTCAGCGACCCGCCGGTCGAGGAAGCGGCCGATCTTAACCTGGTCAGCGTGGTCCGCCCAGAGCAATTTCCGCTTGCCACCGTTGCGGTGCGCAAAGCGCGGGAGGAGCTGAAGGTCAACGGGGCCATTGCGCCTGACGTGAGCCGGGCGGTTCCAGTGAATTCGCTCAGCGCCGGCCGCGTGGTCGAGATTCACGCGCGCCTCGGCGACTTCGTTCAAAAGGGCCAGATGTTGCTCAAGCTCCACACGCCGGACGTGGCCATGGCTTTCTCCGACTTGCAGAAGTTTCGCGCCGACGAGGTGCTCATGCGGAAATCGCTCGAGCGCGCGCAGATCCTCTATTCCAAGGGCGCCATCGCCGAGAAAGATCTGCAAGCAGCTGAAGACGCTGGGGAAAAGGCAAAGGTGGACGTGCAAACCGCGCTGGATCGCGTCAAGATCCTCGGGGGTGACCCCGCCCATCCCTCCTCGATCATCGAACTGCGGGCGCCCGTCTCTGGCACCATCATCGAGCAGAACACCACGCAGGCCGCGGGGGTGAAATCCCTGGACAACTCCCCTAACCTCTTCACCATCGCCGATCTCTCGCGGGTGTGGGTATTGTGCGACGTGTACGAAAACAACCTCTCGCACGTGCGCCTGGGAGACTTGGCGGAAGTGCAGCTCTACGCCTACCCCCACCGCGTCTTGAAGGGCCGCGTGAGCAACATCGGGCGCGTCCTGGATCCCGCGACGCGCACGGCCAAGGTGCGACTGGAACTCGACAACGCGGGCGGTTTGATGCGGCCGGGCATGTTTGCCACGGTGACGTTCATTTCTCAGGGCACGGTCGACCGCTCGGTCGTACCCGCCACAGCGGTCATGCGCATGCACGACCGCGACTGGGTATTTGTGCCAGTAAGTGGCAAGCGTTTCCGGCGCACGGAAATTCAGGCCGGGCCGGTCATGACTGATGGCTACCAGGAGGTCGTCGAAGGGCTGAAGGCGGGGGACCGCGTGGTGGCCAACGCCCTCCAGTTCTCCAGCTCGGTGCAGCAGGAGTAGCGCATGATTAGGTACCTGGTTGAGTTTGCCCTGCGGAACAAAATCCTGGTCTTGAGCCTGGGCGTAATCCTTGTCGTCTGGGGTGTCATCTCTTTCCACACGCTTCCGGTTGAGGCTTACCCGGATGTGGCCAACAACTGGGTACAGGTAATCTCACAGTGGCCCGGACGGGCCGCCGAGGAAGTCGAACAGCAGGTCACCATTCCGATCGAGGTGCAGATGAACGGGATCGCACACCTCACCCATTTGCGCTCGACCTCGCTCTTCGGTCTTTCCGTCGTCACGATGGTTTTCGACGACGATTCCGTCGACTTGACAAACCGACAGCAAGTGTTGGAAAGGCTCTCACTCGTCACTTTGCCACAAAACGTGAATCCGCAACTTGCCCCGGACGCGAGCCCTACGGGGCAGATTTACTTTTAGACCCTCAAGAGCAGGAACCCCCGGTACGACTTGATGGAGCTCAAGTCCTTGCAAGATTGGGTGCTGGAAAAGCAGTTCAAGTCGGTACCGAATGTGGTTGATGTCGTGAGTTTCGGAGGGATCACGCGCGAGTATCAGGTCCGGGTCGATCCGAACAAGCTGATCTCCTACGGTCTGAGCATCGGGCAAGTCGAACAAGCCCTGGCCGCGAACAATGTCAACGCCGGGGGCAGCTTCATTGAGCGGGGCCAACAGGCAGTGAACATTCGGGCCGTCGGCTTGATGAAAAACACGGACGACATCGGTGCCACATTCTTAAAAACAGTGAATGGCACACCGGTGCGTGTTCGGGATGTGGCCTTTGCCACCCAGGGCCCGAAAATCCGCCTGGGCCGAGTCGCCAAGGCCGTTCGCCTGGGAGACCGGGTGATCGACTATGACGACGTTGTCCACGGCATTGTGCTGCTGCGCAAAGGGGCCGTGGCGGAAACCACGCTGGCCGCGCTGGATAGGAAAGTCGAGGATTTGAACGCACATGTCTTGCCGGCCGGGGTGAAAATTGTCCCGCACATCGACCGGGACGATCTGGTGCGTTACACGACGCACACGGTGTTGCGCAATCTGACGGAAGGCTTTGTGCTGGTGGTGGTCGTCCTGGTCGTGTTTCTGGGGAACGTACGCTCCGCTCTCATCGTGGCGATCACGATTCCGTTTTCGCTGCTGTTTGCTTCCATTCTGCTGGACCTCCGCCAAATTCCCGCCAACTTGCTTTCCTTAGGCGCTCTTGATTTCGGGATGGTGGTGGATGGCGCGGTCGTGATGATTGAAAACATCGTGCGACACATCGGCCGGGAGAACGAGAAAAGGCGGACGGTGGGAGCCAAAATCCGCCACGCCGCGCACGAGGTGCAGCGGCCCGTTTTCTACGCCATCGCCATTATCATCACGGCGTATCTGCCCATCTTCACTCTGCAGAGCGTCGAGGGGCGGCTTTTCCGGCCGATGGCATGGACGGTGGCATTTGCGCTTCTCGGGGCCTTGCTCTTCTCCCTGTTGCTCGCCCCCGTCTTGGCAAGGCTTTCGTTCCGCAAGGGCGCGCACGAGTGGGAAAACCCGCTTCTCGTGTGGCTCACGGACCACTACCGGTCAGCGCTGAGTTGGGCGATTGCGCATCGGGGAATCACCGTGGGCGCTTCGGTTCTGATTTTTATGGGCACCTTGTGTCTTGCGTTCAGCGGGGTGATTGGGTCGGAGTTTCTGCCCCATCTCGATGAAGGCGCTATTTGGGCGAGAGGAACCCTCGCGCCTAGTACGGGCCCCAGCGAGGGCCAGCGCATTGCTAACGAGGCGCGGCTTGTGCTCGCTCGTTTCCCCGAAGTGACCCAGGTGGTCTCCCAAGTGGGTCGGCCGGACGACGGCACGGACAGCACGGGTTTCTTCAACACCGAATACTTCGTGGACTTGAAACCCAGAGCGGAGTGGCGTAGGCAGTTCCGAACCAAAGAAGACTTGATCGCCGCCATGGATACCCAGCTCGAAAAGATCCCCGGGGTCATCTGGAATTTCTCCCAACCCATTGCCGATAACGTCGAAGAAGCCGTCAGCGGCGTGAAGGGAGAACTCGCGGTCAAATTGTATGGCGACGATCTCAAAGCACTGGAGCAGAAGGGCGAAGAGATCGTCAAGGTTATGAAGCGCATCCGCGGGGTCGAAGACCTCGGCCTGTTTCGCGTGGTCGGCCAGCCGAACCTGAACCTCGTCGTGAATCGCGCGAAAGCGGACCGCTTCGGCATCAATGTTGCCGATGTGCAGGACGCCATCGAGACCGCCGTCGGCGGCAAGGCCGTCAGTCAAGTCCTGCAGGGCGAGCGGCGCTACGACCTCGTGGTGCGCTATCAGGAGCCGTACCGGCGCACGCTCGAGGACATCAAGAACATTCGCTTGCTGGCTCCGTCGGGAGAACGCGTGGCGTTAGAGCAGTTGTGCGATGTCAAATTGGAAGACGGCGCCTCGATGATCTATCGCGAGAGCAATTCGCGTTACATCGCCATCAAATACAGTGTGCGCGGGCGGGATCTGGGCAGCACAGTGGAAGAGGCGATCAGGGAAGTCACTCAGAAGGTGAAGCTGCCCGAAGGTTATCGCCTGAACTGGGCGGGAGAGTATGAAAGCCAGAAGCGCTCGGAGCGGCGCCTGCTGGTCATCGTTCCGATTACAATTCTTTTGATTTTTCTCATCTTGTACACTGCATTTGGCTCGTACAAGTGGTGCTTATTGATCGGACACACTTCAGCGTCTCCTCCGGCGTCGGATTTCTGGCGCTGTTCGGAGTCTCTGTGCAGATCGGCGTCATCATGGTCGAATACATCAATCAGTTGCGCACTCGCGGCCACACGGTGCTGGAGGCCGCAACAGAAGGAGCGATCCTGCGTCTCCGTCCCATCATGATGACTATGCTCGTGGCCACGTTGGGCCTGCTACCGGCTGCGGTTTCCCACGACATCGGCTCGGATTCCCAACGACCCTTCGCCATTGTCATTGTCGGCGGCTTGATTGCGGACCTGGTGATGAGCATCTTCCTGCTCCCAACCCTGTACGTCTGGTTTGCCCGCCCTGCCGACAAGCTCCCCGCGCCCGAGGAGTACTTTACAGAATAAACCGAGGGCAGTCGGAGCGGCCAGCGGTTGAGCTGGCACCGTCGCCTCGCAGGTTAAAGCAAAATGAGTTGTAACTGCCTACCCCGGTGCTGCGTAATACGCATAGAATGGAGTCCAAAGGAGCAAGCGATGAGGCGAAGAGCTAAGCTGGTCCTGCTCGGTCTGGTGCTGCTCGCGGTGGCCAGCGGCAGCGCGACTGCCCAGGAGACGAAGGCGCCGGCACCCAAACCGGCTCCCCCGCTGCCCAGCGTGGATCAAATCCTCGACAAGTACGTTCAAGCGCTCGGCGGCAAGGCAGCCATCGAGAAACTGAACAGCCGCGTCACCAAGGGCAGGTTTGAGGTTCCGGAGCAAGGCCTGACCGGGTCGCTCGACGCCTACGCCAAGGCTCCTAATAAGACGGCCTCAGTCGTGGAGATCACCGGCGTCGGGCAATTCCGCCAGGGCTTCGATGGCACCCTCGCCTGGGCCGACAATCCGATGGCCGGCTTTCGGGAGCTGAGCGGCCAAGAACTCGCGAATACCAAGCGCAGCTCCGATTTCTACCAGTCTCTGAAGCTGCGCCAGCTTTACCCGAAGATGACTCTCAAGGGCACCGAGAAAGTCGGCCAGCGCGAGAGCTACGTGGTTGAAGCTGATCCGGGAGACGGCAGCCTGCGGCGCATGTACCTCGATGTTGAGACGGGACTGCTAGTGCGGAACGATACCGAGCTGGATACCGCCACGCAGGGCCGCATGAAGATCGAAGTCTACTTCGACGACTACAAAGAAGTGGACGGGGTCAAGGTGCCCTTCACCGTGCGCCAGGTGAACCCGAACATAAGCTGGGTGATCAAAGCGACTGAGGTCCGGCACAACGTGCCGGTGGACGACGCCAAGTTTGCCAAACCCTCAGCTCAGTAAGCCTGCGCGAAGGGAGAGTTCTTGTCAGTACCGCAGAAACTCAGTTGGGTGCCAGCGTTGGCAGCGGGATAGCGGTCTGCTAAAATTCGGTTATTCGGTGGGCGGCTAGCTCAGCTGGGAGAGCGCCTCGTTCGCAACGAGGAGGCCGTGGGTTCGAATCCCATGCCGTCCACCAAACTTCTACTGAATCAAAACAGTTTGCGGCATCGGAACGGCCTCCTCTCCATCCGACTCGGCAGCAATTGGCAGCAAAACCCGCGCGACCGGCTCTTTCTTGGTGGCGTCTTGCCAGTTGGCTTCGCTCACACCGAAGTGATCGAGCATGGCTTCCGAGCGCAAGAACCCTGGCGTGAGCGCCACGGCCCGACATTTTTGCGGCGCAGCTCGCCCCCATGGCCAAATGCCAGGCGAATAACCGTGGTTTTCAACAGGTCATAGAAGGGATTCCCGGGATAGGTGCCCAAATGGCCCCCGCGCTCCAGGAACTGGCCCGCGAGCACAACGTACGCATCTGCGGCAAAGACTTCAAGACCGGCCAGACGCTCCTGAAAACGATGCTTGCGCTATACTTTTAAGACTGTTCTAATACCCTAATTGCACGGCGGGTCTTTATCTAAATTCCAGGGAGAGCTAGAGGTCCCGGGCTAGTTGCGATTGACGGTTAGCAGTTACCGGTACTGCCGATCACCCCTTTGAGCTTGTGCGTGAAGGAGCTTATGCAGCTTCAGCCTGGGCAGTGGCCGAAAATCGGATACGCGGTCAGCACTTCGCCGCGGTTCTCGCAGACGTTCGTCTTGAACGAGATCTTCGCCCTGGAGCAATGCGGCTGTCTGTGCGAATTTCCCCGACCCAAGCATCGATCTATTCGTTCCCGTGAGAGAGGAAAAGGACGGTGTCTGCATTCGTAGATTGCATCAACGATCCGGGCCTTCCCACACTTCCAGCGGTGTTGAATCCGTTGGAGCTAGGCGAACACCTTCGCGAGTCTCTACCCTCGCAGACAAAGGGATTAAAGGAAATACAAGTTCGGCTCCTTAGACATCATGTCGGAAAGAGGTGCGTTGTCGAAATCACGTTGCGAGCCACAGAAGGGTCATTTAGCTTGATCGGCAAGGTTTACGCAAAAGATCGCTCCGGCATCTATCAGTTGATGGAGGAGATTAGTCGGGCGGGCTTTGGTCCCTGTCAAGAGTTCTCAATTCCTCAGCCGACTGCCTATCTACCGGCGTTACATCTTTTACTGCAGGAGAGGGTCGAAGGCCGGCCGGCCAAGGAATCGTTTTTGTCAGACAATGAATCTGAGCGCACAGCCGCGGCCGAGCGCTGCGCGAGATGGTTGGCCAGGTTCCACGCAATTGCTCCTCGGATGGAGCCAATCTTCCACGTGAGCAATCACCTGGTTTCTATCGACCGATGGTTCGGCCGCCTTGCCTCACCGGGTGAGCCCTTCGCGGATAAGGCTGGCGAGCTATTCAAGCGATTGGAAGCCGCGGCGTCCGAGTTGCATCGCATTGAAATGTGCGCCACCCATGGCAGTTATAATCACCATCAGGTGATCTTGGCTCAAGGCCGCACAGTCGCATTCGACTGGGATAAGTATGGCTTGGCAGATCCCAACCGCGACGTGGCCAGATTCGTCGTAGCCCTGCGGAGGCTAGCACTGCGCTGCCTCGGCTCATTCCACGCGTTGGACGCTGCTGTCGAAGTCTTTCTGAAGACGTACCTCTCCGGAGGTCGGCCTGAGGTCTTAGCAAACCTACAGTTCTTCGGAGCCGCTACCTGCCTAAAGCTCGCCCAATACGATGTCAACCGCCGGCAGGCAACCCTTGAAGAAGGCCTTCGTATTTTGGAACAAGGGATTTAGATAACGATGCAAATGCGGTTCAGGCCTGCGCAGGCACTCTGCGAATGCATCTGGCAGTCTTGCTACCGGCGCGGGATGAAACGGGTGCCGAAGTTAGGCCTGGACAAGCCGAGAGGCTTTCTTTACAGAGGTTAATCAGGCCTGCTTATTTGGGCGGGCCGAGAAATACTGTTCGAGGCCTGTGGTGACTTCCTGCAGACCCCGCCCCCCCACTCAAGGCTCAGACGAACGAATGCAAGACGCGGCTACGGTACGGAGGGGCTGGTCGTAGCGAGGAAGACGGCGATGCCGGTAGCCGCAGCGACCATTTCCAGTAGCACCAGAACAAACTTGCTCCGCGCGGTCTTATTCGGTGCCGCGCCGCCCGAGCCTTGGCCTTCCGGTTCGATCTCCACGCGATAGGAGGTCATTGCCGGGACAACGTGAACCTCGTTGCCGATGCTGACTTCGAGCTCACCGCGGTTGCTGGTGACCAGAAGCGTGTTCGGGCCAGCGATGGTGACTTGCGCGATGACTGGCTGGCCGGTTCGCGGACGGATGTGCGCTGCCGAGGCCTGCAACTCGAACGGCTCAGCCGCCGAGGAGGAAAGGACCATCGTGCCGCGCTCAAGAACCGCGATCGGGATGCCCGGAGCTTGGCGCATCACCGCGCTGCTATGCTGCAGCAGAGAGAATTGGTTGGCGCCCAGGCGCACGCGCAACCACCCGCGTGAATCCGTCGCCAGCGTATCACCGTTAAAAATCGTGGCACCGGTCGCCGCTACGCCCGAGCCAACCGAGGCGTTTTGGGCTTGCAGGACCACACCCAGCGCTGCCGAAGGCGAGCCATACACCGGCGCCTCTACCAGCGTGACAACCAGAATTGCAACCAGACAGCTTCGCAACAGTGCCTGCACAAGGACCTCCGAGAGGTAACGCCCCAAGCGTAAGGACATGATTGTCCTCTGTCAAAAGATGCTCCCGGCGCTTTATACAAAGAGGAACGGCCTGGAAACCAAGGTTGCAGATTCCGGTGGTTTCGAATTCTGCGCGTCAGCAAAGAACTTCTCAACCGTGCGGACCCGTCGCGCCGGCCAGCGCGGATCCTAATCTCGTTTCGAATCCCATGCCGTCCACCAATCGTCTTTTCAAGCAGGTTCCTCAGGCCTGGTCATTTGGGCGGGTGGGCCGAGAAATACTGTTCGAGGCCTGTGGTGACTTCCTGCAGACCCCGCTTGACGTTGCGATCAAGCGCCTGCACGACCTGGGCGACCTCTTTGCCCTGCACCGGCTCCTCGCTAGAGTAGAAGTGTGTCCAGACGGTGGTGCCGGTTTTGGGTTCGTAGAGCTCCATTTCAAAGGCCACGCGTGCGCCGAGTGAACCGTCGGAAACTTCTTCGAAATGGTGCAACCGTCCGCGGAGGATGAAATCGCCACGGGCGTTGCTATGCAGAGGTTGGACGGTGCGGTAGCGACCCGAGGCGCGTAGCATCCGCAGCAAGACGGCTTCCAGCATTTCTGTGGGCGGCTCGGCCCAGCGATGATACTCGTAGGTGCCAAGTTGCCCGGGGCCGGTGCGATACACGATGCGGTCGTCGCGGTAGACGTGCGGCGCGCTGATGCGTCCGAGCAGCAGCGCCACCGGCCAGGCATTGGAGGCGGCGGGCGGAGTCTCGGGGACCTCGAGCTGGTAGTACTTGCTCGGGCGCGTGCTGCCGCAGGCGGCCATCGCTCCCGCTGCCACGACGATTACAAGCACAGCGACCACCGGACGCATGGAGACCTTCCTTCTTGCGCTCAATGCTTCGACCCCCCTGGTTTGCGGTCCCGCGGGCCTGAGGAGCGGAGCAGGGCAGCGGGTCTGGCCTTGATCAGGTCGGTGAACTCCTTCAGGTTCTCGGTGGTATGGCGCATGTTCTCGAGCAGTTCGTCGATGTTTTCGGCGTTTACATCGAGCATGCGGTCCAGTTGCGCAGTCAGCGAAGACGTCGAGGCCAGTGTGTCCCGCAGGTCGGCCACCGACTTGTGCAGGTCGGGGCGATTCTCGCCGATGAGGGCGTCGATGCTCTTCAGCGCCGTGTCCGCCTGTCCGATGGTCTTGTTAAGCTCATCGAGCAGCGGCCCTATCTTCGCGCTGGCGGTATCGAGGTGGCCCAGCGTGGATTTAATCTTCGGCCGGTTCTCCTCCAGTATAGCGTGCGCGTTGGCAAGGCTGCCGGAGAGGCTCCTCCGGTTCTGCGCGTTGAGGAGGTCGTTGACGCGCTCCACTGTGACTTGGAGTTCGGTGGCGCGCTCGTTCAGCGTGGAGATGAGACTTCTCGCTTCCGGCCCCAAAGCGTTGAGCTGGGCGGTGATGGCGTTGAAGTCGACGTAGGGCTCCGACGACAACGCGGCGCCGGCTGCCGCGCGAGCCTCCCCCGGGCTTCCCGCGGAGAGCTCCAAGTGATTCTCGCTGAGCGGGCCCAGGCTCATGATCTTCGCTTTGCTGTCCTTCTTGACGGGAACCTGCGGCTGGACGCTGAAAGTGATCTCGATGCGCGTAGGGTCCTGCGGGTCGATGCGCAAGCCTTCTACGCGTCCGATTTTCGGCCCGCCCGCGTACCGCACCTCGGCGCCGGGCTCCAGGCCGCCGGCAAACTTGAAGTAGGCGCGGTACGTAGTTCTAGCCCCGCCAAACGCTCCGGTGAGCGCAAAGACAGTCGCCAGCAACGCAGCTGCGACGATCAACACGAACAATCCCACCAATGCTTGCTCGCGTTTTGCTTCCATGGTCCACCTCTCGGGCGGTACTTGTTGCCCAGCTTCCGAGGCAGGTCGGAGAGGTAGGAATGCCTTCCTACCGACGTCGGGGCCGGTGCTTTTCGGTCAGCATCTGCAAATAGTCCAGCTCCTCGAACACTTCGGGCTCCGCTATGCGGTTCAGGAACTGCCGGACGCGCGGGTGCGTGTTCTCCCGCAACTCCTCCCGCGTGCCGAGGGCCACGATATCCCCCTTGTCGAGCAGCAGCACGCGATCGGCGATCAGGAAAGCGCTCGCCAGCTCGTGGGTCACTACCACGATGGATATCCGGAATGCCTTCTTGAGCTTCAGGATCAGGTTGTCGATCCCCGCGGCGATGATAGGGTCCAGACCGGCCGAGGGCTCGTCGAAAAACAACATTTCCGGGTCCATGGCCATCGCCCGGGCCACCGCCGCGCGCTTCTTCATCCCGCCGCTCAATTGCGAGGGCATGTAATCTTCAAAGCCCGCCAGGCCCACCTGCTCGAGCTTCAGCCGGACAATGATTTGGATGGTCAAGTCTTCCAGTTTGGTGTGCTCGCGCAGCGGCAGGGCCACGTTTTCGCCGACTGTCAGCGAGCCGAACAGCGCGCCGCCCTGGAACGACATCCCCAGCTTCTTGCGAATTTCGTCCATCTCCGCGCCGGAAACCTGGGCAATGTTCTTGCCCTTCACCCAGATCTCTCCGGCGCTGGGTTTTTCAAGACTCACCAGCGCGCGCAGCAGGGTGCTCTTACCCGAGCCGGAGCCTCCGAGAATAACCAGGGTCTCGTAGCGGCGCACGTCGAAGCTGATGCCGTGCAGTATCTCCCGCTCGCCAAAGCGCAAGCGGAGGTCGCGCACGGAGACGATGGCTTCGTTCTGTTGCGCTTCGTCCGTCATCGAAGGCATGGATGCGGAGACAGGTAGGATACCTGCTCTGCGCGCTCAATGGGCCCCCGTAAAGTAAAAGAGCGCAGTGAATATCAGATCCACCGCGATCACCAGGAAAATGGACATCACCACCGCTGCCGTGGTCGAGCGGCCGACTTCTTCGGCGCCAGCGCCGGTCGAAAAGCCCTCATGACAGCCCACGGCCGTGATGGTCATGCCGAACATCAGGCTCTTGATCAAGCCCGTGGAAATGTCGCGCAGGTAGAGGGCATCGAGCGAAGACCGCAGATAACTGGTGAACGTGAAGCCGGCCTTAGCGACGCCGAACAGCGCCCCGCCCAGGATGCCCATCAGGTCCGCCCAGGTGGTCAGGCAGGGCAGCATCACCACCATGGCCAGGAATTTCGGCGTGACCAGAAACTGGACGGGATTGAGCGCCATCGTCTCCAGTGCGTCGAGCTCTTCGGTCACCTTCATCGTTCCGATTTCGGCGGCGAAGGCCGAGCCGGAGCGGCCGATCACGACGATGGCGGTCATCAGCGGACCCAGTTCGCGCGTCATGGAGATGGCCACAGCGCCTGAGACATAATGCAGCGCGCCGAACTTGCGCAGCTCGTAGGCGCTCTGCAGCGCCAGGATCACCCCGATGAAAAAGGTGATCAGTGAGAGGATTGGCAGGGCCTGCAGGCCCACAACCATAGCCTGGTGCGCTGCGCGATCCAAACGCAGCCGGCGACCTTGCCACGGCGCGACGAACGTAAAATACGCCGCGCGGCCCCCTAGCCTCGCCAGCCCGCCAAGATAAGCCAGGCTGTCCAGGGTTGCCCGGCCGACGCGTACGGTTACCTCCACGGCTTCCTCCGCCACCAACCCACAGGTGTCGCGCCGGATGCACAAAAGGGATGGCGCAGAAATGCCGCCCAGACCTAGGACCGGCAAGGAGGCATGTCCTACGATCTGAGCGCTTGTTCCTCGGTGTCGCACACTTCAAAGACTTTGTTCAGCCGCGAGAGCTCCAGCACATCGCGCACTGCCTGGCTCAGTCCGAGCAAGACAAGCCGGCTGCCCAGCTCGCGCGACACCTTCAGCCCTTCCACCAGCGACGCCACACCGGAGCTGTCAATATAACGCACCTCCCGAAGGTTGACGATTACGCGCGGCGCACGCTCCTCCCGCAGGGCCGCCAGCAACACCTTCCGCACCTCGGGCGAGTTGTACAAATCGATGTCGCCGGATACGTCCACGATTGTGGCTTTACCTGACTGGCGCGTGGAGATTTGCACGGTTTATCCTCCTCCGGAGGTTTCGCTGGATTTTTGCTTGGTCAAGTATTTCACCAGACGTAGCCAGTTGCAGTCCCCACGTCGTTCATACTCTATTTCGTCCATGATCTCCCTGATGAAGTGAGTGCCGAGGCCGCCGGGCCGTACCTCGTCAAGCGGACGGCCGCGCAGCTCGGCCGGATCGACGCCACGACCACGGTCCACCAGCACAAACTCCAACTGTGCCTGTGGCCGACCGGGCGCCGCAGGCCCCAGACAGCGGCAGGAGAGTTGAATGGGCCGGCCGCGCTGGCCCTGGTAGGCGTGGCGGATGATATTCGTCAGCGCCTCGTCCACCGCCAGCGTCACCGAGCGACATTCCGCTTCCGGCAAGCCCGCCACCTCAGCGAGTTGCTGCACGGCGCCGCGCACCACGCAAAGCAACTCTGGGTCGCTGTGCAGCTCAAGCTTCAAAACCAAACCCTCGTTTTCTTCGCTCGCCATTCCACCTCGCCGCTTGAGCGCCCAATGCGCAAACTGCCTTTGTGCCAAAAATTGCCTCGCTTTTCAACTTCTTTCGCCCGCTGGAGGTGCCCGCCGTGCCGGGCCAGGACGTGTGATAGCATTCCCCAGAGCCATGTCCGAGGAAAACAGCCTCGATTGCACGCCGACACCCGAGCAGCCTTTCGGCTGAGTGGAGCTCTGGGCCGGCAACGAGCAGGCGCATCGCCATGTCAAGTTGGCCGGCCTGGAGGGCGACGTGATCGCCCTGCCGTCAGGAGGCCGCGAAGGAGGAGACCTGTGTGCGTTGTTTTCGTGCGGGGCGGAGCGCGCGGCACGCATCGTGCTCGCAGACTGCGTCGGCCACGGGTTCGCCGCAAGCGGCGTGGCCGCGCACGTCCACCGGCTGCTGCACAAGTTCCGTGACGTCCGCGACACGGCGGGGCTATTGGCCGCCCTCAACGACGATTTCACCCTCTCCGGACAATCGCCGGGCGCGCCACTGCGCCTGACGACGGTGGTCACGGCAACGTTTGACTGCGGCACCGGCGAGTTCAATTACGCCTATGCCGCCCACCCGCGGATGCTGCTCTTGCGAGTGCGCGAAGCCCGCTGGCAGATGCTCGGGGAGGGGCTCGAGGGGCTGCCGCTGGGCTTCATCGCCGGCGAGACATACAGCCAACAGAGCGTACGGCTTGAGCACGGGGACATGGTCCTGGCCTTCTCCGACGCCGTGACCGAGGTGAAGACGCCTGAAGGCAAGCAGCTCACTGCAGAAGGCTTTTCCGATCTCGCGGCGATGACTCTGGCACACCAATCCCAACCACCTGCGCTGCACAACTTTGCGGACTCCCTGGTCAAAACCATCCGTCGCTACCAGGGCAAGGAGGAATTTCAAGACGATTTGACACTACTGACGCTGCGCCGGTCCTTGTAGAGACTGCGGTCTGTAATGGCACAGGGAAGGCGCAAAGCGAGCGCACGGCGGGCGATTATTGGTAGGCTTGTTCCCGGTTTATTCCCGGCAGAATTCTTGTACCAGGCCTGGGCGTCTAATTCGGCGAAGGAGACGCGATCAGGTTGCTCAGATGGATAGTTCCTCGGAGTGGGGCAGGTCGTTCGAAGCTGGAAGGTAGGACTGCTTCAGCGCGGACCAGAGCTTGTTGGGGATGTGCGCCCGAAGCCATTTCTTGGTCCGCACGGCCGCCTCATCAAGCAGGATACTAAGCGCACCCCGGCTGATGGGGCGGGCGCAGAGGATCTGAAGGTAAGTGGAGCGTTCCGGATTCCACTGACGCTTGTAGTCGTCCTCGCCACCAAGAAAGTCGTAAACGCGAACGCCCCGGCGGATCAACTCCTGCATGATTAGGGCTCGCAACACCCGGCCGACGCCGTAGGACCAGTAGTCCGGGTCAAAGCCCGCCTGCAGGAAGCTATACATACCGTCGTAGGTAAAGCCAAACTCCGCGGCCACCGTCTTGCCATCCAGCTCGAGCAACCAGAAGTCCAGCCAGCCGCGCTCCAGCAGCCGTTTTCCCATTTCGGCATAGAAGGAGCGCTTTTGCTGGAGGGCGAAGCTGCCCCCTTGCCCCCGGAGCTGCCAGCGCTTGGCGTGCAACAGGAAGAGCTGTTCGAGACAGCCAGGCAACTCCTCGAGCGTTTCGCAGCGGCGAACCTGCACGGCAAAGCCCGATTGGAGCTTGCGGATGCGACGCGCGAGCAGGCTGCGAAAATTCTTTCGGAGGGAGGCCCGGCAGGTTTCCCAGTTGTCAGGAAGCCGCAGAAAATAGCCCGAACTTTCATGCACTACGAGACACCAGCGGCGCACGGCCAGCTCATGGCGCAGCGCGGCCGCCACCGGGGAATGGGCCGGCACAGTGTTGAGCTCCAGCGTGTCCCATTCCGACCGATTCTCCTCTAGCCAATCCAGCACCGCTCGCACCGCAGCGGCTTCGTGCCCGCGCCGCACGATCCAATCCAGGTTCTCTGAGCCTCCGATACCGTCGCCCACCAACCGCAGCATCCACCCGGACATCCGCGGCCCAATATTTTCCCAGGTGCGTTGCAGCGGCACAATCGCCACCAAGTCTCCCCCTGCATCCCGGCAAGTGAGCAAGACCAGGTGCCGGGTGCTGCCGAAAGCACGCCACCAAGCCTGCACCCATTCCCAAGTGAGGAAGACGGTCCGTGAGGCGCTGCTGGCCAGCAATTTGTTCCACGTGTGCTCGAGACCTGCAATGTCGTCCCAACTCGCCAGGCGACTGACGTGCAACCCGACAGCGCGGTTCTCTGCTGCTTTCGCCGCATTGGCCAAAATGGCCTGCAGAATTTCTTGTGAAGTGTCGCTTGCGTGAGCGATGGCTTGGTCGACCGCTAGGCCTTTGGATTCGACGGAACTCTGCTCGATGAGCATTTTCATGACGCTTGGATGCCCTCCCTCACAGGCCTGCTCATTTCACCTCTGCTCCTCGCAGGCGGTCATACAGCCGGCTGGCAAATTTGCGCCGCAGTTGCCCGTCGATCCTGCGTTTCAATGTAACCAGATAGTTGAGGATCTCGATGAAACCCGGTCGCCAGTCGCCCGACGCAAAGTCGTCGTAGCACAGATTGGGGCCCCAGAACTTGAGAAATTGGAGCAGGGTGGGAAGCCGCTTGGGATACGGCAACCGCCAATCGGGCGGCGGACCGTGGAGCACGCTTTCCAGATTTCGCAAGTCCCCGCCCAGATAGCGACAGTAGACGCCCGCGCGATGGGAGTGAACTTCTTTCACCGGCTGTCCAGTCACCGCGCAATACCACAGCAGCGGGAAATCTACCCCAGCCTCGATCGCCAGTTGAATGGAGCCCCAGGGCCGCGGGTTGACTTCTATTAAATACGCGGTGCCATCTGTCCCCACTCGGTATTCGACCATCGCCAGCCCTTCCCAATTCATCGCGGCGAGCAGGCGTTCACTCGCCTCCATCAGCGCCGGGTCTGGAGCCACACTGACCCGCAGGCAACTTCCCGAGCCGGTGGGATTCGTTTCGCGAATTCGCTGGTGCTGGAAACGCGCCAGGATCTTTCCCTGGTGTCTCAGGAAGAAACAGGCCGCTCCGACTCCGGGCACGTACTCCTTGATCAAAGGCCAGGGGCTGTCGTAATGCACGAGGGCATATTTTTTCCGCAGCATTTGCGCATCAAAGGCGTACTCGACTTTAACCTGGCAATACATTCCATCCTTGCAATTAATGCTGTGACGGGGCCGGATCACCAGAGGGCCGCGCTGGCTTTGCGCCACGTGTTCCAGGTCTCCCCAGTCCTGGATAAAAAAGGTGCGCGGAGTTGGAATTCCCAATTCTTGCGCGAGCTTCACAGTTGCCGCATTGTCCCAGGCCAGCTGGAAGGCTTCCCGCGGGGCAAGGGGCACATCCACAAGCTGTCCTAATTGCTCACGCCACTCCTGCAGCAGAAATACGGTCTGGTCGGTCATCCCCACCAGGAGATCGAAGTGTTCTTGACTCAGGGTGCGAAACAGCCAGTGGCGAAAAGCCTCCGGCTCGCGGAGGGGCGAAGGACAGATGGGGAACTTCGTGCCATGCCGGGAAACACGCGTGGAGGCATCCGGCGATTCGGAGGCCACAGTCACCGAGATACCGGCACGACCGAGCGACCGGGTAAAGGCTAGGCATGGCAGGGAATGACCATCCAACAAGAGGACTGAGGGTCGCTTATCTTTCTTCATATTCCGTTTGTGCCTCTGTACTGCGGCGAAGCCAATGGCTCGCCGCCGGGGTGACAAGAGGTCGCATGCTCCTGCCCTGCTAGGACAAGATACGGTCGTGGCGCGGAAAGTCCAATAGCGCGGTAGTTCCAAAGAGACATACACAACGGTACGAGGGCTGGGTCTAGTGCAGCTAGTACGGGGGTTGTAGTACCCGGCTAAAGCTAAGCGCGTTAATGGATGCTCTTGGGGGTTCCTCCGCCACAACTCTTAACCAGACAGCTAGATAGCAGGGCCTGCGAATGCGTGCAACGGAATGGCACCCGGTCGTCAAGGCGGATAAGAGCTGGTGGATAGCTCCTGCATTTGTTGGGAGTCAGCCGTTGCAATGCGTGCTGGGGCCGCGCTTCTAGTGCTAGCCAAGTTGGCCGGCCATGCGCTGCGCGATGACTTTCCGGGCGTTTTCGTACAGAGCGCGAGCCTCCGGCACTGCCTCGACAGCCCTCTGCACTTGCGCGTCGTCCTCCAGCTCGACCTTGTAGCCTTCGACCAAGCCAAAGACAGAAGTGAGGACCTCGCGCTTGATCTTGCGCTTGATCCAGGCGAGATTCTGAGCGATGTCGGGTTCCGTATAGCGGATGTTGTGCTTGTCAAGGTAGCGGCGGAACTCAGTCAGCACCTCGTCGTCGGCCGCGAAGTTCTTGCTGACCTCCGGTTTCAAGCCTAGAAAATAGCGGGTGAAGCCGCCAACGCCTGCCTCGTAGCGGAAGAAGACGTCATGCACCAGCAAGGATTCCTGGAAATGGTTCAGCTTCGGCGCGGCAACCACTACGTCGGGAGTGATCCCGCCGCCGCCATACACCTGGCGGCCGCTGTCAGTCAACTTAATCTCTGTGGGTTGCTGCGGGCCTTTGCGGTTGTAGTGATACTCGTAGAGGGAGACGGCTTTATAGTCGCGCTGGATCAGCCGGCCGCTGGGCGTGTAATACTTCGCCGTGGTCAGCGCCAAGCCAGTGTTTTCGCTTAACTGCGTGACGGTCTGAACCAGCCCCTTTCCGAAGCTATTCTCACCAACCACCAGCCCCCGGTCGTGGTCTTGGATTGCTCCGACCACGATTTCCGAAGCGGAGGCGGAACCGCTGTTGATCAGCACTACCAGGGGTACGTGGACGCCCAGGTTCCCACGCAGCGCATAGTAGCGCCGCTCCTGCGACGCCCTCCCGCGATGCGAGACGATTACCTGGTTCTTGTCCAGGAACATGTCCGCCACTGCCACGCCCTCGTTCAACAGCCCACCGGGATTGTTGCGGAGATCCAGGATCAGCCCGCTCAGCGTGGCGACCCCCAAGCTCTTGAGCGCGTCGGCCAGTTCGCGGTCGGTGGTCTCGTTGAAGGTAGAAAGGCGTACGTAGCCGACGCCCGGCCGCAATAGGAACGCAATGTCCACCGCGTGACGCGGAATCTCATCCCGTGTGACGGTGAACAGGATGGGTTCGGGGTAGCCTTCACGGCCTACCGTAATGCGCACGACGGTGCCTTTGGGGCCTTTGAGCAGATCAGCGACTTCAGCCGTGCTGAGTCCGTCGGTGGGCTTGTCGTCCACTTTTGTGATCACGTCGCCAGGGCGGATGCCGGCCTTGTACGCAGGCGAGCCTACAAAGGGCGCCAGAACGACCGTGCGGCCTTCGCGCGGCGCAACGGTCATGCCCACGCCGTAATATTTGCCGCGCTGCTCTTCGCGCAAAAGCGAGAATTGGCGCGCATCGAAAAAGTTGGAGTGTGGATCCAGGACTCGCAGCATCCCGGGGATTGCGCCTTGGTAGAGGGCGTGGTCGGTGTCAACCGGCACGGCGTAATTCTGCTGGACGAGGGCCAGCACTCGGGTGAAGTTCCTGACAGCTTCCTGAAAATCGCTGGCGCCCGCGGCTGTGGCTTTGACCGAAGGCCCATAGATCCCGCCCAGCACCGCGGAAATGAGCAAAACACCAATGACCAGCACCGCGCCGCGTTTCTCCGACTGCATTTACGCCTCGCTTTCTCCAACCGAAAGCCAGTATAGCATATCTCCAAGTCCTGTTTGACACTGTTGGAACCGTCTTCTATGATGCACAGGAGGCAACCAGCGCGATGGGAAGTATTGGCGTCTCCGAACTGATCGTCATCTTTATCATCGCCCTCATTGTCTTTGGGCCGCAAAAGTTGCCCGAGCTTGGCCGCACTATCGGCAAGGCCTTGGCTGAGTTCCGGAAGCACTCGGCGGAATTGCGCGTGGCCGTCGACCAGGAGATGCGCGAGCTCGAACGCCACACGCAGGAACTCGAGACCAAAGCCCGTGAGGCGGTTGAGCCGCCCGCGGCACCCGCTCTGCCGCCCGAGAGCCCGGTCAGCTCTGTGGCTATTGACCCCTACCACGGCGTCCCAGTCCAGCCCATCCCTACTGCGCTCAGCTCTGAGGAGCAGCACGCGGTTGAGCCAGCCGCGGTGCCCGTTGTGCTGCCCGAGAGCCCGGCTGGCGCTGCGGCTATGGATCCCTACCAGGGTGCCCCACCGCAGCCCACCCCTGCTGCGCTCAGCTCTGAGGAGCCGAACACGGGAGAGAAGCCTACGGATGGTCACTCCAAGCCAGCCTGAACCTCCCCAAGAGCAGGACGACCCCACCGCGAAGATGTCGTTCTTCGACCACCTGGTCGAGTTGCGCAAGCGCCTCATCCATTCGCTAGTTGCCATCGGCATTGGCCTGTGCGTCGGGATCTATTTCTCCGACAAAGCGTACGACTTCATCGTTCGGCCGATGCACAAGGCTCTGCGTGAGGCGAAGCTCCAGGACCACCTGGTGTACCTGAGCCCGATTACTCCCATTCAACTCTACATCACCGTAGGGCTCTACCTGGGGATCGTGATGGTCTGCCCTTACGTCTTCTACCAGCTCTGGCTGTTCGTCGCGCCTGGCCTCTACCGACATGAGCGCCGAGCGGTGACAATCTTCTTGGTCTCCTCCGTGGCGCTCTTTCTGGGGGGCATGGCTTTTGGCTACTGGGTGATGCTGCCGATGACCCTCAACTTCCTGCTCACAATCACGCCGACGACCACGTACGGGCCGATGCTCACTATGGACGGCTCGCTCGATATGATCCTGGTGATCTTACTGGGGTTGGGCCTCGTGTTTCAGCTACCGATCTTGATTTTCTTCCTTTCGCTGTTCGGCATTGTGACGCCGCGGTTCTTGTGGAGCAACTTCCGCTACGCCGTGCTGATAATCGCCATCATCGCCGCGGTGGTTACCCCCACCACCGACGCACTCACCATGACCATCTTCATGGCGCCGATGATCGTGCTCTACGTGCTGGGCATCGGTGTTTCAGCGCTGGTCGTGCGAAAAAAGCGCCGCGTCGCCACGACCGCTGGCGCGGGCGCGAGCTGACATGACCCAGAGGCGTTGCTTGCTCTTCTGCCTGCTGCTTGCGTGCCTGGCTACCTGCGGCTGTCGGGCGTCGCCGCAAAGGAATCCGGCGGAGGCTGCCGGCCAATCTTCCTCGGGGGCGTCTACAGAGCCTTCGGCGGCTGCGGAGATCGCTGCCGAGCAGGGCGCTGACGCCGCCCCGCCCCCGGAATCCACCGGAGGCTTCGACGGCCGGAGAGCCTACACGCACGTTGCGCGCCTGGTGGCGATCGGCCCACGCTCGCCCGGCACGGAAGGCATCCGCAAAGCGCGGGAGTACATCCGTAGCGAACTCCAGGGCTTCGGCTGCAAGGTTGAAACCGACAATTTCCACGCCTCGACGATTATTGGGTCGGTGGCAATGGAGAACATCCTCGTCAACATCCCCGGCGAGAGCCCGAACGTAATTTTGTTGACCACCCACTACGACACCAAGCGCATGGAAAACTTTGTCGGCGCCAATGACGGAGGCTCCTCCACCGGCCTGATGCTCGAGTTGGCGCGCCTGCTCTGCTCCCGCAAAAATGGATTGACCGTCTGGATCGCCTTCTTCGACGGCGAGGAGGCGTTTGGGGAATGGAGCGCCACGGACGGCACGTTCGGCAGCAGGCAGATGGCGGCGAAGTTGGCCGCTTCAAGTGAGTTGAAGCGAATTAAAGCGATGATGCTGGCTGACCTGATCGGCGACCGCAAGCTCTGGATAAAGCGCGAGGGCAATTCGACCCGCTGGCTTACGGACCTGGTTTGGGCCACGGCGGCGCGTCTGGGCTACCGGAGCATCTTTGTGGACGCAACTGTACCGATCGAGGATGACCACCTGCCATTCCTCAAACGCGATGTTCCGGCCGTAGACGTCATCGACCTCGATGCCCCCTACTGGCACACCAGCGGCGACACGCTGGACAAGATCAGCCCGCGCAGTCTCGCCGTTGTCGGCCACGTGTTTGTCGAATCCCTGGCCGAACTTGAAAAAAAATTCCGCTAGGGAGCTCCGTCTACGGTTTCGCCGGGCGATGCTTGTCCAAGGACGTGGGCTCGGCCGAATGCGCGTGGGGAATTGGTGTGCCCCGATTTGCAGGGTGCCAACCGGTCAGGGCGTTTTGGAAATCGCCTGCGAGACGCTGGCGCTGCGCAGTGGCGCTCTCGACGCGGGTACCAATGAGGCAGGCAAGAATTCTCACTTCGCCGCCTGGACCATGATCACTGCTCGTTAACACCTGGAAGCTATCAATCCTCGGCCGGACACCGTCAACTGGCCTCACCTCTGCTCCTACTCGAAGCAGACCTTCTTTCCCCGGGCAATCAGCGAGTGCTTTCGGAAGTCCTCATCGTTGTGGTAGGGGAAGTCGGAGCGATAATGGCTGCCCCGGCTCTCCTCGCGGGCCAGCGCCGAGCGCGCAATCAACTGCGCAAGTCTCCTGACGTTGTACAACTCGCACGACTGCCGAGAAGGCATTTCCGGTCGCGCGACTTCGAGCGTGCCTAGTTGCTCGATGGCGAGCGCTAGGTCGCGGCCGTTTCGCAGGATGCCGACGTCTTTCCACATGATCATTCGGATCTGCTCGAGAATTGGTGACGCGGGGCCGGCAGGTTCGGAGTGGTTGCCCGGGTTCGACGGGCCCGGATTATTCGCAGCCGACTTGGCGCGGCAGGCAGTGTTGTTGCGCGCCGGTCTGCCCTCGTGACCGGGATTTCCAGCCGCCCTCTTCTTTTGTGCTGGCCTGGTGTCTTCAACCATCGCGGCGCCAGCGCGCGCGCCGAATACCATCCCTTCGAGTAGGGAATTGCTCGCCAGGCGATTGGCTCCATGCACGCCGGTGGCGGCCGTTTCCCCCGCGGCATAGAGTCCCGCGAGAGAGGTGCGTCCCCACAGGTCGGTTTTGATCCCGCCCATTGCGTAGTGGGCCGCGGGGCGCACCGGTACGAGGTCGCTCGAGATGTCCAGACCATAGCTCTGGCAGGTGGAGAAGATCCGCGGGAAGCGCTTGCGGACATAGTCGGCCTTCCGCGCGGTCATATCGAGATAGACGTAGTCGGTCTCGGTGCGCTGCATTTCGGCGACGATGGCCCGCGCGACGACGTCACGGGGGGCCAGCTCGCCTGCTTCGTGGTAGCGTCTCATGAAGCGGTCGAGATCAACGTTGCGCAGCACCGCGCCTTCCCCACGCAGGGCTTCGGAAAGCAAAAACGGCGGTGCGCCCTTCATCGCCAGAGCAGTGGGATGGAACTGCACGAACTCGAGATCTGAGAGCGTCGCGCCGGCTTCGTGGGCGATGGCCATGCCGTCGCCGGTGGCGACCGGTGGATTGGTCGTCTCTCGATAGACTTGGCCCAAGCCGCCAGTGGCCAGCAGCACTGCGCCGGCGCGGACTTCGTGCAGGCTGTTTGTTGTTTCATCGAGGTAGCGCAGCCCGGCGATGCGTCCTTCCGCTTCCACCAGTTCGGTAGTGAAGGCGTGGGCGCGAATGTGGATGCGCTGCATCGAGCGGGCTCGGGCGAAAAGCGCCCGGCTGATCTCGTGCCCGGTGGAATCGCCCTGCGCGTGCAGGATGCGCGAGCGGCTATGAGCTCCTTCGCGCGTAAAGGCCAGCTTCGTTCCGGCGCGATCAAACTCCGTGCCCCAACCGATCAGCTCTTGGATGTACTTCGGAGCTTCCTCCACGAGGAGCTTAACCGCGGCGGCGTTGCAGAGGCCGTCGCCGGCCTGCAGCGTGTCCTGCTCGTGCAGGCTGATCTGGTCCTCATCGCTGAGCGCCGCGGCGATCCCGCCCTGCGCCCATTCGGTGGCCGAATCGCTGAGTGCCTGGCCCAGCTCGATGGCGGCGCGCAGCCCGGCGATGCCGCAGCCGACTACGATGTAGTCCACGGAATTAGGTTCGTCTGACTTCATTGCACCGCTTACGGCAACCCGAGTCTCGGTGAAGCAACGGCGCTTATGGTAGCACGAACCCAAATCAGCGCGGCCAGTCGCGCCCGGCGTCGCGGGAAGTTCGCGCGGGGAAGTATGCTACATTCTTCGCGCCATCTATGAATCCGACGCACTGCATCGCCGTCCGCGCGTCTTCGGGGACGTACGAAGTCTGGTGCGGCCGCGGAATTCTGGCCCGCGCGGGGGTTCAAGTCTCGCGGCTGGGCGAAAATACGGGTATTTTCATTCTCTCCTCGCCGCGAGTCTGGAAGCATTGGGGCCCTGCGCTGCGGGCCAGCTTTCGGGGTGGCAGCAAGACCATTCTGTTCGACGACCGCGAGACGTCAAAGAGATTGCCCACCGTTGAGCGGCTCTGCCGCCAACTCGTAAGCACCGGCGCTGACCGCCGCGCCGTGATTGTCGCGCTGGGCGGCGGCGTGGTGGGCGACGTCGCCGGCTTCGTCGCGGCGAGCTTCCTCCGCGGCGTGCGGTTAGTCCACCTGCCCACCACACTCGTAGCCCAGGTCGACAGCGCGGTGGGCGGCAAGACCGGCGTCAACCTGCCAGAAGGGAAGAACTTGGTCGGGGCGTTCTACCCGCCGCGCCTGGTGCTGGCCGACCCTGACGCGCTTACCACGCTGAGCGCCCGGCAATACCGCTCCGGGCTCTATGAGGTGATCAAGTACGGAGTGATGGGCGACGCGGCGCTCTATCGCTATCTCGAACGCCGCCTGGATGATCTGCTGCAGCGAAATTCTGCGGCGCTCGGCTGGATACTGCCGCGCTGCATTCGCGCCAAGGCAGATGTGGTGGGCCGTGATGAACGCGAATCCGGCTTGCGCGAAATCCTGAACTTCGGCCACACTTTCGCGCACGCGCTCGAAGCGGCCACGGGTTACAACAGGTTTCTGCACGGGGAAGCCGTCGGGTGGGGCATGATCGCTGCCACGCAGTTGGCTGTCGCGCGGGAAATGCTCCCCGAGGACGAAGCGGCGCGGATCATCGGCTTGGTGTTACGTGTCGGGCCAAGGCCGCCGCTTCCCAGGATACCCGCTCGCCGGATGCTTGAAATCATGCGCGCTGACAAGAAGACTCGCGGCGGGCACTTGCGCTTCGTTCTTCCGCAGCGCATCGGCCGGGTCGAGGTGGTCGATGACGTCCCCGAACAGTCGGTCAGCAGAGTATGGCGGGAGTTGCCCTCCATCGCGCGAGCACCGACCTCTGACAACTGAAAACTAGCTTGCTATGTCTCCACTGAACTCGCCGCGAATCTCCGTGCCCGGCGCTCGCCCCGCCGGCGCGCGCGACGAGGCCGATGCGGCGCGCCGAGTGCGCGAGATGTTCAGCCGCATCGCTCCGCGATACGATCTCCTGAACCACCTACTCTCATTCCAGCTGGATCGGCTGTGGCGCCGCCGGGTCGTGCGGCGCTTCCACCATATCTTGTCGCGCCCCGAGGCGCATATACTCGACCTGTGTTGTGGCACGGGCGACCTCACCCTGGCCCTCAAGCGCGGCGGGCGTGCAAGGGTTTTCGGCAGCGACTTCGCGCATCCCATGCTCGTTCGCGCCCTGCAGAAATCGACCTGCGAAGCAGGAAAGCGCCTGCCGAAGGGAGGCAGCCGCTCGGCTGCGCCCACCGCGCCCTCCGGCAGCGCCCTCGCTGTTGGCGTGGGGTGCCCGAGCGACTACGCCGAAGCAGACGCATTGCAGTTACCATTTCCGGATGCAAGCTTTGATCTGGTTACCGCAGCGTTCGGCTTCCGCAACCTCGCCAACTATCAGCGCGGCCTCCGCGAAATCTACCGTGTGCTGCGGCCCGGCGGGGAAGTGGGGATCCTCGAATTCACCGAGCCACACGGCGCTCTCTTCGGCCCACTATTCCGCTTTTATTTCACCCGTATTCTGCCGCGCCTGGGGGGAGCAATTTCCGGCAACGCTGCGGCCTATTCCTACCTGCCGAGTTCTGTAGAGAGCTTTCCACCGCCCGAGGAGTTAGCCGCAGCGATGTCCGGCGGCGGCTTCGCGGATGTCCGCTTCGAGTTGTGGACGGGCGGCAGCGTCGCGCTGCACATTGCGCGGCGATGAAGGGGTAGGGGCCCGGCACGCCCTGCCCGTTACAATGAACCTCGATACGCTCCGCGGAGCCTGCAAGCCCTGTGTTGGAGGAGTCTTCTGCGCGCGGAAGAATTCCCTTCGGCTGACGCCGAGGTTGCCCCAGCGTGAGATAATAGCGGGTCTCTACTTGTCGGACCCAGAGCCCGCCATGTTGCAGCAGCGCAGCAGCCGACGCCGCTTCTCCGCGAAACACTCAGCTACGAGCGCTTTTCGCGAGCTGGCCGCTGGGCTGGCGGAGGCCGGCCGCGCATTCTATGCGCGCGGCTGGGTGCTGGGGACCAGCGGTAACTTCAGCGCAATAGTGGCACGCGAACCGTTGCGCCTGGCCATCACCTCCTCGGGAGTGGATAAAGGGGCACTCACTGCCACCCAGTTCCTCGAAATTGACGAGAACCTGAATATTCTGCGCGGGTCCGGCGCGCCTTCGGCCGAAGCGCTGTTGCACCTGGCTCTGGTCCGCGCGCGCGGCGCAGGCGCGGTCCTGCACACGCATTCGGTTTGGAGCACGATTCTTTCCGAGTCGTTTGCGGGCCACGGAGGTCTCGCCATCTCGGGCTACGAGATGCTCAAGGGCTTGGCCGGCGTGGCCACGCACAAGCATCGGGAATGGCTGCCGATCCTGGAAAACTCCCAGGACATGCCGGAGTTGGCCCGGCAGCTAGAGGCGATCCTGCAACGCTATCCGGGGTCGCACGGGTTTCTTTTGCGCGGCCATGGGCTTTATACTTGGGGAGAGAATCTCAGCGAGACCCGGCGACATGTGGAAATCCTCGAGTTCCTGCTGGAAGTTGTTGGCCGAACTTGTGGCTCCGCCAGAGGCCATGCCGCCGCAGTCTGAGGTCTGGGAACATGCGCTAGGCTGGGAGAACGAGCCGAGGGGACACCATGGCTACGATCCGGATTCCGGACGAGAACGGGCGCCTCACAGAGCCCGAAGCGGTGCGCGCGTACCTGGCAGGCATTGGAATCGACTACGAACGTTGGGAGCCGTCGCATCCCCTGATGGTGGATGCCCCGGCCGAGGAAATCCTGGCTGCCTACTCTGCCGAGATTGACCGGCTGAAGTCGCGGGGCGGCTACGTGACTGCCGACGTGATCGACGTCACGCCAGAAACACCCGGCCTGGAGGCCATGCTGAACAAGTTCAACTCCGAGCACTGGCACGACGAGGACGAGGTGCGGTTCATCATCGAGGGCCGCGGGCTGTTCCACATCCACCCCCGGCAGGGCGAGCGGACTGGGCCGGTTATCGCCATTGAGGTCGAGGCTGGCGACTTGATCCGCGTTCCGCGCGGCACTTGGCACTGGTTCGATCTCTGCCCTGAACGACGAATCCGCGCCATCCGTTTATTCCAGAACGCCTCAGGCTGGACGCCCCGTTACACTCAGAGCGGTGTAGACAGGAACTACCAGCCGGTCTGCCTTGGGCCAGCTTATTTGCCGCGCCCGGCAACCCTGAGTTGATCTTGGCCGTTCCGGCTGACCCTGCGCCGGGCCTCTCGGGTGACCTCGCCGGTAGCAGGGCCCTCTTGCTCGATATCGAAGGCACTACCACGCCTATCGATTTTGTCTACGGCACTCTATTTCCCTACGCCCGCGCTCGCGCCGAGGATTTTCTCTCCCGGCATCACGAAAGCGACGACGTCAGGGCTGACCTGGAAGCGCTGCGCCAGCAGCGGGCCGCCGAGGCTCAGCTCATCAAGGACCTGCCTCCTTGGCGGGAAGATTCCACGAGCGCCCGGCTTGCCTCAGCCGCCGCCTATGTACAGTGGCTGATGGACCACGACCGAAAATTGACCGCGCTGAAATCACTACAGGGTAAGATCTGGGAGGCCGGCTATCGCGGTGGAGAGCTGCGCGGGGTGGTGTATCCGGATGTGGGCCCAGCTTTCGCGCGCTGGCGCCGGATGAACAAAATTATCGCCATCTTTTCCTCAGGTAGCGTCCTGGCGCAAAAGCTGCTCTTCGCAAACTCCACGGCCGGAGACCTCACGCCGTTTATCAGCGCCTATTTTGATACCACCACCGGGCCCAAGCAGGATGAGCAAAGTTATCGCCGCATTGCCACGTCGCTCGGCCTCTCTCCTGACGCGATCTTGTTCATCTCCGACACCATCCCCGAGCTCGACGCTGCGCGCCGCGCCGGAATGGCTACGCTTCAGTGCCTTCGCCCTGGCACTTCCAAGCCCAGTTCACGGCCTGGGGATTTGGCGCACCGAACCATACGCAGTTTCGACGAGGTTTTCCCCGAGACGGACAGTGGCTAGAGGCGGAGCCATGTAACCGCCGGCTTCTGACCGGCGCTTTTGAAGTTCGCCGGCGGAATGTCGGCGCTATAAGCAAAAGGAGATGTCCAGGCTGCTGATGGTGCGAAGGCGGGCTGTCAGAATCGGCGGCGTTCGCTGCGATGCATAACATCAAACTCACCCTGGCCTATGACGGCACCGACTTCAGCGGCTGGCAGATTCAGGCCGGGCGACCGACGGTCCAGGGGGCGCTGACCGACGTCATCCGCAAGTTGACGCAAGAAAATCTCACGATCCACGCCGCAGGGCGGACCGATGCCGGCGTGCATGCGCTCGGGCAAGTGGCGCATTTCAAGACGCGTTCTGAGCTGACCGCCGCCCAATTCCTGCGCGCCTTAAACGCCTTGCTGCCGCCAGCGATCCGCGTGCTCGCGGCGGAAGAAGTCGGACCCGACTTTCACGCGCGTTGGCAGGCGGTGTCCAAGATCTATCATTACCGCATCTTTCGCGGCCGCATCGTGTCGCCGTTCGAGTGGCGATACGCGCTGCACGACCCCTATCCGCTCGATACCGAGGCCATGGCCCAAGCGGCGCGCCTGTTTGAGGGCGAGCATGACTTTACCTCGTTTGCGGCTTCGTCAGGCTCGAAAGAAGATGACCGGGAGCGCACCGCAGTGCGCGTGATTCACCGCTCAGAGACGGTGGTCGATCCACAGAGGCAAACTCTCACCTACGTTGTCCGCGGGCGCTCCTTCCTCCGCTACATGGTGCGCAAGATGGTCGGGACGCTGCTGGATGTGGGTCGCGGCAAGCTCACACCAGAAGACATTCCGCGACTACTCGAGCTGCGCGACCGCTCGCGTTCCGGCCCAACCGTGCCGCCACAGGGTCTTTGCCTCATGTCGGTGGAGTATCCCGAGCCGTGGCGTCTGGAAACTCAATAGTCAGCGTTTGTGCCTGCCGCGAGTGACATCAGAAGAGGCTGGTGTCGCTGCCTTTCGCATCTGCAGATGAATCCGAAGGACAGGCAAGAATGCCTGCCCTGCCTTTCGAGGATTTCAGGTAGAATCTCTGAAGATGGCTGCGCCCGCGACCTTTTCGCCCCTGATGGAATCCATCGATCCCGCCACCGGCATGGTGATCGCGCGGCTTGAAGCCACTCCACCTTCGGAAGTACCGGGCATTCTTACTCAGGCGCGGCGGGCACAGGCCGGATGGGCGGCGCAATCGCTGCAGGAGCGATGCGCGCTGGTACACCGGCTGCGGGAGACGATTTACGCGCGGCGCCAGGAGATTGCCGAGCGAGTCATGCGCGAGTCGGGGAAACCCCGCGTCGAGGCATTGTTTGCCGATGTGCTGGTTTCGCTCGACACTGCCGCCTATTACGCGAACCTGGCTCCCGCGCTGCTGCTGCCCGAGCACGTGCCTCACCACAACCCTGCGGTGAAAGCCAAGTCCGGCTCGCTCCACTACGAGCCATATGGCGTCATCGGGGTGATCGCGCCGTGGAACTATCCAGTCGCCATTCCGCTGGGGCAGATGATTCCCGCCGTGGTGGCGGGCAATGCCGTAGTGATCAAACCTTCGGAGCTAACGCCCTGGTGCGGCGCGCTGGTCGAAGAGCTTTTCTCCCAGGCAGGTTTTCCAGTCGGGCTGGTGCAGGTGATTCAGGGCAGCGGAGAGCTGGGCGAAGCGCTGATCCTGGCCGGACCCGATAAAGTTATTTTTACGGGAAGTGTGGCGACCGGGAGGCGAGTGGCGGAAGCCTGCGCGCGGCGGCTGATCCCCAGCGTGCTCGAGCTCGGCGGCAAGGACGCCATGATCGTTCTAGCCGACGCTGACCTGGAAGTGGCCTCGAGCGCCGCGGTCTGGGGCAGCTTCACTAACTGCGGCCAGGCGTGCCTTTCCGTCGAGCGCATCTACGTCGAGCGCCCCGTTGCCGGACGCTTCAGCGAACTGTGCGCCGCAAAAGCGCGACTCCTCAAGCTTGGCCCAGGTAGCGATCCGCACACCGAGGTCGGCCCGATGATCCGCCCCCAGCAAGTGGACCGGGTCGAGGAGCAGTTGCGTGAGGCTGTGGCGCGCGGCGCGCGGATTCTGACCGGGGGGCGGCGCCGGCCGGATATTGGTCCGTGCTTCTTTGAACCGACCGTCATTGCTGACGTGGACCATTCCATGCGCTTGATGCAGGAAGAGACATTTGGCCCGGTGCTGGCCCTGCGCAGCGTGGACAGCGAGCAGGAAGCGGTGACCATGGCTAACGACTCGCCCTTCGGCCTGGCCGCCAGCATCTGGACCCGGGACAGCCGCCGAGGCCGCCGGCTGGCTGCTCAGGTCCACGCCGGCGCGGTGATGGTGAACGACGTGGCCAGTTACTTCGGCATCTCCGAAGCGCCGCACGGCGGTCGCGGGGTGAGCGGCTGGGGGCATACGCACTCGCGCCTTGGTCTGCTGGAATTACTTCGAGTAAAATACGTAGATGTAGATCATCTGCCGCGCTGGCCCAAGTCCTGGTGGTTTGGCTACAACGAGGAGCTGGGCGTAGCTGCGGACCGATTCCTTCAGTTCTTGTTCGCGCCCGGCTGGCGACACCGCTGGAAGAGCGCCCGCGGCGCGATGCGTGCTGTTTTTCGGGGTCATAGGATTTAGGGAACGAGGGAGGGTAGCAAAGCGCATGGCGGAACCGACTGCTCCGAGTTCTTCCCCGGCAGATGCCCAGCCGGCGCCGGCCGAAGCGAAGCCAAAGATAAAGATCAAGACCCGCAAGCCCAAGCAGCGCGCCTGCGACGAAAAAGATGAGAAGGGCAAGCTCTGCGGCGGCCACCTCAAGCGTTGGTACGATTACCCTAAGGAGATCGAAGAGTTGATCGGCCCCAAAGCGGAGATTTACCGCTGCGAGTTCTGCAAAACGCTCTACAAGCCGAATCTAAGCGAAATGCCGCACAGCTACACGTTGCGGTACTAAGTGCTGGGGGTTAGCTGAAGGCCGAGAGTCGGCCTCTGAACAGAGCCAACGAACGACAAAACAAAATGAGTTTGGACGAACTGATCCACGACTGGAACAACGCCAGCGGTTTTGACCCGTTCCGCGGTCGTACAGTCATGCTCGACGATGAAACCCTCCGGGACGGTCTCCAAAACCCCTCCGTTCACGACCCCACGATCGGGGAAAAGATTGAAATTCTGCACTTGATGGAGACGCTGGGAATCGACTCGGTGAATATCGGCTTGCCCGGCGCTGGGCCTCGTGCGCTGGCTGATACGGAAGCCTTGGCCCGCGAAATCGCCCGGGCCAAGATGAAGATCCGCCCCAACTGTGCCGCGCGCACCCATGAGAACGACATTCGCCCCATCGCCGAAGTGGCGCAGCGCGCAGGAATCGCCATCGAAGCGGCGACGTTTCTGGGTTCGAGCCCCATCCGGCGGCTGGTAGAAGACTGGACTGTCGACCACCTGCAGCGCACCACGGAAAACGCTGTTCGCTTTGCCCTCACGCAGGGCCTGCCGGTGATGTACGTCACCGAAGACACCACCCGCACCGACCCGGCGACGATCAAGACACTCTACTCCACCGCCATCAACTGTGGGGCGCGCGCCATCGTCCTTTGCGACACCGTCGGTCACGCCACGCCGATAGGCGCCTACAACCTCGTGAGGTTCGCCCTGGAGCAGATTGTCCGACCGTCGGGAGAAAAGATCCGAGTGGATTGGCACGGTCACTGCGACCGCGGCTTGGCCATCGCTAACTCGCTGGCGGCGATCGCCGCCGGCGCCAACCAGGTTCATGCAGCTGCGAATTCACTGGGCGAGCGCGTTGGCAATACGCCGATGGAGCTGATGCTGGTGAACCTGCGCCTGCTCGGGATCATCGACCGTGACCTTTCCCGCCTCAGGGAGTACTCTGAGAAGGTGGCGCATGCCACGCATACTACGATCCCGCCCAACTACCCGGTGATCGGCCGGGACGCTTTCCGCACCGCCACCGGTGTGCACGCTGCGGCGATCATCAAAGCCTATAAGAAGCACGACGCAATGCTCGCCAACTCGGTTTACAGCGGCGTGCCCTCGCACCTGTTCGGGCTCGAACAGGTGATTGAAATCGGCCCGATGAGCGGCCGCTCAAACGTTCTCTACTGGCTCGAGCACCGCGGCATCCCCGCCACCGAGGAAGTCGTCAACCGCATTTACGCGGCAGCAAAGCAGTCCACCCGCGTGCTCACGGAGGAGGAAATCCTCGCCCTTTGCGGCCAAGCCTCTCCCCAGTAGATATCGTTGCGTATCGATGGCTGTAGTTTTCCACCTCTTCTTTCATTTCGAGTCCCAGCTTCGCCGGTTTTCCCGACCGAAAGCGTCGGGGCAACGAACCGCGAAACTCCTCGAGGAATTTTTCCTGAGAGATGCCTCACTCCGTTCGGCATGCCAGCACCGCGGCGCGCCAAGGCGGGAGCGCGGCTCGGCGCTCCTGGGGGCACGGCATGCTGTGCCCCTTTCGAAGCCGGCTGGATTTTTGATTGACGCCTGACGCGGATTGTTGGACACTGGCGCACCTTGTGGTGCGTGAAGACGCTTGGGCCGACAAAGTTGTCCCGTGCCAGTCCTGAAGCAGTGAAACTTCTTTTGCTCTGCGGTATTCTGGTTTTGATGGAGACCGCCTTCCCACAAACCGCCGCGGCAGGAAACGCCGCGAGGGTCGAGGAACTGGCCAGCGACCCGCGGGTCGCGCGCGCACTCGACTGGCTGGCCAAGAACGTCGCCTGGGTCAACGACGAACAGGTCCACATCACCGAGATCCCTGCGCCATCGTTCCTCGAAAGCGCCCGCGCCGTGTACCTGCGCAAGCTGCTCTCTTGCTGCGGCCTGCGAGTGCGCACCGATGACGTGGGAGACGTGATCGCCGAACGGCCCGGGGAAGTGGCCGGGAACGTCGTGCTGGTCACCGCGCATCTCGACACCGTCTTTCCGCCGGGAACGGATGTCAAAGTGCGCCGAAACGCCAACCGCATGGCGGCGCCCGGCATTTCGGACAATAGCACGGGCCTGGTGGCGCTGGTGGCCGTGGCGCGGGCGCTGAACGAGGGCAAGATTAAAACGCGTATGACCCTGGTGTTTGCTGCCGACGTGGGTGAGGAAGGCGAGGGCAATCTCCGCGGGATGCGGAAGCTGGTCGAAAACTACGGCGACCGCCTCCGGTATGTCATTGCGCTTGACGGCGCCTCCACCGACCACGTCACCGCCGCGGCCGTCGCCTCGCGACGCGTCGAAATCAGCGTGCTCGGCCCCGGCGGCCATAGCTGGTCCGACTTCGGCGTGCCGAATCCAATCCACGCGCTCTCGCGTGGGCTGGCTCGTTTCGTCAAGGTCCGCGTGTCCAGCGAGCCGCGCACCACCTTCAACGTCGGCGCGATCGAGGGCGGTACTTCAGTCAATTCCATTCCGGACCGCGCCACCATCAAGGTGGACCTGCGCTCGGAATCCGAGGGCGAGCTGGATCATCTCGAGGCCGCGTTGCGGGAGGCTATCCAGGCCGGTGTGGACGAGGAGATGGCTGCCGCGCGCGACCGCGGAATCACGGGCCGTGAGCCCAACGGCAAACTCGAGATCAAGCTCCGCGTGCTGGGCCTTCGCCCGGCTGGGGAATTGGCGGAGACGTCTCCGCTCCTTGCTGCCGTGCGCGAGGCCGATCGCTATCTGGGCAATCGCTCGCACCGCGAGCGATCTTCCACCGACGCCAATATCCCGCTCTCGCTTGGCATCCAGGCAATTTCCATCGGCGCAGGCGGGCGCGCCGGGGGAGCCCATACACTCAGCGAGTGGTACGACGCTACGGGCCGTGAGCTCGGCCTGCAACGCATTTTGCTCACTTTGTTGGGCGTCGCCGGTCTGGAATTAGCGCCCCAGAAATGATCCACAACTTCCGCCTGCTGGGGAACGACCTTCGGCAGCACAGCCCCCTTCAATTATTGGTCATGCGCTTTGCCCATTGCCTTTTCCTCTGTGGTTGGCTGGCAGCCGCGCCGCAAGGCTTGAATGCGTGCGGCACGGAGAGCCAGCCGCCCGAGCTGGCGCTCGTCAACGGCGTCATCTACACCGGTGACGCGGCGCATCTACGAGTCGAGGCCATGGCCATCCACGGGGAAAAGATTGTCGCGGTTGGAACCACCCGGCAGATTCGCGCGCTGGCCGGACCCAAGACGCGCGTCATCGACTTGCATGGCGCCTTTGCGATGCCCGGATTCAACGACGCGCACATTCACCTGGCGAGCGGAGGCCAGGCCAAACTGGGCGTAGATTTTGAGGGCGCCAAATCACTCGCCGAGTTCCAGCTGCGACTCCGCGCGCGCCTGGCCGAGCACAAGCCGGGTGAATGGATTACCGGGCGCGGTTGGGACCACACGCTGTGGCCCGAACAGCGTTTTCCTACCCGCCAGGACCTGGACGCCGTATCGAAAGACCACCCGATGATCTTCGGCCGCGTGGACGGGCATGTAGCGGTGGCTAATTCGCTGGCCTTGCAGCTAGCAGGGATCACCAAGGAAACGAAAGACCCGGCCGCCGGCAGCATCGAACATGACTCCGCCGGCGAGCCGACGGGGATGCTCAAGGAAAGCGCTGTCGGACTCGTCAGCCGAAAAATTCCGCCGCTCACGCCCGAGCAGCGGCGCCGCGCCGTCGAAATGGCGCTGGCTGAAGTCGCGCGCTTTGGCGTCACTTCGCTGCAGGACAACTCCGCCTGGGCTGATTTCGTCGTTTACCAGCAGCTCAAGAAAGAAGGCAAGTTAACGGCGCGCATCACGGAGTGGTTGCCGTTCAGCGAGCCTCTTGCGCGCTTGAACGAAATGCGCCAGCAGGGCGGCACAGAGGACCCCTGGCTGAAAACCGGCACACTCAAGGCCATCCTGGATGGCTCGCTGGGTTCGCGCACCGCGGCGTTGCTGGCGCCGTACGCCGATGATCCCTCCACCAGCGGCATCTTGCGGTTCGAGCCGGAACAGTTGAAGCGATTGGCCATCGAGCGCGACAACGCTGGCTTCCAGCTCGCCTTTCACGCCATCGGCGACGCCACCAATCGCATCGCGCTCAACACCTTCGCGGCTGTGGTGGAGCGGAATGGGCCGCGCGACCGCCGCCCCCGCATCGAGCATGCCCAAGTGGTGGCCCCCGAGGACTTTCCGCGATTTGCTGAGCTCGGCGTGATCGCCTCCATGCAGCCGGTGCATGAGTCGAGCGATATGCGCTGGGCCCAGGCCCGTCTGGGCTCTGACCGCTCGAAGGGTGCCTATGCCTGGAACACGATGCTAAAGCAGGGCGCCCGGCTTGCCTTCGGCACCGACTATCCGGTCGAGCCTGTCAACCCCTTGCGCGGCCTCTACGCTTGTGTCACGCGCGAGCTACCCGAAGGAGGCCCTGCCGGAGGCTGGCAGCCTCAAGAAAAGATTCCACTCGAGGATTGCCTTCGAGCATATACAGGAGGGTCGGCCTACGCCGAATTCGAGGAAGGGAAGAAGGGTCGCATCGCGCCGGGACAGTGGGCCGATATCGTGGTCCTCTCCGCCGACATTACGAAAATACCGCCGCAGCAACTGCTCACAACGAAGGTCCTGCAGACATTCGTCGGTGGCCGCCTGGTTTATGGGAAGTGACCAGACTTGACGAGATGCAACACCCCTAAACCAAGTGGGGTGTCTGTAGCCACAAGGCGCTCCTACCTGCGAACTTCAATCGAGACGATTTCGCCGTCGTACGCCTGCCCCTGCGCCAGCGTATAGGAAATCTGTGCCGAGAGACCTTTCAGGTGCGTGCAGGGGTTGAAGTTGGCTGGAGGCTTCCAAGACGTGGTGAGGTAATCCACCTTGAAATAATTCGTCGCGTGCAGCCGCATCGTCAAACCGCCGGCACTCAGCGTCAACTCCATCGCTGGCGGAGCCGCGCAACTGATCTGGGTGAGCCTGCCGAACATTGCATACCGCCGCGCGGAGGAGGTGCCAGCGGCCCCGGGAGGCGTCCCCGAGGTATTCACAGAAGGAGCTTCGCCGCTGGACGGAGTGTTTGCGCTCGCGTCGCTTCGCAGGTAGGACTGCAATTGCTCGCGGCTGGCGCGCGCCTCCTCTTCATGGCGCTTCTGCAGGGCCTGATATTCCTGGAAGCGAGCGACCTCGGCGAGGAAAGATTCCGCAGCGGCGCGGACCTGCGTCGATTTTGCATCCGACCGGATGCGCTGGCCGATCCCGCGGGCCTCCTCGATTCTTTCCAGGCGCAGCAGGATGTTCCCCACGTTCAAGTAATACAGGGGCTCGCCAGGTTCGAGTTCCGCGGCCTTCCGTGCCGCCGCCAGTGCCTTCTCCAGCGTCTCCTTCCGGATCAGGTAGAGGCCCGCCAGAGTAGCGTAGGCTGGCGCAAAGTTCGGGTTCAGCTCGGTGGCGCGCAGAAGGCTGGGCTCTGCTTCTGCGAAGGTCTGTGGGTCCTGTGCCTGCTCGACCAGCAGCCTGGCGTGTAGGAAGTGGGAGAGGTAGCTGCGCGAATCAAGTTGCACGGCCAGGGCGAAGTGCTTCGCGGCCTCCTCCCGTTGTCCTTGCCGGTAGTACGACAAACCCACGCTTTCGTGTGCCAGCGCCAGGTTAGGATCCAGGCGCAGCGCTTCCTCCAGCAGCGCGCGGGCCTCGGTCGTGCGCTGCATGTACAGGTGAAAGTCTCCGCGCCGCGCGGCAGATTCGGCCGGCGACAGCACACGAGCGACATAGTCCTTCTCCGCGACCTCAGCCGCCATTTTTATCAGGGCATAGTGGAAGCTGGACTGGCCCACGTACGACTCGAGGTTCTTCTGGAGCCGTTTCAGGTCCCCGAAGGCTTGCCGGGCTGCCTCCAGCGAGTCGACGTCGTTCTGCAGCAGGCGAACATAATTCGTCAGGGCCGGCGTCTTGCGCATTTGCTCATCGAGCATCAGATAGTGCGTCAGTGCCCAGGATTCGGCATAGAAGATCGTCGTCTTATTCGCTTCGTTGTAATAGGGCGAGCTATGGTCCACCTTGAACAGCACCTCGAGGGGGAGCAGCTTGTTTTCCCGGAGCAGCCGCACGCCGGATTCACTGGGCAGTCCCAATTTCAGCTCTTTTTCCCCAATGGTGGTATTGCCATAGAACTCCGCAAACCCTTCATCGAGCCACACTGGAATGCTGCCGGAGTTGAGGTGCTCGAGGATGTGCACATATTCGTGATAAACGATGTGGAACGGATTTTCCCCTTCAGCGTCGAGCCGCAGCGCAATGTAATGCTTTTCCTCGCCTGAGACGAAGAGGCCTGCGGGATGCATGTGGCCCTTGACCTCCCAGAATCCCGGCAGCAAAGCTTTCAGTGTGTTCTCGTTCTTCGCCGCCAGAATGAAAATCGGCTGGCCGGGGTCCACGCGGAGCTTGGGAAACTCTTTGTGGAAGACCGCCCGGATCTGCTCGAACTGGTCAGCGGCTCGCCGCGCCTGCTTCTCGTTGCTATTGCTGGCCACGATGAAGTGCGGGCTGCGCACTTCGATCCAGGTTTCGGTTTTGTCCGGAGGCGCAGCGGCCGGGTTGGCCTCGACTCCGGCACCGGCCATAGCAAGGCCGGCGGCGATAAGCGCCAGCAGCGCGGCAGGGAGGGGAATTGCTAACCGGCGAGTTAGCATAATGCCTTGTGTATCCCAATCCGGTTTTCCCGTCAATGGTGTAGGAAAGGCATTCCTTTTTGCGCGCGGAATGTCGGGCCGGCGGATAACGACAGGCAAGGGTGTCGATCCTGCCGGCTCTGCCCTGGTCCCTTGAGATTTGCCCGCCGGCGCACTACACTCTCTCGCCGCGGCGGCGACCGCAGCGTCTGGTTTCGCCGCGAACACTTGCAGCAACGGTGAAGAATCTCACTGGAGGACGATATGCTGAGTCGCTCGGAGATTTTTGCACTGGCCATTTTGTTATTGGCAGCCGTTCCCATGGTTCTAGGCACATTCTCTTCCCCAGCCAACCCCGCGAAACGCCGTACGATCAATCTCCCCAATCGCTCCGTTCAGGCGCCGTTCAGCGACGGCGTGCTGGTGGGCAACACGCTCTATCTGGCCGGCCGCTTGGGCCTCGACCCGAAGACGGGCAAGGTGCCCGAAGACCTGGAGCAGGAAATCCGCCTGCTGCTCGATGGGATAAAGGCCACTCTGGGCGAGGCGGGAATGACCATGGATGACCTCGTCTCGGTGCAGGTGTTCTGCCCCGATTTGTCGCTCTACGACAAATTCAATGCGGTTTATCGCAGCTACTTCACCAAGGATTTTCCTGCGCGGGCTTTCATCGGTTCAGGACCGCTGCTGCGCGGCGCGCACTTTGAGGCGCAAGCCATCGCCGTCAAGCCCTGAGAAGTATGCGTTTCGCAAGTGCTGGGGTCCACGCCACACGAGCACCGGCGGGCGATTGCGGGCTTTAATCTTACGGCTCTCAAGCGTCATCCGGATAAATTGTCGGCAGATTCATAGTCTTCGGCCTTTCGTCATTGTCTTTGATCTGCCCCCACACTAGACTGCTCGCTTTTACAAACGCCCGATGACTTGGAGCCAACATCCGAGGACTGACTACTGACAACAGACGATCGACACCTGATAGCTCATAGCCCCCAGCTTTCGACTGGTTCCATGCCCCAACGTCTCAAAGCTGATCTCGCGCTCGGGCTCTGCACGCTGCTCTGGGGCGCGACGTTCGTGGTGGTGAAAGAGGCGCTCACTCACGCTTCGGTTTTCGCCTTCCTGGCCGTACGGTTTTTACTGGCGACGCTCTTGATGGCGGTGATTCATCGCTCCGCCGCGAGCCGAGTGACCCGTGCGGAGATCTGGGCCGGCGCGCAAATCGGCTTCTTCATGTTCGCTGGCTACGTCTTTCAGACCCTGGGACTGTTGCAGACCACTCCCTCGAAGGCTGCATTCATCACCGGCTCTGGAGTGGTGTTGGTCCCGGTGCTGATGGCGATGTTCTGGGGCCGCCGCATCAATGCCTGGGTCTGGGGCGGCGCGCTCGCCGCGCTGCTGGGGCTTTACTATCTCACTGTGCCGCCATCCGGCCTGAGCGAACTCAATCGGGGCGACCTGTTGGTGTTTGCCTGCGCCGTGTTGTTCGCCCTGCACATCATTTTCGTCGGGCGTTACAGCCCGCATCATTCGGTCGGCGCGCTGAGTTTTCTGCAAGTGGCCACAACGGCCGTCCTCACCTTGTTGGCGCTTCCGGTGCTGGCATGGACGGGCTGGGAGGCGCCGCGGCTGGACTGGAATGGCGCGCTGGTGTTCGCCGTGCTGGTCACCGCGGTACTCGCCACCGCGGTGGCGTTTTCCGTGCAGGTGTGGTCGCAGCAGTACACCACACCCACGCACACGGCCATTATCTTCAGTCTCGAGCCGGTGTTCGCCGGGCTCACCTCCTATCTGGTTCTGCGCGAGCAACTTGGCCGCCGCGGGCTGCTCGGAGCCGGACTGATCCTAGCCGGCATCGTGCTGGCGGAGCTGAAAGGTCCCACGCAAGCCGCCGCGGAATCGCCTGGCCCGGTCACAGAGTCCCCCGAAGAAGGCTCCTAGACACCAAATCTCATGTGTCTGTGTCTCGCGGCGGAGGTTTCCGGAACCTACTTCGACGGCTCGGAGATGATGACGTCCACGGGGTCGTACATGGTCGCAGTGGGTTGGTAGCGCTTCTCGAAGGCAGCGATTTCGGCCTTGTGCTCGAGCGTCATACCGATGTCGTCAAGACCCTTGAGCAGGATCTGCTTGCGGAAGGGGTCGATCTCGAAGGTGAGTTTGAGCGCAAAATCGTCGGTGATGGTCTGGTTGGGAAGGTCGGCGGCCAGGCGATATCCGATGTGTTGCTCAGTGCGGCGAAACAGTTCCTCCACTTGGGCATCGGGCAAAGTGACAGGCAGAATGCCGTTCTTGAAGCAGTTGTTGTAGAAGATGTCGGCAAAGCTGGGCGCAATCACCACCCGGAAGCCGTAGTCGAGCACGCCCCAGGGTGCATGCTCGCGGCTCGAACCGCAGCCGAAATTGGCGCGCCCCAACAGCACCGAGGCGCCCTGGTACCGCGGCCAGTTGAGCACAAACTCTGGATTCGGCTTTTCGCCGTCAAGATAGCGCCAGTCGAAAAAAAGCAGGCGGCCGTAACCCTCCCGGGTCAGCAGCTTGCAAAACTGCTTGGGGATCATCTGATCGGTATCGACGTTAACGCGATCGAGCGGCGCCACAAGTCCTGCGTGTGTGCTGAAAGGTTGCATCGTTACGTGCGACAGGTGCGACTCTCCTCAAGCTTCCAGATCCACGTCCCATTCGCGAATGTCCACGAAGTGGCCGGCAATGGCGGCTGCAGCAGCCATGATCGGGCTGACCAGGTGTGTGCGCCCGCCTTTGCCTTGGCGACCCTCGAAATTACGATTCGAGGTGCTGGCGCAGCGCTCTCCGGACGGCAGCACATCAGGGTTCATGCCGATGCACATACTGCACCCGGCATCGCGCCAGTCGAATCCCGCCTCGCGAAAAACTTTATCGAGCCCTTCTTTTTCCGCCTGCGCCTTGACGACGCGCGAACCAGGCACCACCAACGCCCCCTTGAGCGTGCGCGCTACTTTCTTGCCGGCCACCACACGCGCGGCTGCGCGCAGGTCTTCCAAGCGCGAGTTGGTGCAGGAGCCGATGAAGACGCGGTCGAGTGGAATATCTACCAGCCGCGTACCGGCCTTCAAGCCCATATACTCGAGGGCGCGCGCTGCGGCCTTTTGCTGGTCGGAGTCGGAAAACGAGCCGGGATCAGGCACGCGCCCGGTCACGCTGGTGACCATGCCGGGGTTGGTGCCCCAGGTGACTTGCGGGGCGATGTCGGCGGCCTTCACTTCCAACCGGGCATCGAATTTCGCGTCGGGGTCGCTGGCGATGGTTTTCCAGCGCTCGACAGCGGCCTGGAAACCCTGGCCGCGCGGCACGAACGGCCGGCCCTCCAGGTAGGCGAAAGTGGTTTCGTCCGGCGCGATCATCCCCGCGCGCGCTCCTCCTTCGATGGACATGTTGCAGATGGTCATGCGTCCTTCCATGGAGAGAGCGCGGATAGCCTCGCCAGTATATTCAAAGATGTGTCCGATCCCGCCGCCGATCCCGATCTTCCCGATGATGGCCAGGATGATGTCCTTAGCGGTAACGCCGCGCGGGCGTTTGCCGTCGACGACGATCTGCATGGTTTTCGAGCGGAATTGGGAGAGGCATTGCGTGGCCAGGACGTGCTCGACTTCGCTGGTACCGATGCCAAACGCCAGGGTGCCAAAGGCGCCGTGCGTCGAGGTGTGGCTGTCGCCGCAAACAATGGTATGTCCCGGCTGCGTGATGCCCAGCTCGGGCCCGATGATGTGCACGATGCCCTGGTTGAGGCTGTGCATGTCAAACAGCCGAACTCCCGTTTCCCGGCAGTTGCGTGCCAACGCTTCAAACTGCAGGGCGGCGTCCTTGTCCAGGATGGGAAGCTCGCGGCCCTTGGTGGGCACCGAATGGTCCATCACCGCAAAGGTGAGTTCCGGCCTGCGCACTTTGCGGCTCTCGGCCTTTAGCCCGGCAAACGCCTGCGGGGAAGTGCCTTCATGGATGAAATGCCGGTCGATATAGATCAAAGCGGGTTGGCCGGGGGCCTCATGGACCAGATGGGCTTCCCAAATTTTTTCATACATCGTGCGAGGACGCGATATCATGCACAGTGATTCTAACAGGGCCTTGGTTTTCCGCCAACCCCGGCGAGGCCTGCCGCGAAAGGCGCAACGCCAGGCCGAGAGAGCGAATCTAACCACGTAGGGGAAGTGCGCAGAGGCGCGCCTTTCCCCGCAGCGGCCGGAGGCTGTCCTTTCGGACAGTTTGCTCACACGAACCGGCTGCTGTCGTCTAACAGTCCGAGGCGCCAGAGGTGGTATAATTGCCTCTTTTATGCTATGCATTCACGACGCAGGGGAGAAACCCAATGGGCATTCAAATCCGAGAGTTGATGGTCTGGGCTAAGCACCGCAAAGTCCTGGCGACCTTGCTGGTGGTGGTGACCCTGTCCGTCGGGATATTGATCGGCACGGTAGTTTCCGGCCGCGTGGGAGCAGCCAAGAATCTGGTGGGCGGCGGTGCGACGCCCCTGGCTATTCCCGATCCGGTGCAGCTATCGAGCACTTTCGCCGCTATTGTCAACAAGGTGGAACCGGCGGTGGTAAACATTTCCACCACCCAAGTAATCGAGCGCAAGCACGGAACCCGTCGCCCGCGCGGGAACAGGGACCAGGACCCGTTCCAGGATTTCTTTGACCGCTTCTTCGACTTTCCCGACCAGGGACCTGCCGCCGAGCGCAGTTTGGGCTCCGGCGTGAATGTGGACAAGAAGGGCTACATCCTAACTAACAATCACGTGGTCGAGCAGGCCACTAAGATTCAGGTCCAGTTGCACGGGGAATCCACTCGCTACACCGCTAAGGTGATCGGCACCGATGAAGAGACCGACTTGGCTGTGATCAAGATTGAGGCCAACCGCGACCTGCCGACCGCCAAGCTGGGCAACTCGGATGGCGTCCAGGTAGGGGACTGGGCACTGGCTATCGGCAGCCCGTTCGGCCT